>CALVRZ010000014.1 GCA_944358875.1 uncultured Bacilli bacterium
TCATATACTACCTCTATTCTATAATGATAGTATATCATAAAATTGTATCAAATTGCCCCGGATTTTTTTTTACACCCTCTAATTTATATTGGTTATAGTTAAAATTATATCTTCTAAATATAAGTTTTGATAGAAATTATTTTTTATTAGATTAACAAACCATTCACTAATGATTCGTTCTAGATTATCATCTGCTTTTCTAAAGATAATTCTTAAGTTCATTCCTAGATGTGGGAAAATTTCTAATAATTCACTATTATTCAATGTTTCAGTATCGTGAGATACTTCGATAATAGCTTGACATATATAGAAAGCTTCTTCGTACTTTTGATTTAATACTAGTTTTTGGATTTTATCTAAATATTGTTTTAGAGAAAAAGGATGGTAATTGTTAGTTAAGAAGTTATTATAAATTTCGTTATAGTAATATTCATAGGTTTGACTTGGCATGTATTTGATAAAATCTTGAGATAGTTTATCATAGTTAATGGTAAATGTCTTATTACCTTGCTCGCTTAAGATATATGTTTTTAGTTCTGATGCTGGTATTTGGTCTAGCAGTTCAGATAGAGTTAATTCTTGTTTAGGAATGATTGGTTTTAGATTTAATGTTTGGTATTTGTTATCTTTAATAGCTAGCATAGTTGCATAGATGTGCTTACATGGATATTCATAAGGACAATCACAGTAATAATCAATCCATTCATCATCTAAATCATATTCAATCTTAACTTGATATATTTCATTTCCTATAACTGTTGCTTTGAAACAATTGTTAGCCTTTATTAAATTATGAACATGATCATGATGATAATAATCTATACCTCTTTGTTTAATTTGATATTCAAAGTCATCTTCGTATTCTTGAATTAATTTTTTTAGTTTCTCTTGTTCTGTTTCTTTAGTGGAAAAATTATTTATGATAATTATTTCTTCTGGTGTATTATTTTCTTCATTCATTTTTATTACCTACCCTTCTTATTTTTATTTTAACATAATTATTATTTTAGGAAAATGGATTTAAAGAAAAAAAACTACTTTTTTAGTAGTTTCTAATATGATATTCTATTTTTTTATTTCAACAACTTCATAAGCTTCGATGACATCTTGTTCTTTAATATCATTAAAGTTTTCAACGGTTATACCACATTCTAGTCCTTGCTTTACTTCTTTGACTTGGTCTTTTTCACGAGCTAAACTGTTGATATTGCCATCATATATGACAACATCATCTCTAATAATACGAGCTTTAGCATCACGTCTGATAATACCACTTATGACATATGATCCAGCGATAGTACCAACTTTAGAGAATTTAAAGATTTTACGTACTTCGGCTTGACCTAATACTTTTTCTTCGTATTCAGGATCTAGTTTTCCTTTCATAGCGGCTTCCATATCTTCTACTACTTTATAGATGATATTATATAACCTAATATCAACATTTTTTTCTTTAGCTAATTCAATTATTTTATTGTTTGGTCTGATATTAAAACCAATGATAATGGCATTAGAAGCTGAAGCTAGAACGATATCACCTTCAGAAATGGCTCCTATTCCACTTCGGATGATATTGACTTTAACGCCTTCTACATTTATTTTTAGTAATGAGTTTTTAACAGCTTCTTCGCTTCCTTTGACGTCAGCTTTTAAGATGATATTGATTTCTTTAGTACCACTGGAAATACGATTAAAGAGTTCATCTAAACTTACAGCAGTCTGTGGATGATTGTTTTTCTCTTTTTCGATATTGGCTCTTTCGTTAGCGATACTATGAGCTTTTTTCTCGTTTTCGAAAACCATGAATTTATCGCCTGCTGATGGACTAGCACTTAATCCTGTTATTGATACTGGAGTGGCAGGTCCAGCTTCAACAAGATTTTCACCTTTATCATTTTTTAGAGTTCTTACTTTGCCATAGGCAGTTCCAGCGACGATGGCATCTCCTAAACGAAGAGTTCCATTTTGAATTAAGAGGGTTGCAATGACACCTTCTTGTTTATCTAGTTTTGATTCTAATACTGTACCACTAGCATAACGATTAGGATTGGCTTTTAATTCTTCTAATTCACTGATTAGTAAAATTCTTTCTAATAAATCATCTAGTCCCATGCCCGTTTTGGCAGAAATATTTACAAACATGGTATCGCCACCCCATACTTCTGGAGTTAGACCATAAGCAGCCATTTCGTTTAATACTTTTTCGGGGTTGGCGTCTGGTTTATCCATTTTATTTACTGCGACGATGATAGGAACACCAGCCGCTTTGGCATGATCGATAGCCTCTTTGGTTTGAGGCATGACACCATCATCAGCAGCCACAATAATGATAACAATATCGGTAATACTAGCACCACGAGCACGCATTTCAGTGAATGCAGCATGGCCAGGAGTATCGATAAATGTTAATTTGCGACCATTGTGATTAATTTGGTAGGCTCCAATAGCTTGAGTTATGCCACCGGCTTCACCTTCGGCAACATTTGTTTTTCTGATCGTGTCTAAAAGAGTCGTTTTACCATGATCAACATGCCCCATAATGGTTATAACAGGAGCTCTTGGTACTAAATCTTCAGGACGATCATTCATTTCTAATTCTTCAAAATTGACTTCACTTCTGGTTTCTTCTTTTTTTAATTCTTTCTTATACTCAGAAGCGATAAGGGAAGCTGTATCAAAATCTAGTGATGTGTTTAAATTAGTCATCATGCCTAAACCCATTAGTTTTTTAATAATTTCAACAGCATTTATTTTTAGGACTTGTGCAAGTTCTGAGACGGTCATGTTTTCTTTATAGAGAACAATACTATCATCATCTTGAACGGCATTTGATTGTAATTTTTCTTTGTTTTTATACATATTTTTACGTTTTGATTTGAAATCTTCATTGTTTGTTTTAGGAGAATTAGATTTGTGCTTTTTCTTGGTATTTACGGGTGTGACTTCTTCTAGTTCTTCTTCATAGCTATCTGTGATATCATCTTCACTTTGAGGCATTTCTTCGTCGTCTTCATCAATATTGTCTAGATTATCCTCACTGGTTAGATTAGCTATTTCATTATCTAACATGATAATAGCATCATCATCTAACATGGTATTTTCATCTTCGATAGCTATGTTTAATTTTTGACATAATTTGGTTATTTCTTCAATTGGTTTATTAACATCATTAGCATATTCTAATACACTCATCATATTAACCACCTCCTAGGTTTTATTTATTTTCGATAATTTCTTTCAACTCCTCATATATGGTGTTATCGATTGGTGTTTCTAAATGCTTTTCTAAGACTTTGGTTTTAATGGCCTTGGCTAAGACATCTAAATCTTTTTTGATGTAGGCACCACGACCATTGCTTTTGCCTGTTAAATCGACAAAAACTTGATTATCATTATTTTTGACAATGCGAATTAGTTCTTGTTTGGGATATTTTTCCCTAGTAACAACACAAGTGCGCATTGGTACTTTTCTATTCATCTTGACCTTCTTCTTGAAGACTTACGTCTTTACTATTTTTTACTTCTATCTTATAGTGTGTTAGTTTAGAAGCTAAACGAACATTTTGTCCTTTCTTACCAATAGCTAGTGATAAGTTATCATCATCGGCGACGGCAAGTGCTTCTTTTTTCTTTTCATCAGTAATGAAAACACGAACATTTTTGGCTGGTGATAAAGCGTTTTGGATAAATTTAACAGGATCTTTATCATATAAAACGACATCAATTTTTTCACCATTTATTTGGCTTAAAACGCGACCAATACGTGATCCTTTTTCACCGATGATGGCACCGACTGGTTCAACATTGTCATAATCAGTATATACAGCGATTTTACTACGACTACCAGCATCTCTAGCAACAGAATATAACATAACGGTTCCGTCGCTTAGTTCAGGGATTTCTAATTCTAATAATCTTTTTAAGAAACCATAGTGTTTTCTAGATAGGAGAATAAAGACTCCTTTGTTGTTGATATCTAATTTAGATACGTAGACTTTGACGGATGAACCCATTTCTAGCTTTTCACCCGGAATGATTTCACTTTTAGGTAATAAGCCATGAGCTCGTCCTAAGTTAACATAATAATTTTTTGTATCTTCACGTTCTAATATACCAACTAGTAATTCGTCTTGTTTATCTTTGAATTCTTCTGATACAGCAGTTTTTTCAGCTTCTTTGACTCTTTGAACGACAACTTGTTTAGCAGTACCGGCAGCGACACGACCGAAATCGGTTAATGGTTCTTCTTTTTCAATGGTCTCTCCTAGTTCAATTTCGGGAACGATTTTTTTAGCATCTTCGATAGATATTTCGGTAACATCATTATTTACTTCTTCAACAACGTTTTTAAATGAATATAATTTGATATCACCAGTATCAGGATTAACCGTACAACGAGCATTAGGATTACCTGTTTTTTTCTTGAATGCTGCCATCATGGCTTGTTCCATTGTTTCCACAACAAAATTTTGGTCTAAGCCTTTTTCTTGACATATGGCATGTAGTGCTGTCATAAATTCTTTAGCTTGTTTTTTATCCATTATTGATTACCTCTTTCTTTTGACATTACTTCTAGAATGTAACTATCTTCGAATATGTCTTCATTTTTATCTAGAATAGGATTAATTACATTAGTTACTTCGACACAGGTGTCTAAGTCAACTGGTTCATCACGATCAATAGTGATACGTAGATAATTATTACTTCCTTCTTTAACATATTCAATACTGTCGATAATTACGCCTAAGTTAGTAACTTCTTCTTCGACTAATTTTTTTACTTGTTCTTCAATATTCATAATACCTCCATTTAATCTAATAATAAAGAGTGGATTTTTAAGCCACTCTTCTGTCAAGATAACTATAGTATATCACATTTTTAAAGAAATGTACAACTTTTTTATGGTAATTATGTATTTTAGGACGATTAGTTTTAAAAAATGATAATTTATTTTTAGAAATTTAAGACTAACTATTTAGAAAATTCTGACTATATGTTTTTGTTAAAGGTTAAAATTAGATCATGATCTTCTTCAATTTTTAACATATGGTATTTGATACCAACTTGATCGAACATGGCTTTAGAGGCTTTAACGCCATCAGTATCAGCATATTTATCACATAAATAAATTACTTCTTTGATTCCTGATTGGATTATTAGCTTGGCACATTCATTGCAAGGAAATAAATCAACATATATTTTGGCATTTTCTAATTCTTTGCGACTACCACGATAATTTAAAATAGCATTCATTTCACCATGGCATACATAAAGATATTTGGTTTGAAGTGGGTCGCCTTCTCTATCCCATGGGAAGTTATCATCTTCGATGCCATTGGGTGTTCCATTATAGCCGATGGATAAGATACGATTATCAGAACCGACGATACAGGCTCCGACTTGAGTGTTGGGGTCTTTACTGCGCATAGCTGCTAGTTTGGCAATCCCCATGAAGAATTCGTCCCAACTGATATTATTAGAACGTTGTTTTTGTAGTTTTTGATCAAACATATTTTCACTCCTTATTTGTGGGTTTCATTATAATAGTGCATTTCTTGTAATTTAGTGATAATAGCTTCTAGTTCTTCATCATCCGTGATATTTTCATCAATTATTTCTTCTAAATACATTAATAATTCACTTATATTATGGCAAGCGTAGAAATTTATTTGATATTTTGCTAATGTTTCTACTTCTTCTTTACTTAATAAAATACCATGGCCATTATCGACGGATAAATAACTATTAGGATTTATTTGTTTTAATAAATTATTGATGTCCATATTACCACCTAGTACTATTGTATCATAATTTGTTTAATTTTAAGAAAAAAACTACTAACTTTTTTGGTTAGTAGCTTATTAGTTATTTAATATTTGTTTACTATCTAAATTGACAGCAAGATCCACATTGTTGATTAGTCACAACATTTTCTTCACTACAAGTATATCTTGGTTGATAGGTGTGACGATAAATGTGATTGTTGATTATTCTTGTATTGATTGGACATACATGTGGCACTTCATGAATGATATTACGATATACACATCTTTCACGAGCTGGTTCAACAACTGGGCATGATGACATCGTAGCTGCCCCTTCGTAACCTCCCATTTGACTATTCATATTAGTATTGACATTTTGATTAGTGATGTTGATATCAATATCATTGTCATAAGGCATTTCTTGTCTGAAATCATCGTTATATAACATAATGCTTTCCTCCTATCTACATTATATTATGTTATTTTTGCGTAGATAGGTAATACAAATGTCTAGTTTTAAAAAGGAAGTTTAAAATTATTGTTACTCATCATTTTCATCATTTTTTTCATTTCTTCAAATTGCTTTAATAATTGGTTTACTTCCGTGACAGTAGTTCCTGAACCTTTAGCTATTCGTTCTTTACGAGATGCTTTTAAGATACTTGGGTCTTTTCTTTCTTCGGGTGTCATCGATAAGATGATAGCTTCGATGTGACTCATTCTCTTAGGATCAATATTAACATTGTTAAGGCCCATCTTTTTGGCACCTGGTAACATTTTGAGGATGTTTTCTAAGGGACCTAGTTTTTTGATTTGATTTAATTGGGTTAAGAAATCTTCTAAATCAAATTTACCTTTAGCCATTTTTTTAGCGGCTTGCATAGCTTCTTTTTCATCTATTTCGCTTTCGACTTTTTCAACTAAGCTTAGGATATCACCCATACCTAAGATACGGGAAGCCATACGATCAGGATGAAATTCTACTAGTCCATCTAGTTTTTCACTAATACCAATAAATTTGATAGGAATATTGGTAAGATGTCTTACGGATAGTGCTACACCACCTCTGGTGTCACCATCTAATTTGGTTAGGATAACTCCTGTTAGAGGTAAGGCATCGTTAAAGCCTGTGATAACGTTAATGGCATCTTGTCCCATCATGGCATCGATGACAAGTAATACTTCATGAGGATGTGATATTTCCACGATATTCTTTAATTCATCCATTAGGGTTTCATCGATATGAAGACGACCAGCGGTATCGATTAGGATATAATCGTAATTATTTTCTTTGGCATGGTTTAGAGCGTTAGTAACGATTTGGGTAGGATCAATCTTTCCTTCACTATATACTTCGATACCTAATTCTTTACCGATTTGAATTAATTGATCGATGGCTGCAGGCCTGTAAATATCACACGCTACTAAAAGAGGTTTTTTCTTGTGTTTTTTTCTTAAATGATTAGCTAGTTTTCCAATTGTTGTTGTTTTACCTGAACCTTGAAGACCTACAAGCATGGTAATTGTAGGATTTTTATCGATTGTTAAAGGAGCACTTTCGCCTCCTAGTAATTCGGTTAATTCATCTTTAACGATTTTAACGAAGGCTTCACCAGGAGATAAGCTTTTGTTGACTTCTTCACCTAGAGCTTTTTCTTTAACAGTATTGGTAAACTCTTTAACAACTTTATAGTTAACATCAGCTTCTAGTAAAGATAATCTTATTTCACGCATCATATCAGAAATATTTTCTTCGGTTATTTTACCATAGCCTTTGATTTTATGCATAACATTTTGTAATCTATCACTTAAATTTTCGAACATTTTTCATCACCTGTTTCAATTATACACTATTTTTTTAACTTTTTTTATAAAAAATGGTTGATTTTTAAATCTTTTTTCTATATAATGGTATATGTGTGATGCAGATGTGGTTCAATGGTTAGAATACGGCCTTGCCAAGGCTGTGATGCGGGTTCGATTCCCGTCATTTGCTCCATGAAAAGATCTGCTCGAGCTTTCGAGCATTATGATAAATATCAAATTCAGAAATGGATTTGATTTTTTTTGTTTAAGAAAGTTAGTGTGATTTTTTAAGTGGTAAATGTTATTAAGAAAGAAATTAAAATTGATAATACTTAAAAAAGAAATTAGAGTTTATTTGTAGTTTTTGTAATACTACTCCTACTTTTATAATGGTAGTATTAAAACTATTGAGTATACATATTTTAATGTATGTTGAGCCACATAGAGTTATCATTAAAAGTATTATTTTTTTAGTATTTAATTGTGATCCTTATATTTATGAAAAAAACTTGAGTAAATGTATTCCTTTAAATAAATTTGAAGATTATTTAAAAAATCTTAATAAAGAAAGAAAGAAAATTGCTTAAATAATTTTGCTTTTTCTAATAAAAAGTGTTAAAATAGTAAGCTAATAAACATTGATTATTAGTTAATTTTAAGGATGATAACCTGAAAAAAATATATTGTTCATGGCTATGTGTGCTTTGAATACGAGCCTTAAGCGAAGCGGAAAGGAATGGAACTTAATATGATAGAAACAAAGGAAAAATATGATTTCAAAAATTTAATAAAGCAAATAGAAGACTACATAAGAAAAACCGAACTTAACCAAAATGATATGAAACAAATAAATAGAATACTATTTAAATTAAGAAATATAGATGCAATAACAAGCTCTATTGATGAAGATTTATATTCTGTTTTAATTGAAAATAATTATAATGACTTGAAAATTTATTGCAACTATTTTGTTTCAGGACAACATAACCATATATCTAATATGCAAACAACAACAAATAATATAATAAGCGATATTATTAGATATGTTGACTTTAATTTATTATTAGGAAATAAATCTGAAATAAAAAATAATATTAGAAATTATAAATACGAGATTACAAGACAAAATCATCTTATTGAAACTGAAGTATCAGAATTTATGAAAATAGTACAAGAAAAAAAGAAAAATTTAGAAGAAGAAGATTCAAATTTAAATTCGTTATTTAGCACTTTTAATAATAAATTAGAAGAACTAGAAAAAAAACATACTTCCTTAACAAATGACTTTGGAACATTATTAACACAAAGTAATGATAAAATAGACATGTTAATAAATGACGAAAAATTAAAGCTAGATGAGAATTATACTAAAGAATCAAATGATTATAAAAATAAATTTGATGAATTATCAAAAGAATATCAAGAAAAATTTAACAATTTATACGTTGAAATAACTAAGAAAGATAATCAGATTTCAAAATTATTAGATATTGTAGGAGAAAAGGCAAGAGTTGGTGAATATAAAAGAAATGCTGATATAGCAAGAAAAGAAAGAATTGTTTGGCAAATTATTACAATAGCATTATTCATATCAGCTTTTGCTTTGATGCTTTATGTTACTATGTGTTCTGATTATGACAAATTTACAATATTAAAATATGTAGTTAGTGCTATTTTAATGGGTGCTGCAACTTACACTGGCAAACAAGCATCTAATTTAAGAAAAGATGAGGTCTATTATAGAAAACAAGAACTAGAATTGTCTTCTATTGATGTTTATCTAGAAAACATGCAACCAGAAAGTAAAGAAGAAATAAAGAAAGAATTATCTTCTAAATTATTTGGCCAAGCTCAAAACACTTACACTAATAAATATGAAGAAAAGAAAGGATTTTCTGTAGAAGACATTTTTAAAATAATTGATTTAAAAAATCAAAGTCGAATGAAGTGAGTCCATCTAGATCCTTGAATTTTTATTATGTAATTATAATGTTTATTCAAATAAAGTTTGTCTTTATTTGTTATCAATTAATATTAATCCTGTATAGAACATCTTCTACATATTCAACAATATTAGAATCAGGTTCTCTCATATCTGGGCATAAATGATTATATAATTCATAATTATATTGAAACCATAAGAAAACACCTCTTTTTTGGAAGTGTTTTGTATCGCAACCCTTAAATTAGTTTTTTTCTATTGTCTCTCTATGTAGTGCATTCATTATGTATATGATTTTTTTTATTTAATGCCATTAAATTAGGAATTATAAAAATAAATGTTTAATATTTTTAAGAAACTTACTTAAAATAATAGGAAAATTTAGTATAATATTATTGGTGATGAAAATGATTATATACGATAAAATAGCAGATATTGAAATACAAATGGATAATGCTTTAGACAAAGGAAATAGTCAAATAATTAATAATTTAATAAATGATTTACTTCTATTAGAAAAAAATGAAACTGACAAGAAGGCTCTATTCAAAATATATTATAACCTAGGAACAGCATATTCTGACTTAATATTTATAAATGATAATAGTTTTATTGAAAATGAAGAATGTGTTAGAAAAAGTATTTTGTATTATAGAAAAGGTGAGTTTCTAATAGAAGAAAACTTTTTATCAGTAAATGATGGTATAATTCAATTGTTAACTAATTTAGGGAATACATATAGTCGCATGAATAGATTTACTGAAGCAATAGAGGTTTTTAAAAAAGCACTTGTATTTGCACCTAATTTTAGTATGGCTAATGGAAATTTAGGGGAATGTTTATTAAGATACTCCTTGTATATATATAATCAATATAAATCATATTTATTTCAGCAAGAAAGTCTAAAGTATTTGAAAAAGGCATTAGATTATCCTCAATATATAGATAGTGACTTTGCAAAAGAAGATTTTATGAATGCATATTATTCATTGAAAGAACATTATGAAAAATTTGAATTAAATTTTCCAAAAATTAAAACTACTAAATATAAAACAATAAAGGAAGCAAACTATAGAAAATGGTCTGCAGATAATAAACTTTTCTTAAATGAACTAAATGATATTGATAATTCTTTTTTAGCAAAAGAAGATTCTTTACACATTTTATTAATAATTGAAAATATAGATAGTGGTTTAAATTCTAAATTTCATAGTTTTTTTAACGAATTAAAACAAGATTATATTTCCAATAGATATTTTCTATATGAAGTATGTCAAGAATGCACAAAACATCATTTTTCAGATAATTTTTCTGGAATTTTAGAAACTTTTGATGATTCAATCTATACTTTAAATACTACAAAATTGAAAAGTATCTTTAAAAACATTTATTCTCTCTTCGATAAAATAGCTTTTTTTATTAACGAATATTTTAATCTTAACATTCCTTATAAAGCTGTCTCGTTCAAATCAATTTGGGAAAATAAAAATAGTGAAAATACTTTGTTTGATATTATAAAACATAATAATTCTTTATATTCACTTTATTGGATTTACATAGACTTGTTTAGTAACTTTGAATTATCTACTGATCCAAAAATTGATAAAATAAATAAAATAAGAAATAATATTGAGCATAGAAACTTTAAAATAGTTGATGTTAGCTATGATATGGATATCTTAACCGAAAACAAAGATGATTCCTTTGAATTCAAAATTTCTTACTCAGAATTAAAAAAAGTAACATTTTACCTATTTAAAATCTTAAGAACTGCTATGATAAATTTAGTATATGCAGTTATGATTGAGGAAAAGAAAAAAATAAATATTAATGATGCTTATATACCATCAATTCAATTACCACAAAAAGACAAAAGAGATAATATAATTATTTTTAATTAATAAAAAGCTTAATTTTAAAATCACCATATTCTTTATTCGTTTAAAGATTAAACAATTAAATAAGAATATATTGGTGCAAATAATGTAACTACCATTAGTAATATTTTTAAAATTACAATATTCATTGTAAAAGATACTAATAACATTAAAATATATCCAGTTTTTCTCCCTAGTCCTATGAATTTTTATGTATAACCAATGTATTATTTTCTATTTTATATTTTTTATCAAATCACCTTTTCTAGTATTATACAATACATCAAAAAATACAAAAGGTAACTATATAGCAAAAATAAAGATTATTAAAGTTATTTTATTAATATTAATTAAATAAGCCTATAGCACCTATTATTAAATGAATGATCATAGTGATAATATAAACTGGGCATTTCCCATATATATAATTTGTTATACAACATTATAGAAAATATTAAACATATTGAAAACCTGTAGTTAAAACACCTAAATTAAATGATGTTTTAAATGTAACTATAGTTATAATAATCATTAAAGTACTAATAGAACTTTCTATAATACCATATGCTATGCCTTATAAATTATATTTTTTCTTGTTATTATTTTGAATGTCAGTTTTAATAGATAAGGTTATAATTATTTGAATAACAGAAAGGATAAAAATATATATTGCAATTTTAGTGAAGGAACATAACTATATTAAAACCCTAAAATAATGAGAGAAATGATGTTTACAATTTTCATAATATCTTTTTAACATACATGTATTTTTTTCTATTATCATTATTTGTTATATATATGAATTCATGTGCACGCCAATACAATATTTCTAAAAAGGTATATATTATTGCAATTAAAATATAATTAGAAACAATTTTATCTGATAATAAAACTATGGATAAAATTCTTGTTACAATTCCTAATGACATTATATGTTTACTTTTGTTTGAAAATTGTTTAATTATTCTTCCCATAGTTTAATAGATATGGGGTGATTAATTGATGTTAAGTTAAAAAAATCCATAATACTTTGATATTCACTTTTTAATTCTTGAATCAAATCATCAATGTAATTAACATCCTTATCGTTATATTCAATATTAAAATTAGCAAAACTTATCTTTTGCATTATATCAACTCCTATTAATATTTTAACATATAAATTACGATTTAGATTAAATTTATGATAAAATAGTATATAGGTGATTACTTTGAATATTTATAGAAGTTTAAATGAAATAACTAAATATATTGATAATAATTTAGATGATAATATTGATTATAATGTATTAGCTAAATTTTTAGGAGTTAATGTTTATACGATGCAAAGGTTATTTACGATGATCGCGGGCATTTCTTTAGCGGAATATATTAGAAAAAGAAGATTATCTAATGCTGGTTTTGATTTATATGAAGGAAAGTTTAAAATAATTGATATTGCATTTAAATATCAATATGATAATGCTACATCTTTTTCAAGAGCTTTTGAAAAATTTCATGGTATTAAACCTAGTCTTGTTAATAAAGAATCTAAACTTAAGGTGTTTCCTAGAATAGTTTTTAATGAAGATATTAATGTAGTTACAGAACTTAATTATGAGATAATAACATTGGATGAAATGGATTTATATGGTATCAGTATTATGACTAATAATGATAAAATTAGCGAGGATGCTCCTAGATTTTTTAAAGATGTGCAAAATAAATATAAAGATAAATATGGTCAAATTAAATATGGAATGGTTACTTATGATATAGAAAGAGATGAATGTCAAAAATATTATTGTCTATATGATAAAGAAATTAATGAATTTGAACATATAGTGATACCTAAGAGTAAATGGTTAAGATTTAGGATTAATTCACAAGATGCTTCAGATATTCAAGAAATATCTCACAAGTTTTACCAAGATTTTTTACCATCAGTTAAATATAATTTAAAAGAATTACCAGAGCTTGAATACTACCATGATGGTATAACTGATTTTTTAGTAGCTATTTATTAAACTGACAAAACTGATTATTAAAAAGTCAGTTTTTTTCTTTTATCTTTTGTTATACTTTATCTGAGGTGACGGTTTATGGGGTTAACGTCAGAAATATATTTAACTAAAAAAAATGTTAGTAAAGATGAATGGTTAGAATTAATTAAAACAATATCTAATTATAATGGTTTTTTAAGAGGATGGAAGATAATTATTACAAATGATAAAAATCAAATAAGCTATTTTGTTGAAACGAGATGTAGTTTACCTGCAACAATTAATAATTTGAATTCTTTTTTGTTGAGAAATGCAAAAACTGTTAAGGTACCAAAGGAAGATTATACTTTCTTTTCTTTACCAAAAATTGGTAGTAATATTATCGATATAATAAATAATTGTGAAATTAAGAACAAAGGGATGCTTGAGTATTTAGAAATTAGTTTCTTAAAATTATCAGAAGATAAGATTCTGTCTAAAATTAATTATTACTTAAATAAGAATAGGTGTATTAAAAAGTATAAAGTTATATATGCGATTGCTACAAATATTTTGGCAGTAGATTTTGATGGTAATAAAAGATATTTTTATAAGAGTCCCCCTAAGTATTTAGATATAAATAAAGTGTTACATTTATTAACTACAGATTATAATAATGCGTTATTAGAAATTGATACTTTTCCCTATTTGAATGGTAATTTTTATTTAAATCAGAATAGCTTTAGTTTTGATAAACACTCTATTATCATAGGTTCTTCGGGATGTGGCAAGTCTAAGTTTTTGAGTTTATTAATTAATAATATTAATAAAAATAATCGTCTTAAACAAAAATATAAGATTGTCGTTATTGATCCACATGCAGCATTAGAAGATGATATTGGGGGGATGGGAAAAGTAATTGACTTTAAAAATAGTTTAGATAGTATTGATTTATTTATTAATAATAGTGATGATATTGTGGCTTCGACAGAATTATTATTAGATTTATTTAAATCTTTAATTGCTGATCAATATAATTCTAAATTAGAAAGAGTTTTAAGGCATTCAATCCATTTATTATTAATTAATCAAACGTTTAATTTTAGGAATTTACGAAAAATTATTTTAGATTTGGAATATCGTAATAATTTGATTAAAAAATTTAAGTATGATTTACCAGTGAGTGTTATTGATTTCTTTTTATCAGATTTTAATGATTTAAAGACAAAAGCTTATGGGGAGGCTATTAGTCCTATTATTAGTTTTATTGATGAGATGGAAATGATACCAGTATTTAATTTGGAACAAAATTATGATAATTTAAAGAAGACGATTCATGACAATTTTCTTACCCTATTCTCTCTTGATCGAACGAAGCTTGGCGATAAGGTAACTAAAACGATTGCTGGTTTAATAATGGGACAGTTATTAACATTAGTACAAAGGCGAGAGATCGATGAACATATTATTTTTATTATCGATGAAGTTTCAGTGGTGGAAAATCAATTACTATCTAGATATTTATCAGAAGCAAGAAAATATAATTTATCCCTAATACTGGTGGGACAATATTTTAATCAAATATCTGATAAGTTAAAAAGTTCAATATTTGCTAATGTTGTTAATTACTTTATATTTAGAGTTTCTAAATTGGATGCTACGACACTTGTCGATAATTTTAACATGAAAATACCTTTAGATGATTCTAAGGAAAGAAAAATTAGTTTAATGACGGAACTTAATAATCGGGAATGTATTGTAAGAATTGATACGAATGGGGTGTTACTTCCAGCGTTTAAGGCTAGAACACTAGATTATACAAGTATACCTAGAATAAAGAGCAACGAGGAAAAGGTAAATGCAAATAAGTTGGATAAGCCAAGGACTTTGAAAAATGATTTTAAGCTAGATAGTAATGTAAACTTAAAGGATATATTAATATCTAACTCGACTAATAAGAAAGGTGTGGGAAATAATGGATGATACTAAAGCACTTGATATGGTTAATAAAATTTTTAGAAATGTTTTTGATACTGATAATCATTATTCGTTAGATGAATTATTAGAAAAATTTGCTTTTGATGTTAAATTACCAAAACAAGTAAATGACTCTATTACTAATGAGATTACTTGGGCTGATGCGATTAACAGTGGAAGATTTATTACAAATAAGAATATGGAAAAAAGAGATGAAACACAAGGATGGATGCTTCCTAAGAAAGAAATAAATAATTTACAAGAACTTATTGATATATGGAAGACGATTAATTTAACGACAACTGAGAGAGTTTATGATTCTATTAATGTAATAAAAAGTGATACTATTTATCGGTGTGAAAATGTTTATCGTAGTACAGATTGTAGTGATTCAAAAAATATGATATTTTGTGATTCTTGTGGTGACAGTGAATTTCTTCTTGCTTCACAGAGATCTAGTGTTTGTAATTTTTGTATAAGAACTGATGACTCTACTAATTGTAGTAATAGTTATAATGTTATTTGTTCAAATAAAATTAGTAATTCATTGTTTATTCAAGATTGTTTTGATTTATATGAGTGTATGTTTTGTTCCCATATTGCTTCAAAAAGATTTTGTATTGCTAATATGCAGTTTGATGAAGATGAATATTATGAAATTAAAAAAGCCATTGTGAGATGGATTTTAAGCTCTTGATGATGTTAAAAAAACGATTTAGATAATTCCTAAATCGTCTTTTTCTTTACTATTTGACTTACTCTTTGTTTATTTAATTTATTTTCTATTTCTTTGACTTCCATATTATTTATATATTTGCAATAATCTCTTAAATTACGAAGCCTCTGTAACAGTACCTGTCTCATTTTTTGTAATTCTATCTTTTCTTCATCGATAGATATTACTTCATTGTGATTACTTAAATTAATACCATTATAAACAAATAAAGGGGCTTGAACATTACCTTTGAAGTCACTATTTTCATTATCAATCATAACACCATTATTTGATTTGATAATACTATTACTAGAAGTTATACTATCCGCGTTTAGATAGACTTCTGATCCAGTGATTGTTGAATCCGTAAGGTTCATTTCTTTGGTTTCAATAGTTATTTGACCTTTATTTTCAGCACATATATTAGAATTTATAATATTTACTTTATTGGCGCGTATATCAACTTTGGTTTTACTATTATTAACAAAATTATCATTGATAATAGTTAATTTACCAATAAGACCGGCTTGGCCACAAGAATACTCGGTCGTTTGGTTTTGATATTTATTATTTTCTAAAGTTACACTTATTGAAGAATTGAGATGTAAACATTCTTTGAAAGTACAATTTTTAAATATGATATGAAATGACATTGATGATAAATAAACGTCTTTATCAAAAATAATACCATTAAAAATAAAAAAGATTGGTTTATTTAACTTAATAATTTCAAAAGCATTTTTTAGTTCTTTTTCAACTTCAAAATTATTGGTTCTATAAAGATTAATAACATTAAAATATTTTGTTTTTTTTATTTTTTTAGGATTAACATTAACAATAATTTTATCATCTTTTTCAATGATTTGGCCATGTTTTCCAACTAGTCCTTGTAAGTATTTTTTTCTTTTAATATTTTGGAATAATGATGATAATTTTGTTTTTGAATTATTAATAATTTTATTCATATGACACTTCCTTATTAAAATCTAGTTAATTTTTTTACTGGTCCTTCTTCTTTATGAGGTGCAAAGGCATCAATATTTTTATGCCATGTAATGGCATCCATTAGAGTATTATCTCCTCTTCTATCTAGGACATCAAAATATTCACTAGGTAAGATGCTTTCAGAAGTGCCATTACAAGTAAATGAGCGGTGTCCTTGCTGCTTTTGGATTCTAAATTTTCTTCTTTGTTTTGCTAATTCTTTTGGGTCAGTGATTTCTTTACCATGAGCATAAAATTTTACATCTTCCGCGGTAATTTCTTTCCATCCAAATAATTCACAATTATCCATAGCAAATTTTCCCGTAAAGAAAGTCTTTCTTATTTTCAGAATATCTTCATAAGATAACTCTTTCTTATAACCAAAATATGTAAGTAGTGCTGATAAGTTACAAGCATCTTTTATAACAACGCTTTCTTTAAGATGTAAGCAAGTATCATCATCAGTAATATTAAGGATTGGGTAACTAGGACTTTGATATAATAAATCATTTGATAACTTCTCTTCTGTTGGAACAAATAACATGCTTCGGTAAGAAAACCAACTACTTTCGTTTAATTGTCCTGGTTGGGTACGAAATAAATTAGTTTTTCCTTCATAACGATAGATTTTACTAGTTTTTACAACTTCTCCTATATAAATATTATCTCTACATACAGTATACTTTCTATTGTTCATATTAATATCATTCCTTTCATTAATTGTTATATATAATAACATAAATTAATGGATATGACAACTGAATATACAAATTAATTACTTCACAAAATATTAATAAAAATTTATTTGACGTTAAAAAAAATTAACTAAAATTAGTTAAAATATTTTTTACTATCTAGTTAATTTATGAGTTTTAGGTTTATCTTGAGTATCTAATTCTAATTCTTCTTCGTCTTGAGTTGGTGGTAATAATTGTTCTAATCTTTTACCTTGATTAGCCATTTCAAAAATTTTTCTAGCTTTTTTACTTGCCTCCGTAGATATATCCATCATCATTTTATCGTATGCCTCCAAATCCCTAAAACTCCCAGATTTCCCTTGTCTAACATTTATTGCCTGATAATATGATATATCTTTAACTCCACTACTTTCTTTTTTACTTGTTTCTAATTCTGAATTTTTTTTGTCATTCGTTGATGGTGTTGATGACAATTGTTCTGATTCTTTACCTTGATTAGCCTTTTCAAATAGTTCTCTAGCTTTTTTTCTTTGTTGTGGCAATGCATCCATCTCATCCATTTGCATCCGACGACCTACTGCTTCCCAATACCAAAAAGGTGGTATTTGTTTATTTTTTTTACTATTGTTTTTGCTATTTATCATCATTTTACCTCCAAGTTCATTATAACGTATGATTTATTAAAAAGCAATATAATATACTTTTTTGATAAAGTTTTATATAGTTTTTTTGGATTGTACTTTTTTATGGTAAATAATGATACTTACTTAAAAGTGCGTACTACCATTAATGTAATTAATAATGTATAATGATAGTTAGGAGTTGATGGTTATGCGTAAAACTTATACTAATTGCTCTGTTGAATATATAGCATCGATTATTGGTAGTAAATGGAAGATTATTATATTAAGAGATTTACTTACTGGGACGAAAAGATATAATGAATTAACGAGATCAGTCGTAGGAATTGCGGCTAAAGTTCTTACAGAAAATTTACGGGACTTAGAAAGAGATGGTATTGTTAAAAGAAAGGTATATCCAGTTGTACCCCCTAAAGGGAATATTCTCTTACTGATAAGGGATTAGAACTTAAAGATGTTCTTGAATGTATGAGATTGGTTGGTGAAAAATATAAGGAGGATAATAATGAGTAAGAATGAATTGGTTGATAAATTATTAGACTATTTTGTTAATGAAAATAAACGATTTTTAGAATATGAAAGACCTAATAATTATAATGAAAAGAGAATTTTTTTAAGAGGTATTATTAATATGCGACTCCCCTATCCTTTGGATGGAGAAATACTTGAAATGGAAGATAATTTATTGCAATTAGAATTAAAAGATAAATTAATTACCGATGTTAATGATATTCCTTTAACCGATGATAAGATTGGTTTATGGCGTGGTGATATTACGACACTTAGAATTGGGGCAATTGTAAATGCTGGTAATGAAAAACTACTTGGATGTTTTATTCCTAATCATTCTTGCATTGATAATGCTATTCATACTTATGATGGAATAAGATTACGCCTTACTTGTAATGAAATAATGAAAGGTAGAGATGAAGAAACGGGAAAAGCAAAAATTACGGATGCTTTTAATCTTCCTAGTGATTATGTTATTCATACAGTAGGACCAATTGTATACCAAAAAGTTACGGATAAGGAAAGAAAGGAATTAGAAAATTGTTATATTTCATGTTTAGATCTAGCTAAAGAAAATAATATTAGGACAATTGCTTTTCCTTCAATATCAACCAGGGTATTTCACTTTCCAAAGGATGAAGCAAGCGAGATTGCGGTAAGAACAGTAAGAAATTATTTTTAATGTCTTTACAGAGGAGGATATGGATTATTATGAAAGATTATTCAAAGATTAAAAAACTTCTCGATGAAAGTGATGCAATTATTATTGGTGCAGGAGCCGGTCTTTCAACAGCAGCAGGAATTAACTTTGGGGAAGATGAATTTAAAGAAAAATTTCCCGAGTTAGTAGATAAATATGGAATGAAAGATATGTATACATCGTCTTTTTATCATTTTGATTCAGAAGAAGAAAGATGGAGTTATTGGGCTAAACATATTGATTATTTATATAATGTTGAGGCTAAAGATCTGTATTTAAATTTATTTGAATTAGTTAAGAATAAGAATTATTTTGTTATTACAACCAATGTCGATAGACAATTTTTAAAGGCTGGTTTTGCAAAAAGAAAAAGTCTTTGAAGTCCATGGTTCACTTGCTAAAATACAATGTGCTTTGGGATGTCACGATAAACTTTGCGATGATTTAGAAATTGTTAGGGAGATGCTTGATAATAATATTGATTGTCATATACCTACTTCACTTGTTCCTATTTGTCCAGTTTGTAAAGGTAAAATGGAAGTAAATTTAAGAAAAGATGCTTTCTTTGTAGAAGATGATAATTGGCATAACTTAAATGATAATTATGAAAAGTTTATAATAGAAAATAAAAAGAAGAAATTACTTTTAATTGAGTTAGGTGTGGCTTATAATACCCCTAGTATTATTAGGTTTCCTTTTGAAAAGATGTGTCTTAGATTTAAAGATACAACTTTAATACGGGTTAATGATAAATACTTAGATATGGCTTTTGAAATACAAGATAAGGCGATGTTGGTGCATGATGATTGTGGTAGTTTTATTAACGGTTTATTAAATAGTTAGATTCATATTTTGAAAATTTTTATTTTCTGATTAACTATTTTGATAGAAATTTATTTTCTTAAGCTGTGATAATACATTATACGAAAAAAAAGAAGTTACACGTTTAAAGTAACTTCTTGTTATTTTTGTTCACTATTTTTAAATAGTAATATAATTTTTAAAAGAAAATAGATGGTAATTAAAATACAAGTAAGTAAAATAATTATTTCCACTCCTTCGATGTTAGGCATGGTAAATAAAGACATTATACCATCACATTCTTCTATCTCTCTACTTGTTAAATCATCATAGATAATGGTGCAAGATCTTAAAAAATACATATAATCACTCCTACTTTTTTATTATACACCCGTGAGTAGCTCACGTGTCAATAGAAAAAATAATTTTAATTTTTTTAAAAAAAGTTATGAGTACTAACATTATTTTTAATTAATACTTTACAACTTTTTTCATATTTATTTTAGTTCATGATCTATTATCCATTTTATATCTTCAATTGATTTATCAATATTAAATCTTCCATTGCCAACAGGATAATAGACAGAATAAAATTTATATTCTTTACCGTTTATTTCTTTTAGAAAACATTTTTTTCTTACCTGAGATACGGATATTTTTTGATTTAAGACGATAGAGCTTACTTGATTACCAAAAAGGATTATTACTTTGGGGTTAATGATAGTAAATTCTTTATTTAATAAATGTAAATATTCTTTGTATACAGAATCTGATAATTCTCTAGCATCAACTTGGGTACATTTACCTAGATTGGTAATGAAATATTTATGCCTTGTCACATCTTCATAGACTTCCCTAGCAAATTCTATAGTCCATTCACTTCCTTTAAGAGACTTTATTTTATTATATATGTCTTTGTCTAATAAATCTAAATTAATGAATAAATCCCAAATATTCTTAGTACCAAGCCAAGGCGCTTTTAAGCCTTTCCATGTTTTGGATGAAGCAATATTTCTTCCAGTTGGATTCATGAAAACAAAGCAAATATCAGGATGGTCTTCGCAACCTCCATTGTAGATAGAATCTAATTCTTTAGCACCATATTTCTTTTGTAGTTTATCATATTCTTTAGTTAATGATTTGATATTCATAGTATTACACATCCCTATTTTTGTCTTGGACCATGTTCTTTTTCTTTTGTTTATATAATGAAATTATAACTGTAGCTAAAACTGTTATTGGTACAATAATAATAAAGAAAATAACAATTAATGTGGTAATAACAGTTCCTAGTTGTGACATTCTTTCTATTTCAAGTTCATAATTTACAACATTTCCATCACTATCAGTTATTTCTATTCTATATTGATTTTGACCTTCTGATAGTTCAATATCTTTTGATAGTTCCTTTTCTCCTTGAAAAAGTTTTAGGGAAGCTGTAGTGTCACTTAGTTTAAATGTGTAATTAAATTTTTTAACATTATTTAATACAGAAATACTAGCTTTGTTATTAAAATCAAATTCTACCACTTCATCATTGACTTTAAATTCTAAGATTTTTATATTTGATTTTTGTGGTTCAAAAGTTATTTTTATTGTATATTCTTTTTTTGTTCCATCTTCAGCAGTTACTTGAATTTTTACATTATTTATATTATCCTTTGATAAGTTTTCAGTAATACCATCAATTTTATAAGTTGCTTTGTCATCTTCTAATTGTACTTCTATTTCAACATAGTTAATTGTTGAAGTATATTCTATTTCATCTTTTATTTCGGTAATGACATCATCATTGATGGTTATTTGTTTGATTTCAGTATTGTTACTTTGCGACTGTGTTATGGTTTGATTTTGGGTATTACTTTCGTTATTTTGATTAATATTACTGTTATTGTTGTTAGAAGATGAATTATCCTGTGAATTATTTGAATTAGTCGGTGGAGCCGTATCTTGGTTGGTTGTCGATGATGGACATGGATCATCATAATAAGTTGTTTCACCGGTTGGATAATAGTTACCACTTGCATCTTGGACGGCTTGATGCCAATGTGTTCCACCATTACCATCACTATGTAATCCATAGGTTACACCATTAGGGCAAGTTTTTATACTTGCTTTTCTTAATCTACCTGCTGTTGCATAAACAGGGTCAATGTTTAAAATAAATAGTATTGTAAAAATAAATATAATCTTCTTTATTTTTGTATTCATAATTTTTCTCACTTCCTAATTAAATCATTTTTTTAATAAAATTTTACTCCTTTTGACTAAATAGTCATCTAAATATTTACACCATTCTAAGGCATCTTCTTCATAAAACAATTGGTAAAGAAAGTCAACAATGATTTGGTGCCTTTTTAATGCTTCTTTTCTACCTGAATCAGTTAGCATTATATCTTTTAATTTTAATATTTTTTCAAACATATGACATACGGCTGTGTCAGAAGTTCTTTGACTATATGTGGTGGGATTTAAATTTTCAATGGGATAGATATTTTTATCAAAAAAGGGTTTATTCTTTTTTAGACAATATTGGTGAACTCTTATAATACCTGTTGCTCCTAGAGCATCACACATGTCAGCATCGGAGACAATTTTTCCTTCGATAGTATCTGGTCTTATGCCTTTTATGGCTTTACTATAACCAATATTTTGTAATTGTGATAAAACTACTTTCTGAATATCAGGAAAAAGAGATGCATTATTCATAATCATCTTAGCATGATAAAGTTCATTATTGTTTGTTTGAGAAAACAACTTATGGTCATCAACATCATGTAATAAGGCGATTAATGTTACGATTTTTTCATTGACATTTATTCCTTTAATTTGTTCTTGTTTAGTAAATTGTAAAGATAATTTGAGGACTCTTTTAATGTGATCAATACCATGGCCTGTATCATCTTGACCTAGTAAAGTATATACTTCTTTAGTAATTTGTTCGATCATAATTTTACTTGTCTTTAAAATACTCTTCATCAATTAAAGGGATAATATCAATTCCTGGTTCTTCATAAGGATGTTTTTCTTTTAATTTTTTTATTACTTCTTTTACATTGGTAATAGGACAAACAACTTCTAGTTTTTCTTCTTGGACAAATTCTAATTCACCTTTTTTACCAATATATGGTGTGGCTTTATCATTAGGTTTAAATGTTCCTAGACATTTAGTGGTCATAGAACAGTAGGTATAGTTACCTATAATGCCCGCGCCGGCTTCACAGATGGCATTTCTTACTTCATCTACATTATCCTTAGGTATAGTTACAACAATTTTTACTTTATTTATATTTATATTCATAATTAAACCTCCTCATATTTTTTATAAATTATTTATATGCCATTTTGGTGGATAGATATATTCTATTTTGGTTGGCTTAGGGTTATATTTCTTTTTAATTTTAGTACGATTTGATTTTAAATTAGGAATAGCTTCACGACAATATTTATCTAATTCGCAGAAAAGATTTTGACAATCTATTAATTGTAATTTACGAGTACCTATTGGTCTAAAATTTAAATTTAATCTTTTAAACTCTTCTTCTTGATGCTCATACATATATCTAATAATATCTTCATTAGTCATGTTGCCTTTATCAATGAAACATTTTTTGATACCTCTTAATGAGCCAGGACCAGCGACTGTGAATTCATTTTCTTGCCAATTGACTACTTCGCTATAATTTATATCCGTGACTAACTGATAAGCCATAAAGTTACCTATTAAGGGATAACTTTTAATTATATTGAAGGCTTCTTCCATGGTCTTACATTTGATTATTTTGTTACCAATCTTATCTTCATTAAACATTTTATTTAATAAAGCTAAGTGATTATCGTGTTTACGATTATAACCAAAGGCTTTATTGGCACAACTGATATAGGCATCATTATATATTTTGATACCATTAGATATAGCTTGTTCTAGAATTTTGGAATATTCTTTAAAGTTAAAAGTGGATAATATTATATCTTTAAAATTACTTATTAGTAATTCCCAAGTTGACTCTTTATTGAATAATTTGAATAAGATGATGCGAAAGATCATATCATTATTTGAGTATTTTTTTCCATTGTAGATAACATTTTTTAATAGATATTGACTAACACGATCATTAACACGGTAGCTATTACAAAATTTATATGTTTGTAAAATGGAGTCTTTTGTCCATGGTGGTTGTTTGCCTTCTTTTTTTTGCCAGAAGATATTTTGTCTTTCACAGGCAAAATACCAATATAAATCGTAAACTTCTTGTCTTTTTTGCATAATTAGTTCATACATCCTGGATCTTTTTGTTGAAGACATCTTTTTAATGTTTTTACTTTATCTTTTTCTTCTTGATAATAGGCAATTATTTTTTGACCGGGACAACCACTTTGACAAAGGGAATATTGTTTACATGATGAGCAATTGTTATTGGAATTATATTGTCTAATATTAGTGAAATACTCAGAGTTATATAGTTCAGTTAAGGAATGATCTTTGATATTACCACTGATGCCTAGTTTGGTAAAATATTTGATAGAGTCACAAGGATAAGCAATGCCATCAAAGCCAATAATCATTATTTCATCGGCGATTATGCATGGGTTATGGGTAATACCTAAAATATTCCAAGGACTTCCTAGTCTTATTCTTGATTGGTAATTACTATTTAAATATAAGTTTTTAAGCTGTAATAGTTCTTCTTTAGATAAATTCATCTTAGTAGTTCCTTTACCATGAGGTACAAATCGTAGTAAACTTATCTTATCAAAATATTTTTTTGCGTTAAACTTTGATATTGTTTCATTAATTGTTGACTCTAACTTGCTTATAGAATCTTTAGATACAGCATAATGAAAGCCTAAAGTTGCATTACTATTTTGGAAGATTTGATCAAAGAATGATTCTATATCATATGTTGATTGTTCTTCTTCCTCTGATAAAGTATCCGCAAGTGAATAAATTATTTTATTTAAACCATTTTTTAATAAATTTTGGTATTTTTTTAATGTTTCGTCAGTACGATAGGCAAAAGTATATATCGTTGATTTCATTTTTAAATCATTAGTTAATTTGATTAATTTATCTAAATCATCATACATTAGTGGTTCTCCACCTGTAAAGACAATTGTTTCTACACCCATTTGACTAGCTTCTTTAATAATTTTTACAACATCTTGAAAATCTAGTGAGCTTAATTTATTGGAATCACTGGTGGCGTTACTCGAACAATGTTTACAATTTCTAGAGCATTTATTTGTTAGTTCTATTTTTACTTCTTTTAACATAAAATCACCTGTATTTCTTAATAATTGTATCATATATATTTTAGTTTTTCTATGTTTTGGCTAAATTAATTGGGAATTTTAAAAAAATTGTTGAAATTTTTAGGAAAATAGTATATACTATATATTGTAATTTTTTAGTGCGCCCATAGCTCAATTGGATAGAGCGTTTGGCTACGGACCAAAAGGTTTGGGGTTCGAATCCCTATGGGCGCGCCACTTAGATATTATACAAATCCTTATAAATTAAGGGTTTGTTTTTTTTCTAATAATATGATAATTATATATAGCTTATAATCTAGATAGTTGCACCGCGTAGCTTGACGTAAAAAAAGCACTACTTAGTAGCACTTTATTTGATAAACAAAGGTAAGATGTCTTTTAGGTTTTGTTCCCCTAATACTTCATTTATATAAGAATGTTCTTCATCTTTGTCAATAGTTACAATTTTGTAGTTATCTTTAATGTCAGTTTCTTCTTTGTTCACTTCAGCAATATAGTAATAGTCAATATCATTTTTAGTGGCCTTATCAATGGTTAGATATTTTTCATTATTAGCTAAAACAATTATTTTATTTAAATCCATAATATCTTCCTCTCTATTCATTACCAGGTAAACTAGGCATTTCGATATTAGTACCTGGTTGGTCTTTATTTATTGTAAAATCATTGGGAATATTAGGTAGACCTTTATTTAGTTCTTTCTTGTCATCTTCCATTAGATCACTGGTATCTTCAGGCCAAAACATTTTATCGATATTTTCATCATTTAAGATATTGCTTGTATTTCCAACTTCTGGCTCAGGTTCTACGATTGGTTGGACCTTTGGTGTCACAGGTGGAAATATTTCATTTGGGAATATATCATTTGTGTTAGAAGAAACTTCTGTTGTAGTCGGCGGAACTGGTGGAGTCTCTATTTGGGGTTCGACAACTTCACTTGTAGTTGGAAAAATTGGCGTTATATCAGGAATTACAGGAGTAGCTTCTGGTGCTGCTGGTTCTTCTTTAGGTGTTTCCACTGGTGGTTCTTCAATTTTCTCTTCCTTTTTCACTTCTTTTTCTTTGATACCTAACATTTCCCCGACTCTTTTCATAACCGTGTTAGTTTTGGTTGTAACTATATCAAGATTCATTGAAGCAGGTATATCTTTTACTTCCACAATGGTATTTGGTTTTAATTGTTCAACTTCTTTCTCTAATGTTACTTCTTCTGTTGGTTCTTCCGTTGGTAATTCATAAGTGTCGATAATACAGAATTCTTTTAATAGTTCTAGTATTTCTACTTTTTGATTATCAGCATGAAGATTTTCTAATTTGGCTTGTTTGAATTTGATTTTTTCATTGATACTACTTATGTTATCAATGTTTTCTTTTTCAGTTTCTACTTCTTTGTATTGTTCATCAAGCATTGAATATAATGGTAGTAAACTGTCTCTTGTTTCGATATTTAATTCTTTTCTAATATCTAAACGTTCTTCTAAAAGACTATTTATTTGGGTTCTCTTTTGGAAAATGCTTTCAAAATCAGTAACACTATCAAATACTAGTTTGTATAGTTTAAGAAGATAACGTTGTTCAACATTTTTATAGTATACTTCTTTAGCTTCTTTAACATATTTTGAATATTCGATTTCATCTTGAGTTGAAATGCCTGCAATACGAAGGGTTTCATATGACTTAGTGAAAATATCTAATGATTTTTTATTTTCTTCAATAGTTGTATCTAGTGTTGCGATATCACTATCAATATTTGTAGCATCTAAGTTTTGGTAATAGTCATCTTCAAAGGAATGAATGATATCATTGAATTTATCAATTAGTTGATTTTCCATTTGGTCATTTAATTTTTCATACTCTTTTTTAATTTCTTCTTCTTTTTCTAATTGATTTTTTAATTCTTCAATATCTTTTTCTGTAGATTCTATTTTTTTGCTATTATCTAAATACTCTTTAATATAGTCTAAACGAACTTGATAATTATTAATATTTTCAGCTTCAGCGATTGGTTCTAATCCTCCAAGTGGCCTTCCTACAGCCTCTTCATATTCATCTTCAATTTTCTTTCGACTTTCAACTCTTTCACTGACATATTTAATTAAATCTGATAATTTTCTTTCTTCTTCCTCTAATGTGACAGTCGTATAGAATTTACTATCTAAATTTTTATTGTATTCTTCTTGTTCAATATTATCTAATTTTATTGCTGTATCTTCAAAATTAGCAACTGTTTCATCTTTGTTTTCAGTATCCCCGAGTAATAAACTCATACGGAGAATGCGATATAAATTTTCTAAAATACTTTTATTGTTCAAACTACTTGGCCTTATCATTTTTTCACCTCTTCATTCTTTTTACATAGGCATCTCAGGGAAGATAATGTCTTCGACTGAAAAATCCTCTAGTGGTTTACTGTCTTCTTTAAAACGTTTGTCAATTTCTTCTTGTTTTACGACTTCTTCATCAACTTTCTCTGGTACTAATTTATTATTTTGAATAACGGGGATCGCATCAACATTAGTTTTGGCATTCTTTTGAACGCGAGAAACAGTTTTTTCTTCTACTTGTGGTTCAGGTTTTGGATTTTCTGGTAATTCTTCACTAGCTTTCTTTAAATCCATGAACAAGTTCTCTTTCGAATCATCATTAATTGATTCTTTTTGACTAGGATTAGTATTAGCTTTTTCATCACTAACTTTACTTTGTGTCTTATTATTAGTTTGAGTCTTAGTTTCTTCAATCAACTTATCAAAGAATGAATATTCTTGTTTGTTAACTGGTGAATCTAATTTTAGTTCTTTCTTTGGTATTTCTTGACGTGGTAGTGATGGTGTTTCTAATTCTTTACTAGGAAGTTCATTTTTGAAAATGTTGGTACTAGTATTACTATGTGAACGTGTTTGGTTATCCACTTTGTTGTTGATAACTGATTTTTGTTTTTCAGAAAGAAGAATTCTGGTTCTTTCCTCGATCTCTTTCTTTCTTTTTTCCTCTAGTTGTTTTTGACGTTTAAGAATTTCTTCTTGGCGTTTCTTTTCTTCTAGTTGTTTTTGACGAAGAATTTCTTCTTCATGTTTACGTCTTTCTTCTTCTTCTTGTTCTTTTTTACGACGTTCATTTTCAATTATTTCTTTAATACTGCTTAAGAATTCCTCACTACTATTCTCTTCTTCGATTTCATATAATAACTTACTCTTCTTCTCTTTATCTTCCGTAAGAGTGGTATAGGTTTTAACATCTTGACTTTCGATTTTGATGGTATTATATTGTTTATTAATTTCATCAAAAACTAATTTGTATAATTCACTACCGGATATACTACGAAGAAGATCATTTATTTCTTCACGTTTCTTTACTAATTCATCATAATTTTGAACTTTTAAATCATATATTTCTAACAGTTTTAGAATGGTTTTCTTTTCTTTATAATGGTTGAAATCTTCACTCGCGGCCTTTAACATTGATTCGCATTCTAAAATCAACTCATTATTGGATGTCTTCTTGGCTTTCATGAGATTATCACTGGCTTTAGATAATGAGAATTCTAGTTCATTATAAGCTAAATTTATTTCTTTACTACGTTCTGGCAATGAGTATAAGTCTAATTTACGAAAACTTTCATTGAATAAAGAAATCATTCTTTTTTCTAATTGTTCATTCAAAGTAGCATTACTTTGCATTTTCTCTAGAGCATTGTTAATTCTTTCACCTAAACTGGCTATTTCTTTAGTTAAGAGTTCGATTAGTTTGACATTCTTTTCATATTTGTCAATCGTACTTATTTTCTTTTTGAAATCTGGTAGTTCATCTTCGCCAATAGTTATTGGTTGTTTAGCAATTAAGCCTGTGATTTCTTTATGTTCATGGCGACGTTTTTCTAAATAAGCAAGTCTTTCTTCGATTAATTCGATTAAACTATGAATGCGTTCTCTTTCTTCATCCATATAATCAGCCTTTTTGGCTAATGTTTGCATATATACTTTTTCGTACTCTTCATTAGTTAGGTTAAGAATATTTTCTTCAATGCGATTTAATTCATTACATATATCTTTTATTTCATCTTCATTTGTCATAAAACGAAGACTATTTTTTAGCATTTCGTATTGCTTTTGGCTTTGAATTATTTTTTGACTTTCATACTTCATCATGGCCAACCACCTCTTATTATAATTATATAATATTTACAAGATTTGTCAATTATTTCTGGTTTTATTTGTTAATTTTGTCAAGTAATATGGCTATTTTACAAATAGAAAAAATAGATAGAATGATTCTGTCTATTTAAAATATAAATATTTAAAACCTAATTCTTTATACACGTCAGATGATCTTGGAAGGGATAACATTTTGGCAAAGATTAAGTTATATATTTCATCAAAGAGAAAGATAGCACAGAGTGTATAACTTAAGATCAAGAAGTTTTTCTTTTTCATCTTCCTGGCTATATTAAAACATAAAGGGACGATTACATAAATTAGTATTAGACTAAAGAAACCAAAAACGAGGACACTTCTTAGACATACATAGCCATTGATACTACTAAAGCTTAAAATTTCTGAATTATAATCCCAACATTTTACTTTTAAGATATATTCCATGAACCAGCCCCCAATATATTCTAAGATGCCCGTGGCTAGAATACTGACTAAGAATACATAGAGAGGATTTTTTCTTTTTTTATAAGTTAAAAGATAAACTAAAATGGCTCCAATAGCGTAGATATTTATCCAAGGTAAGAAATTGCCACCCCGCCAGTAAATGGTGGTCATGCCACTGTTGAAAAAGTAAAATATTACTTCATAAAGCCAACCACATACACCAGTGATAACAATTATAAGGCAAAAGATACCTAACATGGTGCTTTTATCAAATTTATAGTCCTTATTTATATAGTCTTTTAATTTTATACTTCTCTTTTTCATACTACCTACCTACATCCATTTTTTTATTTTATATTTATATTGTATCAGAAAAATTTAAATATGGAAACTATTAAAGAACAAAATCTTAAATTTTGATAATTAAATTTTAGGTGGATATGTATCGTTTTGTGAAGATTTATTTGACGAAAGTTCTTTTTTTGATTATAATATATGCTACTTGAAAGGGGGATAAAAAATGAAGAAGTTAGTTATCGGTGATGATTCATATGAGAGAATATTTCTTTTAAGGAAAAATTATCTTTTAAAATATTCACCAGTAGATGTTAAGGCATGGGAACTTTTGATGAAGAAACATTTACCTTTTGTAAATTGTCCTATTAAAGTAGATGAATTAGATAAAGATGATAGTAACAGATGTAATGTAACTAATTGTAAAAGTAAAATTATTTTACCTTTTTTGACTGACTACAAAGCACTTAGCTTTGAAACCTTTACACCTAGTATTAGTGATGAAGATTTTCTAAAGTTATGGAAAAGGAATGTTATTTTATTAAGAGAACTTCACGATAACGATATTGTACATGGGGATATTTATGGAAAGAATATAATGATAAATGATAAACTTGATATTCAGTTTATTGACCTTGATGCGATGATTATTGGTGACATGATAAGTATAGAACATGGATTAGCTGAAGAAAAAAGAAGATTATACTTGGGATGAATTTAAACAAGTTGGTAGATATGAGGATAAAGTATCTCTCATGGGAATGTATTTATATTATTTATTTTTAGGTAAATTTCCACCAAATATTGTTGCCTTGGATAATATTTTTAGATATATACATTTACTAGGTTTTAGTGAGGAAATGGAACTTGAGTTAATTAGTTATATGATAGAAGATAAAAAAGTAGATGATAATTATTATTTTGAAGATATGATAGATGAGCTAATTAAGATGGGATACGAAAGAAGTTTTAGTAAAAAGCGCAAATTAATTCATTAAAGAGCGAATTATGTTTGCGTTTTTATTTTTTTGTGTTATACTTAGTTTAACAAGAAAGTAACTTTCATTTTTGATAATAAATGCTTAAAACTTCTACTTGGAAGTTTTAAAATAGATATATGGAAGTGAGGTGTGAAGATGAAGAAAAAGTTAATTTTAGGAGTAATGACATGTCTTCTACTAACAGGATGTGGTAATGATGGTAACGGTACTTTAACATGTACTAAATCTTCAACTGATGATGATGGCTTAAAAACAGATGAAACAATTGAAGTGACTTATGAAAACAACAAGGTTACCAATGTTGTTGGTACGACAATTCAGGAAAATGATGAAGAGTCAATCGATATGGTTTATGAATTTTCAAAATTATTTATTGAATCATTTAATGAAATTAATGGTATCAATGCTGAAGTTGAAAAAGATAGTGATACTTCAATAAAAACTACAATATCTGTCGACTATGAAAACCTAGATGTTGATAAACTTAATGAACTTATGGAAGATGCTGATACTGAAGATGCTGTTCTTAGTTCAGATACAGATATTACAATAGATGAGTTTAAGAAAAATAATTTGAAAGATTATACTTGTGAATAGGAATTAAGAAAAGTACGAGATAATATTTTAGTTTTATTATCTTCGTACTTTTTTCTTTTCTTTACACTTCTCTTTTAAGTAGATAGTTGTAGTTAAGGTTATAAGATTTTCATCATTTAAAAAGTCTTCATAATCAATATTTCTCTTTAACCTTTCTACTTTTTCTAAGTAAGGAAAATTAATTTCAACATTAGGAATTGCATACTCTGGTATGGCCTCGATATATGAGAAGTTAATGTATTCAAAGTAATAACCTAAGCCAATATATTTATTTAATATTTCATCAGGAATGTTATATGTACATAATATTTTATCAGAAGTGGTATCTTGATAGAGGATATCACTTAACTTTTGAAAAAAATGTAAATATCTTTGATGAGGTTGATACTTATGATTGTTCAATTTAGGATTAGGATAAAAGAAACGACTTATTTTACTAAAATCATGAGTATTTAAGATAATATTTATTTCATATTCACTACATAGCCTATAAACTTGCATATGGCACTTCCTTATAATAATTTTTTCTTTAGTGATTTATTTTAATTATTTACTTAGGCAAAGACATAATTATTTTGTTTTCTTTCGGCATTTGGTTTGAGAAAATTGTTTTATGATTGATATTAGTATTTCACTTGTCTTTGCCATATCCTCTAAACATATATATTCATAGATACTATGGAAGTTATGGCCACCAGTTCCTAGATTAGGACATGGTATTCCTAAAAAGCTTATATTAGTTCCATCAGTACCTCCCCTTATGGGAATTATTTGAGGAGTTATTCCTAAATTATTAATGGCAGATTTGGTTTCTTCAACTAAAGAAGTCTCCTTATTAATAATTTCAAACATATTACGATATGAATCTTTAATATCTAATTCAATACAATTATGATACTTTTTATTTAAATTTTCTACAATACTTGATAATACTTGTTTTCTTTTTTCAAAGTTGTTTTTATCGAAATCTCTTATTAAATATTTCATTGTAGCATGGGATACATTTCCTGTTATTTCATTTAAGTGAAAAAAACCTTCATATTTTTCTGTATTCTCTGGTATTTCTTCTGGTAAGAGAGAATTAATGATGGTAGCAATACGTCCAGCATTGATCATTATTCCTTTGGCACTACCACAGTGAGAAGATATACCGTTAATGTTAATATAAGCAGTAGCGGCATTAAAGTTTTCATAGGCAAATTCGCCTAAATGGCTACCATCAACAGTATAAGCAAAATTAGGATAGAAATATTTTTTATCAAAGTGCAAAGTGCCTAACCCTATCTCTTCATCAGGGGTGAAGCAGACAAATATATCGCCATGAGATTCTTTAGAGTTAGAAAAATATTCTAGCATTGTCATTATTTCGGCGATTCCCGCTTTATCATCAGAACCAAGCAATGTGGGGCCATCTGAGGTAATGAGAGTTTTACCAAGATGATTTTTTAGATCGGGATAAACATTTGAAGAAAGGATAACTCCATTATTTAAAGAAATATCTTTACCATCATAATTATAGATTATATTGGGTTTTATATTTTTACTGGGTGCATCTTCTGATGAAGTAAGTTCATTTTGAATTTACTTTTTTATAACTATTTTTTTAACTTTAGCTTTATACTTTAAAACTAAAATTGCATCTTCTGTTGCACTTCTTTTTAACTCATATCCTATAAGATTTTTATCGTCTATTACTTTATCTCCAACAATTATCTTAAAGTTCTTATTATCTCCCATATCATAAATTGTTAATTCCATATTCATTCTCCTTTTATGTCTTGATTTTTAATTTATACTCCTTTACAATATCTTTAGAAAGGAGTGTAACGTATGTCTGATACTATTTGGGTTGCAATTATTACGGCTTTAGCCACTACCGTTCCTCAAATAATAAATTCTATTATTACTTACCGTAAGGATATTAAGCAAAAGCAATTAGATTTTTTTGAGAAAAACAGATTAAATGCTATAGTAGAATTTTTAGATACTGTCGGAGAAACTTATTCACGCGAAGGATTATCTCAAATTGAAAAATATAAATTTGATAAATCGCTTAATAAATTACTTTTATATTTTCCAAATATAGACAATGAAGAAGTTACAAAAATATCTAATTCCACTAAAGAATGGGATTCTGTTAAACGTTTAGATGCTTTAAAGCCTTTAATTAACAAACTTTCCAAATCAATATCTGAAAAATAATAAAACTCACAATCAAGTATATTGCCCATAATATATTTGATTTTTCTTTTTCCCATTTTTTTGTATTAGAGATGTAAAGATATACATACTCTATTAATACTAAAATAGTGCTTATTAATTTAATAGCCATATACTCTTTATTCTCCTTTTATGCTTATTAACTTTCAGTGAAACTACTTTTTAAAAAAAATTCATCAATGTTACAACCAATAGCATTAGCAACATCATTTAATTTATTGATACTGTAATTCATCGGATTATTTTCAATCTTTAGATATGTTTGTTTAGTTATTTCCATAATATTAGCGATATCATCTTGGGTTTTTCCTCTTTTTTCTCTGCAAGATTTTATATTTCTTGAAATTTGTAGCTCGTTAGTTTCCATCATCACACCTCACTTTCCTTTACTACATCATCATTGTACTTCACTTTTAGTGAAAAATCAATACTTTTTTTAAAATAAAGTGAAAAAATATTTTACTTTTAGTAAAAATATGATATAATTATCGTGAAAGGAGGAATAAAATGAATGGTGACTTTTTTCCACAAAATTTAAAATACCTACTAGATAATGATATAATAACTGTCAAAACAATTTTAAATTTAACAAATAATAATAGTCCAAGTTTAGTCACCATGTGGAAGAATGGAGAAAGACAAATTACAACAAAGGACTTACTAAAAATAGCTAATCATTTAGGATATACAGTTGATGACCTAATAAACAAAGATTTAAGTAAAATTAATGACAACGAAATTAATAAAACACAAATATTATTTGATAAGAGTAAAGATATACTATCTGATGATGACAGGGCTACGCTTGAATTCATAATGAAAAAAACAATTGATAATTACGAAAAAAATAAAAAAAATGAATAAGTATGCTAGTATAGGTACTAAAAAGGAGTATAAAATGAATTTATTTAATCTAATTAAAGGAGAAGTAAATCAAAAAGAATTATTAAACTATTATAACGCAACTATTATATATGAAGAATTACCGCTAAAAATAAATGGTTATGTTTTTAATTATGATGGTATTAATTTTATAGTAGTTAATAAAAGCTTGTCATATTATAAAAAGAAAAAAACAATTATACATGAACTAGCACACATAGAACTTAGTCAATTAAATCAAATCGATAAAGATTTAGCATATCTTAAAGTCGACAAATACGAAGATGAAGCTGATAAGTATATAAAAATGTTATTAGAATTAATAAAAGAATGAACACTAAAATTGTCAAAAATAAAAAAAAAATAAATCAGGTTAAAACTTTATTTTAAGTTTTAATATATATAATTTGCGTTAAGGGAGGTGAATGAATATGAAAGAGGAAAAGAAAAAAATGCCAGTCTGGTTAATCGTCATTATTATAATAGTTGTTATTGGTATAATTGGATCCTTTGCATCAACTTCAAGTAATGAAGAAAAAAGCAATAATACAAATGAAAGCGAAACATCTGAACAAATTACTGATGAACAAACTAATGAAATAACAAAAAATGACAGTATTCCTACTGAATATAAAAATGCACTAACTAAAGCAGAAGATTATTCGGAGTTAATGCATATGTCTAAACAAGCAATTTATGATCAATTAACGTCTGAATATGGTGAACAATTTTCTGAAGATGCTGCTCAATATGCAATTGATAATATGGAGGCAGATTGGAAAGCAAATGCATTAGAAAAAGCTAAAGACTATCAAGAAAATATGAATATGTCAAAAAATGCAATTTATGACCAACTAACTTCAGAATATGGAGAAAAGTTCACAGCAGAAGAAGCACAATATGCTATTGATAATTTAGAGTAATAAAAAAAGACTAGCCCACTGCAATGGTAACAGAAAGGAAGTAAAAGATGAGTACGAAAGTAAAAGATATTGAAGAATTAAAACAAAAAGAATTACAAAGATCAGACAGAAAAAAAGCAAAACTACTGCAGGCATTTGAAAACAATGTTAAAATATCAAATATGAATTTACCAAATAAATACAATTCGTTTGAATCATGGGAATATACTAGAAGTAATAGATTGCTATATGAAATTAGTCTACCACCAGATAAAAAATATATGAGATATCCACGCGGAACCATAATAAAAGTTGACTTTGGTGTCAATGTTGGTAGTGAATTTTCTGAGCAACATTTTGCAATAACTTTATCAAAAAGAGATAGTATATATAATAATTGTGTAATAGTTGTCCCATTGACATCTAAAAGACACAAAAACTGTATAAATCTAGATGGTTTAATAAGCAAAAGCTATTTAGAAACCTTGCAAAAAAAAGTTGATGAATTGCAAAATAGAATTCAAGAAATTGATATAGAAAATTGTGAATTTAATCCCAATTATGAAAAAGAAATAAAAAAAATCAAGAAAGTTTTAAGTTACTATAAAACCATTAAAGAAAATCTTTCTTATGCATGTATAGATCAAATAAGAACGATAAGCAAATTAAATATTCTTCCCCCAATGAATGAATATGATATGGTAGGTTCATATAAATGTGCTGAAGAAATAATGAATAAAATCGACAAACAGATAGTTAGGCAATATACTGCGATTGACTTTAGAGAATTTGAAAAATTCTTTGACAATCTAAAAGATGAAAATAATAAATAGAAATAGAAACGATAAGGTTGACATTTTACAAATAAAATGATATATTATATGTGACAACTGAAACAGCAATGTTTTTTATGTAGTCATTTGGTCGGCGACGACTTATATTTTATAGCTAGTCAACTTGACTAGCTTTTTTTATAAAAAATGACTAGCCCACTGCAATGGTACTAGTCAGGTACATAAAAAATTCTCCGACACGAGAAAGTCTTTTATGTACTCTAATTATAGCAAAAAAATGAAAAAATGTAAATAATGTAGGCAAAATAAATGGATAAAAAAGTATATGAAAAAACAAGATATCAAAATATTTACAGGCACAAGAAAAACAAAAATTATATAGTTATGATGAGTAAGCCAGTAAAGACAAGTATTGCCACTGTTGATGGTAAAAAAATAATGAAACTAGAAGACGCCCTTAAAATTAGAGACAATCCTAAAATAAAAATGCAAGTGGGTCTTGAAGTCACTTATAAGGAAGACTTTGATAGTTTATGGAATAAGTATATGGATAATTGTAAAAATGTTCAAAGACAGTCTTACAATACGATAAGAAGAAAAGAGATCATGTATAACAAATATGCAAAGAATGAATTCAATAAAAAAGTATCTAAAATAACAGAAAAAAGATATGATATACTTTATAAATAATATGGAGTGTACTGTAAAACAAAAAAATCAAATGATAAAAGAATTAAAAACATTTTTTAATTGGTGTATAAAAGAAAACTATCTACTCTTTTCTCCCTTAAGGAACATAAAAAAATATAAAGTAGAAAAATCAGAAATGAATTTTTGGACGCCAGAAGAAGTATCAATGTTTTTAGATACTATAAATAATGATATTAAAAATAATGTAAATGTTGAAACTGCATATAGAACGAAAATATTTACATTGATAAATTTCAGCTTAGGCGATCGTGTCGGTGAGACTAGAGCACTAACGTTTGATAGTTTTGATGAAAAATTGTAAAAATCAAGCATTCAATAAATTACGATAGAAAAAGTAGTGACTTTTTGTCAGATACTAAAAATTATCATTCGCAAAGAGTAATTAATATTACTTCAAAATTGATAGAGGAAATAAAATAATATAAATATTATCTAATAAATTTTTGTAATTATTCTGTCAAAGACAATGATTTGATATTTTTTAATTATCAAAATAAAAAGCCATATACAGATGTAACTTTGAGGAAGTATTTTTATAAATACTGTGATAAAGCAAATGTTACAAAAATCAGAATGTATGATTTAAGACATACTTATGTAGCTACTATGATGTCGGAGGGAAAAGAATTATATCACATAAGTGAAAGAATCGGACATAGTGACTACTCTACTACTGTTAATAAATATGGACACTTATCTAATAAAACAAGAAAGGAGATAGCATCAATTACTGACAAGTATATTTAAAGTCGGAGTAATTGAGAGAGTAAAAATAATAAAAGTCCTTATAAAATAAGGACTTAATTAACATATATGGTGGCTCCAGCGGGAATTGAACCAGCGACACGAGGATTTTCAGTCCTCTGCTCTACCAACTGAGCTATGAAGCCAAAAATAATGGCGGTTCCGACGGGATTTGAACCCGCGATCTTCTGCGTGACAGGCAGACGTGATGGACCACTACACTACGGAACCATGGTTGCGGGAGCTGGATTTGAACCAACGACCTTTGGGTTATGAGCCCAACGAGCTACCGGACTGCTCTATCCCGCGATAAATTAAGTGGCGGAGGAAAAGGGATTCGAACCCCTGCGCCGGTTTCCCGACCTCCCGGTTTTCAAGACCGGTCCCTTCAACCAGACTTGGGTATTCCTCCAAAAATAATGGTGCCTAAGGTCGGACTTGAACCGACACGAGGGTTGAATCTCGCAGGATTTTAAGTCCTGTGCGTCTACCTATTCCGCCACT
>CALVRZ010000015.1 GCA_944358875.1 uncultured Bacilli bacterium
ATTAGCTCAGTTGGTTAGAGCACTTGCCTTACAAGCAAGGGGTCATAGGTTCGAGTCCTATATCGCCCACCATTATTTTTTTGCCGAAATAGCTCAATTGGTAGAGCAACTGACTTGTGGGATAGATGATATTAATATCTTGAACTATCTTGCACCTTTAATGGGAAACTATTAAAGTGGACGTCGCTAATTCGGGGAAACCTTCACAAATAATTTGTATGGCAATCCCGAGCTAGGTAATATACCGAGTGTAGAGACTTTATACGACGAGCCTAAATCGTAAGACATGGCTAAGAGAAAGTCCAGACTACAAACACTTAAACGTGGTAGTGAAAACTATAGTAGTATGAATCAGTAGGTTGCGGGTTCAAGTCCTGCTTTCGGCACCATCTTTTATGGAGGGATAGCGAAGTGGTCAAACGCGGCAGACTGTAAATCTGTTCCTTCGGGTTCGATGGTTCAAATCCATCTCCCTCCACCACTTTATGTTATGCCACACTGTTGATTGCCTCGTAGCCAAGCGGTAAGGCACCACACTTTGACTGTGGCATTCGCTAGTTCGAGTCTAGCCGAGGCAGCCACTATTTATGTTCCGTTAGCTCAGTTGGTAGAGCATTTGACTTTTAATCAAAGGGTCATGCGTTCAAGTCGCATACGGGACACCATTTAAGAAATGTACAAATCCTTATAAAATAAGGGTTTGTTTTTTTATGTATAAATTAACATAAATTGCTTAAAAAAAACTAGCAATTACTAGTTTCATTTATATTATTTAAATTTTTTATATTCATTTTTACTTTGTTTTCATATCTTAATTCTATTATCAATCTTATCAGCTCATCAAAAAGTTCTTCATCTACTCTTGCAAACACATAATAGTCTATCTTACTTTTATCAAAATAAAATAGTTGGTCAGCTTTAATATATCCATCTCTACCATTTTTAGTATTTGATATAATATTGTCACTTCTAATTTCTAAATTTTCTTTATGAGATAATTTTTTTCTTTTATGTTCCTCATCTTTAAAGCTTGACATAACATTCGTAACTAAATCATATGAAATACCGCCTACACAATCAGCATTATCATCAATGACAACAAAAGAATGTTGCTTATCAATAACTTTCCCATCATCACCAATATATTTTTTTATCACTATGATATCTCCAATATTACACATAGACTATCACTTCCTTTTTTTTGCTAATTCTACCTTTATTTTTTTATTATTATTTGTTTTTTTCCATTTAATTGGAATAATTTCATCATCAGGATTATCTGTAGGTTTAGCAATAGGACTAGGAATTGAAAAAAAACCTTTTGGAAATTTCTTCATAAATTCCATTTATCTACGCTCCTTTTCCTGTTATATAATTACAATTAAATTTATTATAATCAAATTATAACATACAATTTCTAATTACAATAATAAATTTTATATACCATATTATACATTATTTATTAAATAAGTCAATAATATCACATAAAATCACATAAAGTTATATATTTACCCATATATTTAAAAATTAAAATATATTAAAAAGTGAACTCGCAACTCTAAGTTCACATTTTTCCTTATAAAATATCATTTAATTTATTTTCAAATCCATCAATTAAATCCTGTAATTTCTTTGAATTAGCTTCAATTTTCTCTCTTTCTGAAGCTAATCTTTTTTCTTCTTCTTGACGATATGTATTAAAATCTTTTCTTTCTTTCTCAAGTTCTCTACGTTCAATTTCTAATGCATCATTAGATTGATTCAAATCTTCTTTCATTTTCTTCAAATCATCAATATACTTATTAGCGCCATCAACCCTTTTAGCCAAGCGATCATAAATTTCATCAAAATTATCTAAAACATAACTATTCTTAACTGGTTTAAATATTTCATTATTACTACTAGTAGCAACTTGTTTCTCCATTAAATTTTTAAGTTCTTTTTTACTATCATAAATCTCCGTACCAAACATCTCTTTCTTACCTTCTTTCTTCTTTTCATATTCATTATACATAAGCCTATATTCAACCCATATTTGTTTCAAACTACCAATACTAGGCTTAACAGCCAAACCCTTTTCCAAATAATTATCCAAATATAGTACATTATCAATTTCATTATCGATAGGTTTAATTCCCTCTAAATTACTATATAAACTTTTAATTCTACTCCGATAATCCTTATGATCTTTATAAGAAACATAATTAGCTTTTGGGGCATCAATATTAAAATATTTTTTCATACCATTAATAACATTATCGCTTACATGGATTACCCTTTTGGCATTAGTAGGATTAGAAAAAACAATTTTTGTACTATCTAAATTACTATTTATCATTATTATCAACCTCTAAACTATATTTGGCCATTTCTCTCATAATTTCCTTAATTCGGTTCCATTCCTTCTCATCATCGATCGCCGTTAAATATTTCTTATCATCCTTAACTGTTATTTTACCCGAATATATAATAGCGTTACCTTCTCTATCTCTTTCATTTTTAGTATAAATAATATATTTACTATTAAACTCACTTATTTCAAAAGCACAAATTAACTCCACTTCAACCAAATTATTCTTCCCATCAATTAAAGTAATCAATTTATCGCCTCGCATTTTTCTAATCCTCCTATACTACTATAAAAGTATAACATATAATTTTTTGTGATTCAACCCTATTTCTATTTTTTTACTAAAAAATTTAAACGTAAAAAAAGAAGAAAATCATTTCTTCTTAACAATAAAATATTTACAATCAACTGCACAATTTTCTTTAAGATATTTATCTTTATTATCAAAATTATTAATCTTTTTAACCTTTTTATTACTACTATCATAAAAACCTTTTAATCTTAATTTACCATAAGCAATATCACCAATAATATAATCAAAATCATAAAAATAATCCGTACATTTACTTACAAAATCATCTAAATTAAAAGCATCTTTATAATTATAAATTAATTCATATTCAATATCTTCAACCATAATTTTACTCATTATCATTATACTCCTTCAAATAATCAATTTCAAAAGCACCTTTTTGTTGTTTATACTTACTCAAACTAGATGATGAATTCCAAGTAATATATCCCCCATATAATCCCGCATCATAAAGCCCTCTTATTTCCTTTTCTAGTTCAGCACTATTATAATCAATACCATTAGCATCAACATATTGCAATACATCATAAGCTTGAATCCAAGTACGAACTATTGCTGGTGTTGGACATTCTTGTTGTCTTTGATATGCATCATCACCCCAAGCTTTCATAAGATCATATGGATTATTCCAAGGTTCACTAATACCATAATAACCTCTTGAAAAATGGTCTGGATAAGGCATACCGGAAATTACATCCGCAACATTAGAAATCGCAGGCCAGTATTGTCCATAAGCGGTTGTATAACTACCATTGGTAGATTCACCAAAAACGTCGATTGAAACATAAACATTTAATTTATGTAATTCATCTGTTGCATATTGAACAAATCGTTGAATGGCTTGTACCTTATCTTCGTTATAATTATTGTGCAAATCAACCAAATCAGAAACTGATGTCATTCGATCAGGAAAGCGAACATAATCATATTGAATTTCATTAAATCCAAATAAATTAACTGCTTCTTTAGCTAATTCTACTTTATAATACCAAACATCTCTCGAATAAGGTGTTGGCCAATAAGCACCTGTATGATAATAAGGTTGGCCTGTTGTTTTCGAAGCAATTGAATTCTCTGGATGATCTTGAACATAATAACTATCTTTAAACGCTGTTATTCTTCCAATAACATAAAATCCAGCATCCTTAATTTTTTGAATAGCCGCCTTATATGTTTCAACATCTAAATTACCATGTTCATAAGTTGTCGGACTAAATTCTTTCATCACATCCGAACTATAAGCAATCGCTGTATCATCCATAATATCGACGACAAACGTATTAATTTTTGTTTCCTTAGCAAAAGCAATATACTCATCGACACTACCTAAAACACCAGAATTAAGATATAGTGAATAAACAGCTTCAGGCATAACATTATCTTCAAATTTAGGTTTATCAACTGGATAGAAATCCAAATTGATAGCTTCTCCTCCCCCATAAGAGTTCTTTATCGCTGAATGAATAGGATCATAAACTTCTGCATTATAATTAGCTTTAGCATCTTCTTCATTAAAGACCATATACTTACCATAAACATAACCAGTTATATCACCACTTTTAACTTGATAAGCATTAACGGTCCCATCTTCTTTTACTTCATCATAACCTAAAACTTCTAATTTATCTCCTTTATTAGCTAATCCTAAAATTTTAGGTTCTTCCGTACTTTCTAATATTGAAGAAGTCGTTCTTACATAAACCTCTTTTTCTAAAACAACATCTTCTTTTTTATCGACTAAATTATCACTATCAACATAATAACTATCATCATCAATTTTAATTTTCACATACTCATTATCATCTTTCGTAATAACTTCTGACATAAAAGCCTTAACTTCTTGTCCTCTAGATACATCTTCTTCTATTAAAATTATCTCTTTGCTTTCACTATCATAATTATATAAATCAACACTAACTTGATTATTAGCCAAATATTTAGTAACCTCTTTACTAATTATTTTTCCACCTTGTCTAACTACTATAAAGACCAAAAGTGCTATAACAACCAAAATCACCAAAGCTAAAATAAACCTTCCCTTTTTAAGTTTTCTTTTTCTTTTCTTATTTTTACTCATTACATATCACACCTCTATCATTAGTATACCATAATCTATCATTTTTTACTATTTATTTTTTCACAAAGAAGAAAAAGAAGCCTAAGCTCCTATTCCATAATATCTAATAAAGAAATAGATAATCGTTCCACATATTGCTATTCCAAACAATAAAAACATAATTTTAAGAAAATAATGATTCCTTTTTTCTGGTAGAAATTCATCACTCATACCACCATCAAAATCTTTCTTAGAAAATTTATAAGAACCACTATAGAAAGATTCTTCACTTTCTTTGACTTCATCTTTTTTACCAATCGGATCCAAAACAGGAACATCTTCTTTCTTAATCGCATCATCCTGATTAATTGGCTGTGTCACAATTGTATCTTCCGTTGGTTTCAAATCACTGAGTAAATCAAGTGGTGACGAATTCGTAGGTATAAGTTGGTCGACTGTAGGATCATCGAGAACTCTCTTTGTCTGATATTTACGTTCATCAATTTTATTCACATTTTGTTTATTCTCAAGTGCTTCTTTAGCCTTCTCTATTTCCGAAATAGATAACTCACTATCCTGTAATGTTGATAAAAAGTTATAATTAGTATCAATTAATTTTTGACTAGCTTCTTTAAGTTTCTTATTATCATTTTTAGCTTTTTCTAACAATTTATTAATATCATATATTTTTTGTTCTTGTTTTCTTATTTCATCATCTTCTTTTAAACTATCATAATTAATTTTCGAACCTGAAGTTCCAACATTAGACTCATGTGCTTCTTTAGCTTTATGATAATCATCACGACTTTCAATTATCTGCTTTAATTTAGTAATATCAATTTCATTAGTATTATCAGGAATAGGCAAATTATCTAAATTACTATATTCCCCATATACTTCCTTATATAAAGAGGCATTTTTATTTGTTCTTTTAAACTCTGACAAATCTTGCTTATAATACTTCTCCATCCTACTTTGCATATTACCACCTTATTTCTTTACAATATCATACCATATTTTTTACATAAAAGGAAGAACTTTGTCGTTTTTTTTAATTTAAATTAAAAATTAAATCAAAAGTATTGCCGAATTTCTTATTTTGATGTTATTATATAGATATAAGGAGGGATAAACATGAAGTTAGAAGTTAAACAAGAAACATGTATTGGCTGTGGTGCTTGTGTATCAACATGTAGTGAAGTCTACGATTTTAACGACGATGGACTTGCTCATGTTATTGAAACACCTGTCAAAGATGAAAACATTGCCAAAGCCACTGAGGCTAAAGATGCTTGCCCTGTTGGAGCTATTGTTGAAGTTGATGAATAAAAATTAATATCTTTAAAAAACTAAAGATATTTTTTTATTTCCTTATTTATATTAGCAAAATCTATAATATTTAAAAAAGCATTAATATAATCACTTCTTTTATTACGATATTTTAAATAATAAGCATGTTCCCATAAATCGAGAGCCAAAATAGGTTTAAAACCATAATATAAAGGATTATCCTGATTTGAAGTATTCATAATAAATAACTTATTATTTTTATCCATCGTCAAGAAAGTATAGCCACTCCCCTTCAAGTTATTTGCCGTTTTTATAAATTCCTTTTGAAAATTACTATAATTACCATAATCCCGATTAATAAGCCTTAATATTTCCCCCGTTGGTTGATTATTAATTTCTCCCATCGAATTAAAATAAAGTTCATGATTTAATACTCCTCCAAGATTATAAAGAATTTCGCCACGATCATTCATATCAAACATACTAATATTATCAACTAATTTTTCTTTACTATCACTAAAATTATAATTATTCTTCTTTAATAAATAATTAAGTTTATCCAAATAACTTTTATAATGAGCATTATAATGAATATTAATCGTTTCTGCATCAATATAAGGTTCTAATCCATCATAATCATATTTTAAATCTATCATTTCGTACATTATATATCATCCCCATTTAATTATATTCTTATAAATACCATAATTTTACATAATTCTTTGGTAATTCCTCTATTATTTTAATCTATACTTAGTATCAAGAAGGGAGATGATAGATGTAAAAAGCGTGTGGCACTAGAAAAAAATTACTTTTAGTGATATACTAGAATACGGTGGTGATAATATGTATAATATCGTCTTAGTAGAAGATGAAAAAGATTTAAATGACTTAATTAAAACCTATCTAACTAAAGAAGGATATAATGTTATTAGTTACACAAATGGCGAAGATGCTATAAGTAATGTTAATTGTAATGCCCATTTATGGATCTTAGATATTATGTTAGGATCAGACATAAGTGGTTATGACATTATCAAAAAAATTAGAGAGACTAATGAACAAGTTCCTGTCATTTTCACTTCTGCCAGAGACAAAGATTTAGATAAAATCATCGGGTTAGAATTAGGAAGTGATGACTATATAACCAAACCGTATTCACCCAAAGAACTAGTTCTTCGTGTCAACAAAATTATTAAAAGAGTCTATACCAAAGGTGCTCAAAAAATCAGTTACGACTCCTACAGTATTGATTTAGAGAAACGCTCCGTTACTGATGATGAAAAAGATATTGACCTTACTACTCTTGAATTCGATTTACTATATTTATTTGTTAGTAACAAAAACAAGTCCTTCTCAAGGGATGATATCTTAACTCAAGTTTGGGGCAATGATTACTTTGGTACTGATCGTGTTGTTGACGATTTAATTAGAAGACTAAGAAAAAAAATGCCAAAATTAAATATTAATACAATATATGGATTTGGATATAGGTTGACATAATGAATAAAATTAATTTAAAACAACAACTATTCCTAATTTATATATTAGTCATTGGGATATTAATAATATCCTTAGGAATCATACTTCCTACAAACTTACTTCCTATCTATGAGGATAACCTATACAATTATTTAAAACAACCTCTTAATTTTGTTGTTGATACCGATGAATTTAGTGAAAATAAAATTAATACAGAAGTTGCCTATATCTATATTGATAAAACAGATGGCAGTGTTAAAGCTACTAGTAATATTTTCTCTATCATTGATGTTAATAATGTTAATGATGTTTTAAACAAAATGACTGATGACTATGGAAAGTTTAAATACCACTTAAAAACTTATTATTATAACACCTCAAAAAGTGATACTGAAACCAAAATAGCCATCACTAATGATGAATACATTGAAACAATGCGTACTGACATTTTAAAAATAATTATAACCATTGTTGGTCTTGCATTAATCTTCATAGCAATTATTATTGTAACATGGTCAACCAATCTAGTAAGCAGAATCAATAAATTAAAAGAAAAAATTGATAATATTAATAATGATAACTATGATCATAAAATCAAGCATTATTACGATGATGAATTATTAACACTAGATACGGCTTTAGAAAATATGCGTATTTACTTAAAAGAGCAAGAAGAATACAAAAATCAAATGTATCAAAATATATCTCATGATTTTAAAACTCCTATTACGGTCATGAAATCATATATTGAAGCAGCTGAAGATGGTATTGAAACCAAAGAAAAAACTCTTGAAATTGTTAAGGAACAATTAAATAAATTAGAAATAAAAGTTCACTCCTTATTATATTTAAATAAACTAAATTATATCCAGGATCAAAAAGATTTCTTGAAAGTACAATATGATGTTAGCAAGACGATATATGCAGCAGTTGAAAAATTTCAAGTATCACGTCCTGATGTTGAATTCATTGTAGATATCGATAAAAAAAATACTATTTTCCGTGGTAGCTCTGATATGTGGGAAGCTATTATTGATAATATCCTTAATAACTTTACCAGATACGCTGTTAAACAAATAAAAATAACTGTCAAAAACAACAAAATAATTTTATATAACGATGGACCAAATATTGATGAAAATGTTTTAAATAATATCTTCACTCCTTATGAAAAAGGTGTCAAAGGAGTCTTTGGTTTAGGCTTATCCATTGTTAAAAAAACGTTACATTTCTTAAACTATGACATTTCTATTGAAAATGTTAAAAATGGTGTTAAATTTATTATTAAATAAAGGAAATAGCATTACTCCCTATTTCCTTTTCTTATTAAATATGTTATAATTAAAAAGAAGTGCAAGGATGGCGGAATTGGTAGACGCGCTACTTTGAGGGGGTAGTAATCATATGATTGTGGGAGTTCAAGTCTCCTTCTTTGCACCATTATGTTTATTAGTTCAAAATTATGAACTTTAATATATATTTCAACTTTATAAAGTTGATTTTTTCTACAAACAAATATTTGACTAAACCATATCTTTTTGCTATAATTATATATGTAAACGGGGTCGTCTTGGCTTCGACGGGAATAACAGGGATTTAAATAGCAAGTCGCTTTATCTACGTCACAGATTAAAATAAAAATAACTGGAAACAGTAGAAACACAGCTGTTGCTTACGCCTAGTTTAAGGTGCAACAGGTTCCTCTATTCTTTTGCTTACGAAGAATAACAGGGACTCATAACTAGTAAGCTATATTATGTAGATGACTATAATACATAATGAATACTATAGTCTAGTAATTATTAATATTTGTTAGTTAATAAAATAATTATGAAACCATTTAACTAACTAAACTTGTAGAAGTTTAAATTACTTTATTTTCGGACAGGGGTTCGATTCCCCTCGACTCCACCATTATGTATTTTATCCTTATTATATATAAGGTTTTTATTTTATCTACACCAAAGGCCAAATAATTTACAAACAAAAATTTCCAATAAAAAATCACCTCATAATGCAAAATAAAAGAACGACTTTATCTCTATTCTATAAAAGCCATTCTAAATCACACCCTTATATCTTAAAACAGAAGCAATAAAATCAATATATAGAATACCTAAGAAAATTAAAGTTGCCTTTTTAGGTATTTTTTTTATAAACCGATCCATAAAAGGTTTAACAATATAAATAAATATAACGGACCCAATCCCCCACACTAAAGAAAGTTCTAAACAAGCATACTTACCCAAGCTAAATTGCTTATTCGAATAATCCCACATTTCTATACCTAGAAAATGTTCTAAGAATAGTCCTCCTAACATTTCAATTAACGAAAGTAAAATAGCAAAAATAAAGAAACTAATAATAATCTTAACAATTTTATTACAAGATATCTTCTGAATAATAAAACGATTGATTATTAAAATACAAAGTACACCAAAACCATATACCGGTGTAAAAGGTCCAAATAAAAAACCACTATAACTATCAATACTAAGAATCTTATACCAGGTAGACTCTAGTAAAAAACCTAATACTGAATAAACTAAAAAAGAATTAATATAATACATACATTTCACCAATAATAATATGCTCATTATCCAAAAAGATATACAAAAAAGATAGTTCATTAATTTGAACTATCTCCATTCACTATTACCTGTTGCTTTATAACCATCTAACGATGTCGCTGTTGACCATTTCGTTTGATTATTATCAACATAAGTATATGTCTCATTTTTCGTTTTAGTACCAACCAAACTATATCCACTCTTTACTTCATTAGTTGAAGTCTCATAACAATTACTACGATTAGTATATTCAACTTGAAAATGTATTGGTACAAAGTATATATTACGTTTTAAATAACTATCATAGAAAGGTGTTACACCAGAAGTATTTCTAATACTCATATTAACTCTAACATAGTAATAATAACCACTCTTATAAGGTGAAGATAAACTAAAACTAAAGTTACTTCCACCATTATCCGTTGCTTTTAATGAACTATTTTGAAATCTAGAAACACTTCCACCTAATGAAGAAGTATTAGCATTGGCATTATCATTTAACATTTTTAAATCATCTTCATTACGATTATAAGCATTAGAGAAATCACTATAAGTTCTAAGACCATTTTTCTTTGAAATAGATACATTAGAAATATTACTTGGAAGATTCATAAGTCTTAAGGTATAATCCATACTCTTACTAGAAGTATCGCTTACATAAGGAATAGAATAATAATCCTTATATTCTATCTTACAATAAGTATTATAACTAACCTTTCTCGTTCCCGTAACTAACTTAGCATACTCATAATAAATCTTTTTACCTTTGTTATTAGTATTATTAGAATTATTATTGCTACTGCTACTATTATTACTACTATTAGTATTAGTAGAACTATTGTCATTCTTATCATCAGTTGCCGCTACTTTATCATTACTATTATCAGCAGCAGCACTATCATCATCATCATTATCATCAGTTGTATCAATATCACCAATAACATTATCACAGTCTTCACAATCTTTTGTACCTAATGTCGTATAAATATAATCTTCTTTATCACCACATTTTAAATTTACCTTGATCGTATAATAATCATCAGTTTTTTCTGCCTCAGCATAACTATCCTCTGTATCACAACTCTCTCCATCACTAGTAAACGCCGAAACAAGGCCCATATCGATCATTTGACGTAATGTTAATTTAACTTTATCACCATCATTTTCTGGTAAATTCTTACCATCAAAATACTCTAAAGCAACATTTTTCATTGTTTGTAAGTTATCACTAAAAGTTGCATTAATTTCATCTTCATTTTTAAAAGTAATTCTTGAAATCAACCAAACAGCAAGTAAAATAAAGACAACGAAAATAACAACTTTAATAAATAAACTTACCCAATTAAAGTTATATTCCTTTTCCTCATACATTTTAATCTCCCCCTTCAAATATACTTAAAATGCCCCTTTTCTTTAAAGTTGCCATATATTCTAGCACATTAACATTATTTTGTCAACTTTTTATAGAACATTTGTTAAACATTCTGAATTATCATAGTTACTATTTTATCAAAAAATAATATCTCCAATACTTTCCCACTTAACTAGTTATATTTCACCCAAAAATAATCAACTATCTAAAAAAGTATTCTTTCAAATACCCTAATTCTTCTTAAGCCACACAATTGTACATCCTGTATTAAAATTATCCAATTGATATTTCTCTACATACCTATTTTTCAACAGAGCCTCATGGACACTATTCTTAACAATACCTGTTCCAATACCATGAATAATAACGATCTTATCATTATTAAGTAAAACATTATCCATCACAAAATCATTTGTCATAACTCTAGCTATATCTCGATCATATCCATGTAAATCAATCGTTGGCAAATTATCCAAAAAAATATTACCTACTTTTCTCATATATCATCATTACCTCTTTTAATTCAGGTATCCCCTTTCTACCACCATATGCTCTAACCGATAATCCCGAAGCAATCGTAGCAAGTCTAATAACATCCTCATAATCATATCCCATAATTAAACCATATAAAAAGGCTCCATGAAAAACATCTCCTGCCCCAGTTGTATCCTTAACATCATGAATATTTAAAGCAGGCATTATCTTAACAATCCCCTTATCCTTATATAAACAACCATCATCTTCTAAAGTAATAACTATATTATTTTTAAAAATCTTCTCTAAAAATTCATAAAAACTAAGTAAACTATTCCTATCACTACTATCAAGTTTCATATCACTAACCTTTTCCGCAAACTCTAAAGAACATACCAAATAATCAACTCGCTTAGCCATCTCAATATTTAGACTATCAGTCCTACTAGCATCCATCACGCAAATAGCCTTTCCCTTATTTTTTAATACTTCTGTTGCATAATCAATTTCTCGACCATCAACCAAAATATAATCAAAATCATCTAACATTTTCCCCTTTTCAATCTTAAGTAAAGGATTCCTATAAGAAACAATTGTCCTACTATTATTTTCTAGAGAAGTAATAATTAAACTAGTTGTACTTTTATATCTATCACTAATAAATACATTACTAACATCAACATTTACCTTCCTAAAATCATCTAAAATACAACTACCAAAATAATCATTACCAACAGAACCAGCAAAAGAAGTATCAATTCCCCATTTACCAAGTAAATAAGCCGCATTAGAGGAAGGCCCACCGGGACACATTACCATCTCATTCGTATTATACTTAATATTTTCAACAGGATATTTATCTAAAATCATCGTAATATCATATGTGGCATTACCAATGCATAAAACTTTCATCTCTCATCACCTTCGTACTATAAGTATAACACAACTCCTCTAAAATAACCAAGTAATTTATTTATTTTTTATGTTAACCGCATAGCGTCCCTCAGAATAAAAAAACAACTTATAATTAATAAGCTGTTTCATATCTATTGCACAACAAATGGATCTTGCATTGTACCTGTTCCTGTTAAAATTACCGAAGATTTTAAAGATATAACTGGTCTAACTCCAGCATTTAAATCAACAAAATAATAACCAACTACATTAGCACTTGCTACTGAATAACCAATAGAGGCAGTTCCATCAAAAGATCTAGGACTCATTGTATGATAATCTTTACCAGTACTTAAATAATTATTTTCATTTCCGAACATACCACCAGCAACAACTTCATCAACAGTAACTAATCCAATCGGATATTCTAAAGCACCATTACCATAGATTGTATCATTTACCGTAAAGGCATCATTTTTCTGACTACATACCATCTTTATTTCTTCAACATTTTTCCATGTCCATTCCGAAGTAAAAAGTCTATTTGTAGGCATATACACAGTTGCACTCGTTCCATAACCTAATATACCATAATTTTGATAGTCAGATATTACTTGTCTATCATTACAATAGATTGCATCTGCCACTTTATCGCTATAACCCTTATCCACGATATTTGTTTTATACCAGTTATCTAATACCTCTTTTATCGTACTATCATTAATATTGGCATGTGTCTCACTATAACTACTTGCACCAACTTTACCATACATATATCCGACATATGCATTATCGCCAGTTTTTTCATTATATGCACTTGTTCCGATTTGTCTATCATCACTACTTTCACCATTGGCATGCGCTACTGTTCCATCATAGATTAATCTTATACTTCCATCACCATTTATTCTTACTATTCTCCAGTAATATCCTGCAAATTTGACATAATTATTTTGGGCGGCTCCTCTAAAATAATACGTTGTTCCATAATTATCTTGCGTCTCCCACACTGATTCATCAATTGTCACAAAATCATTTAAATAATTTTTTTCACCCATTGACATTTTTTTTATTAAATTTCCTAGTTCAACACCATTAGTAACAACAGGATTACCAATTTCTTTATTTGTATAGCAATAACAAATTTCTCTAAGCTGACCATCTACAATTTTTTCTATACATTTACTAGTACATTCAATGGTTGCTGTACAACTATCATTCCCGGCTTCTTCATTTGTTTGAAAACTAGTTATAGGTATTTCTCCTTCATTATAAATGATATCATCTGGTCCTTGACTATCTGTTGCATACCCTGTTCTTACTCCTATTTCTACCGTTATCTCACTATCTGATGTATTCTTTATTACCATTGGGACTGTTTTAGAAGCCCCACTATCTAGTTGACCTTTAGCAAGGACTGTTAAATCATCTGATACTTGCGCTATTATAGCACCACTTGGTAAGGTTGTAGGACTTATCATCTTATAATATAATCCATATGATATCTTACCATCCATACTATTTTTAACTATGGCATTAAATCTTAATTTTGATCCTGCACTTACTTTTAATTCTTGCGTTCCATTTATATCAAATGTATAATTCATATACGTATCCATATTGACCATATTTGTTTCGACACTTGATGTAAACATCGCATATGTTCCATATATTGTTGCCCCTGCTAAAGTTATAATCAATAATAACAATAGATAATATTTCTTAATAAATTTCATATTTAACACCCTTTCTTACACAAAAAAACTACAAAGAAAATAACTTAGAATATTATTTCTAAATCTTTCTTTGTAGTTTTATTAACCATATTCTTCTTATAATTATCTAGGAAGTAATTTATACCCCCCCCCCATGACGAACATAGGTTTGTTAATGATTTTAACCATATTTATTACCTCCTAGGTTATTATCTATTAACATTATACCATAAAGATCCCCGATATTACAATACTATTTTAAATTATTTTATTGGAAGTTCAATCACCACTGTCGTTCCTTTACCCACTTTTGATTTATAGTTCATAACGCCACCATGAGCTTCAATAATCTCATTAGATAAACAAACGCCAATTCCACTTCCCTTTTCTTTTGTTGTATAAAACATATCTTTAACCTTACTTAATTCTTCTTCACTCATTCCAATCCCATTATCTTCAATTCTAATTACAAACCTATTCTTAATTCTTTTTCCTTCCAAAACAATCTCCCCTTTATTCTTAATTGCCTCTTTACTATTTTTTACCAAATTAATAATAACTTGCTTAAGTCGATTATAATCTCCCATAACATAAATTTCATCTTCATTTTCTATATATTTAAGTTTAATATTATGATCCTTAATCAAAATATTCAAACTATCATAAACATCATCAAGTAATAAATTAACATCAATAATTTCCTTTTCAATCTTAATCTTACTAAATTCCATAAAATCTGTCATAATATTTAAACTACGATCAATCTCTTGTCTAACAATAGGAATATATTTAACTACCTTTTTACTATCATTCAAATCAAGCATATCCAAATAACCCTTGCAAACCGCAATTGGATTCTTAATTTCATGAGTTAACTTAAATAAAGAATCCATAATAACTTTCTCTTTCTCTAATTTCTTAATTGTAACATGTAAAGATGTAATCTTATCTGCTGTCTTAATCAAATATAAAGCTAAAAAAGTAACAAGATAGAAAATAATAACTACAATAAACAAATCCACAAGTAAGTTAATATCATAGCCCCTTTTAAAGAAATATTCAAAAGAAATAAAGAAACCTTGAATAATAGCAATTACAGCTAAGAAACTATCACTACTAATTCTTTTCTTTAAAGCAATCAAATAACAAATAAAATATCCCAAATATTTAAATATCATAATACTAACATTATAATCAAAGACAAAATAACAATACAATATGGCAAAAATTGATAAAATAATACCAAATAATCCCTCTTTTTTTAAATAAGCTACAATAATAGGAATATTACAAAATAATAATACCTTATCATTTTCATAAACATTACCATATTTAAAACATAAGTATAAAGAACTAATAAGTAACATAATAAAAATAATCCTATTATATTTCTTATTCTTAACTTCAACATAACAACTATAAACAAAATAACAAAGAATTGGAAACATTATCAAAATAATATTAAGTAAAATATCTTCAAACATATTATCACATTCCTTTTTCTTTAATATACACTAAAGTAATGTCATAATTTGTCGAAAAATGTCGAAAAAGAAAAATTTGTCGAAAAAAAAGTAACTTTGTCAAGTTACTTTAAATCATCAATATATTTCTTCATTCTTTTAGCATTATTACCAAGAATTATCTTAAGTTGATCATCTATTTCAACTACCCCTTTAGCTCCTAATTTCAAAATTCCTTCTTTATTAGCTTTATTAATATCTTTCAATGTTACTTTAAACCTAGACATTTCAACTTCTGTATCTAAGATATTATCTTTACCACCAAGATATTCGACTAGCTTATTTAATTCTAATTTAGAGTCTTTCTTATTACTTTTAACAATAGCTAAAGCAATAATTAATAATACAATAATTATAATTAAATACTGATAAAGTTCCATTATATCTCTCCTTTTTCTTACTTAATAAGTATACTACAAAATAAGACATATATCAATATCTTTTCTTATTTTTTGTTTATCGCATAGCGTTCCTCAGATTAAGCCCCTTATAAAAAGTAACCGACATTGGTTACTTTTATTATTAATATACATCTTCTATATTTCTCTATATTTATTTAGTTTTTACTTTAACCCAAGATGAACGGATTACTAGAACTACCATCTCCAGAAGTTATTTGTACACCTGATTTTAGATAAAGAGCCGGGCGTGTTCCATGACTATGAGAAACATTATTGTGACCACGAATAGTACCATCAGAAAATACATGAAATACATCGTTAGCAACACTACTAAGAGGTGTAATAGTCCATTGATATGTACTATCATCTTTTAACCATGATGTATCAGAGCAACTATTATTCCAGTAATATCCATCATTACTACATTTTGATAAATCACTAGCATACATATAATCAGATGGATATATTAAAGCTATTTTACCTATCCATGTAGTACTATTTCCAGTGTATACTTGGGTACCCCTTTCAAAAGTATAATAATCATTAGCATATAAACCTTGTTGAGTTGAACTTCCACCTAAGTTCCATAAAGCAACCCCAATCATGTCTTGAGCATTTGATGTTAAACTATTTAGGTAATCACCATTCAAATAAGTATTTAAAGTTGCTACTGACCAATCATTAGAATCATTATCGAATGCATAATTTCCTATGCTTTCATTTCTAGCTATTTTTATTCTTATTTCTTTCTTACCCGTTCCATCATCGATATTATTAAATACGCCAATTATTCTCCATAATTCATTATTAAATGATACATAGTTATTAGGATCTGTTCCATAATATCTAATATTTCCTCCAATATCTTCCATCATTCCTACTTCAGTTGCATAATTATAAGTTACATCATTATTAACTACTTCTGTTTTATCAGCCGTTGTATAGATATCTGTTATTGTATCTGCACCAGTAGGTGGTTTCTCATCAGTTGCTTCTGCATTTAATCTAAATTCAAAATTTTGATTATACATCGTATTAGGATTACTCATATTTCCATCTATCCAAATATATAATGTATATGTTGTTGGTGTACTATTTACTTCTACTCCACTTAGTAATGCTATATTATCTCCAGCATTACTATTAGCAAAATTACCACCAGTTACTAAATTACTGCCATTATATATTTCATATTTAAATGAAGCATCTTTTAGTCCATTATCTAATGTAACTACTGCCATATTTAAATCTAAATATACTTGTCCCGTACTACTAACGGTAATATCCTTACTAATACCTTTTTCCTTAGTAGAAGTTGGTATTAAATTATTATTCGTAATATTCTCTCCGTCTTCATAATCGATTGTAATACCTCCAACTGTTACTACAACATTAGTTTGTTCATTACTACTTGTACTCCATGTCCACCATGCTAAACTACTTCCCACCATTATGGCGCCTATTACCAAAATACTTCCTACGATAATATGTTTCTTATGCATTATTTAACTTCCTTTCTTCACACGAAAAAAATTACAAAGAAGTTTAGCCTCTTACTAAACTTATCTTTGTAATTTGTAATTCTTTAATCTTAGTGATGTTAGTTAATTTATACCCCCTCCCCCTAGTATACAATAAGTTAACATTTTAAAATTCAATTTTTGCATAGGGAGGCACCACCTTTCTTAAATTTGCGAATTAAAATGTACTCAATAATTACGAATTATTTTGTACTTCCTTACAATATAATATTGCCATATTGTTAATATTTTTTCAAGTACCTATTTAACCATATTTTTCTTTTTCTTTATAAATACATACCTTCCATAATGTATCATAAACTTAAAATTGCATATAATATGAATATAACTATTATCTATCCAACATATACATAACAGATTGACAAATTATAAAAAATATAGTATTATCTCTATATAAAAAGAAAAGAGGTGTTATATATGAAAGCATTAACAAATAGTGTTATTAACGTACATGTTGATCCAAGAGACAAAGAAGAAGCAACAAAAATTTTAAAAGATTTAGGCTTAAATATGACCACTTTAATCAATATGACCTTAAAACAAGTTATTAAAAGAAAAGCTGTACCATTTGAAGTTGCAAACCCTTTATATAGTGATGAGTTAGAAAACGCATTAAAAGAAAGTGTAATTATAGAACAAGAGTACAAAGAGGGAAAAAGAAAAGGTTATAATAATGCTAATGAGATGATGAGGTCTATTTTAGATGATTAATTTAGATTTAAACACAAAGTGTAAAATAGATTATACTAGTGATTTCAAAAAGCAATTTAAAAAAATTGTTAAACAAGGTAAAGACATTAATTTATTACTAGAAATAATAACAAGATTAGCAAATTATGAAGAATTAGAGCCAAAATACAAAAACCACCATTTAGTAAATGACAAAACCTATAGAGACTGCATGGAGTGTCATTTAAAACCAGACTGGCTACTAGTATATAAATACATTAATGATAATTTAGTATTATTACTTGTTGCAACTGGTAGTCATAGTGAAATATTAAATAAATAGAGGGTATACCTCTATTTTTTAGTGCATTATTCTTTTATTTTTTCAAGTACCTATTTAACCAATTCTTCCCTAAATAAAATACTACTGCAATAATCATATATACTAGTATTACCCCTAAAGCTTGTAATCTATTATTAACATAAGTACTAATTACTAGCTGTAATAATACCAATATCAAACCTAATAATATATTTTCATATATAATTGTTAATGTCTTATCAAAACACTTACTAAAATTAACATGACATTTATTATTTATTAAAATAATACTTACAATACTAGCACATAAATAAGCCATCATACTAGCTACTATATTACCATAAATAAGTTCATATCCCATTCGATAAAATGAACCAATCATAGGTATTGTAAAAACAATTTTAACTAGTAATAATATACCTATAACTAATCCTAACATTTTCTTATTATTAAAGCTAGCTATCACTTGAATAAGTAATAAATATATAATTAAAAATAAACTCATAATAAATAGTAACATTAATATTGTTGCCCCATTATAATCTCCATATAAAAGCATCCATATACTACCAGATATAACACTTAAAGTAATAACAATAGGTAACAATATCTTAAGCAAATTATTAAAATAACTAGCAAAATATAAAGATATAATATCATAATTTTTATCAATTATTTCTTTTTTAATATAATTAAATTTATTTCTAACTAAAAGATAAACGCCACTTACTAAAAAATAAATAACAACATAACCATACAAGTAAGTAATATTAATAACTCTAACCGTATCATCATATGGATACCCAAAATGATTAACTAAACATACATAAAAGAGAATAATAGATATATAAGGAATAAAATTAGTTACTATCATAATCATACTATATCTAATATTATCATTAAATATCTTCTTAATATCTTTCTTTATATCAATTTTAACTTCTTCTCTTTTAATAATATATTTCTTCTTAAATCCCTTATTCTTCATATACCACAAAATCATTACTACGATAAATAACAAACATAAAATTGTAAGAGGAGCCATAAATAATCCCGTAATTGATATATAACTAGGTAATTTTAATTTCACAAAAGAAATATAACTAACTAATAAAACATACACATCAATCATAACAATATAAATATGAATAATATATTTACTTAATGTTTTAAAATTATGAATAACTAAAAAACTCTTAAGCAGTCTAAGTAATGGAATAGCTATCACATTAATACACATAATGGTCATTACTAATAACATATTATCAATATGCATAATATTTTCTAGTAATAAACTAAGAAGCACTGTAACAAGTACAAGTATTAACCCAATGCCCACAATAATTAACAAACATATTTTAAATATTTTATCTCTTGTATAATAATATTCCCTATTACTATATTTTTTCATTACCTTAAGTACATCAATATGACTAAATAAACTTACCAATATCATAAATAAAGACAAACCCAAAGTAAATAAGAAAATATCATCATTTTTAACTATTACATAAAAGAAAAAAATAAGTAAAAGACTAATAAAACTAATAATTATCAAACTATTCTTTTTCATCTTAAACCTACTCTAAAAATATACTTATCATTAAAACAATAACACCTAAAAGAACCCCAATTATTGTCATCTTCTTATCTTTATTACTCATAATATGTGGTAATAATTCAAATATAACAATATAGATAATCATACCTAATGTAATAGCTAAAATAATACCTAAACTAACTTCACTTAAGAAAGTACCACTGAAAATTAACGCAACTAAACCACCCAAAAACGTTGCTAAAGATACAATTAAAGCCATAGCAATAGCTCTTCCTTTACTTTTCTTTTTATAGAAAAATGATGTAATACTCATACCTAAAGGAATATTGTGTAAAGCAACTCCTAAAGCTAACATTATTCCTAAATTAAATGAACTATTAAAGGACGTATAAACCGTCATTCCCTCTAAAAAGTTATGAATAAATAAAGCAATCGAAGTCATAACACCAACGTGCATTAAATTATCTTTATCGTGTGTATCGTGGTCAGGGACAAAATGATCTAATAGTTTTAATATGCCTATTCCAAGGAAAATCAAAACCAACATTAAAATAATCGTAATAAATACCGAAAACTTAGTTTCCAATAATTCAATTGACTCTGGAATTAATTCAAAAATAACAAGTGATGCTAATACTCCAAAACCAAGACTAATAGCAAAATCAACAACTTTCTTATTATTCTTTGTAAATATAATAATTAATCCCCCAAGTAAAATAAATAATCCTACGACTAATGTCATTATAAGTGCCATTATAACACCTCCATATCTACCCTTATTCTATCATTTTTTTATCAAATATACAAGTTAAAACATCTTAAACACTTTTGCTTTATCACAAACATTCTGATAAATAGCAATACAATTACCCATCTTATCTTTAATTAATGCCATATCACTATTAAAAAACTTATCCAAAACTACCCCATTTTTAATTTTAAATAACAATTCATCATCGACAACTACTTGAGGTAAATCCCTAAGTACTTCATCGATTGCTAATAACTTATAATTCCCCTTTTCTATATCACTAATTTTATAAGCCATATCAATCGTAAAATTACCTTGTTTAATTCTTCTAAGTTCCTTCATCGTTCCATAGCTACCTAAACTATTACCAATATCTCTAATTAAACTTCTAATATAAGTTCCCTTACTAACTAAAGTTTTCATCTCAAATTCATAGTAACCATCAACTTCTTTGATTTCACTAATAAGTTCTAACTCATAAATTTCAACTTCTCTAACCGGAAGTTCAACATCTATTCCTTCTCTAGCATATTCATACAACTTCTTACCATTAATCTTAACAGCAGCATACTTAGGAACTTGTTGTTTAATCTTACCTTTAAATCTATCCAAAACTTTAAGAACATCATCTCTTGTTATCTTAATTTTCTTTTCATGAGTTTTTTCACCTGTAACATCTAAAGTATCTGTCTCATAACCAATAATAACTCTAGCTATATATTCCTTATCTTCACTAACTATAAGCTCACTTATTTTTAAAGCTTTACCAATAGGTAATACTAATACCCCCGTCGCAATAGGATCTAATGTCCCAGTATGACCTACCTTTTTAGTACCTAATATCTTACCTACTTTATTAACAACATCTCTACTCGTACATCCCTTATCTTTATCGATAACAATTACACCATTCATAAATCTTTTTCTATCTCCATGATTAATTTATCTTTAAGTTCGGCCATTTCCATTTTAATTGTAAAACCAGCCGCACTAACATGACCACCACCCGCAAAAATAGAAGCAACTTTAGCTACATTAACATTACCACAAGAACGAAGTGAAGCAATAACCCCATCATCACTATCCATAAGAAAAATAGCTACCTCAATTCCTTCAATATTAAGTATCATATCAACTATTCCCTCATGATCTCCTAATTCTGCATTTAATTCTTCTAGATCATTTCTTTTAAGATAAGTATAAGCAATTCTATCATTATCAAAAAACTCTGTTCTCTCCATTGCTCTATTCAATAAAGAAAATTGTTTTTTAGTTTTAATAACTACTGTTCTATTACATATATCTTTAACATCTACGCCAATCTTACTAAGTTCATAGATCATTTCATAACTTTTACTAGTCAAATTACCCACTCTAAAACCATTCGTATCCGTAACTAAACCATTCATTAAACAAATTCCTATTTCCTTACTAACATCTATATTATTCTCTTTAAATAAATAATATAATATTTGACACGTCGCAGGTTCCATATCATAGACAAAATTATGATCACAATATTTAGTATTACTTGGATGATGATCAATACCAATACTATGTTTAGCTTTCTTAAATAAATCAATATGACTAAGTCTATCCATTGAAGAAGTATCAAGAGCAATTACTAAATCAATATCTTCTATCTTTTCTTTTTGATCCATTATTCCAGGTAAAAAAGAAAAAGACTTAGCATATTCATCAAGAACAAAAGAAACTTTTTTTCCTTGTTCCTTCAAATATAAATACATTGCCAAAACACTCCCAATAGCATCACCATCAGGTCTTTTATGAGCCATAATTAAAATATTATTATAATCCATTATATAATTATTTAACATTATCATCATCCTTGTTTATTTCATCGATAATATGTTCAATCTTATTACCATATTCAACTGACTCATCATAAACAAAAGTAATCTCTGGCATTTTTCTAATATTAACTCTTTCACACAATTCTTTTCTAATAAAACCACTAGCTTTATTAAGTTTATTTAATATAACTTCTCTCTTACTATCATCCAAACATGTAAAATAAACTTTCGCATAAGATAAATCACTAGATATTTTAGCAGCCGTAATGGTCACAAAAGATATCTCTTTATCTTTTATTTCATCTCTAATAATCTTACTAATTTCTTCTGTAAAAGTATGACCTAATCTTTCTAATTTAATACTCATATTAATCATTCCCTTCCATCTAATTATACCACAGGAAGAAAGAAAAAAATAGCCTTATTCTAGGACTATTTACATCTTAATATCTTTTCTTATAACCTTTGATTAACTTTTTTAATAAATTATTATTTTTCTTTTTTACTTGCATACTTTGCATATGTAATTGTCGGTAATGTAATTCCATCAACTTAACAAAGACAATATTACTAATTAAATCTGGATGATTAGCACTAACAACAGCCATATATTGTTCACAAGTTAAATTATCATCAAAATAAATTTGTGATAATTCTTGTGCTACTTTTTTTATTTCATCATTATTTTTCATAAATAGACTCTTTACATATAATTCTCTAAGATTTTTCTCATGACTCTCTTCTCTAACACAAGATTTAACATTAGCACTCAAATAATTAATATAGCCTCTTTTTCCCATTTCTATTTATCTCCATGTCTTCTTTCTCTATAAACTAAAACAAGTTTCTTTAATAATTTTTTACTATTCTCTTGCTTTTGTAACCAAATTCGATATAACTCTCGGTATCCTTGATCAAGAAAAATATTAAAAGTATAATTATCTTCATATTTAGGATAATCCCTAAAAACTTTTCTTTTAAACTCTAAAGAAGATATACCATCACTAAAATAAATTTTAGCAATTTCCAAAGCCATATTTTTTAGTTCAATATTATCTTTTTCTAATAGTCTACTCCTACTTAATGTCTTTAAAGTTCTTTCTTGACTTTCTTCACTATAAATTTGATAAGTTGCCCTCGTCTTAACATTATACCTTATTATTTTTTCTTTTGCTTTTGACATACTCATAACTTAATCCCCCTTATTTATGTCTTTTCTGATAACTTAAAGCAAGTTTCTTTAAAAGTTCCTTTTCTCTTAAACTCTTACTATACAATTTACGGTAATATTGTCCTAATAAAACGTTAAAAGTATAATTATCTTCATACTCCGGATAATCCTTTAAAATATTTTCCATAAATTCTCGATAAGTAATACCATCTTTAAAATACGTATTAGCAATTTCTAAAACTAACTTTTTAAGTTTATCATTCTTATCTTCAAATTGGTTATATTTACTCATCATTTCTAAACGACGTTCTTCACCCATATCTTTAAAGATAATACCCATTCCCATATTATTTATCTTATAATTCAAAACTTTTTCATCAACATGTGATTTTCTCATACTTATCCCCCTTTTCAGATTGCCCATTATTATAACACACTTTCTTTTATTTAGCAAATTTCATAATATCTAACATCTTATCAATATCATCAATCTTAACTTCTTCTTCCATTGATTCATTCATCTTCTTAATTTTAATTACCCCATCATCAAGTTCATTTTCACCAATAATAATTACATAAGGAATATTATTCTTATTAGCATAATCCAAAGACTTCTTCATCTTTCTTTTATTCATCTCAACAATAACTTTAACCCCATATTCTCTTAAATTATTAGCTAATTTCAAACATTCAATATCTGTATCCATTGGAATAATCATTAAATCATAAAAAGACTTCGTATCATCATTCATATCCATCTTTATTATTTCATAAATAGGAACTAATCCAAAAGTCATACCTACCGCCGGATAACTATTACCATCATTAATAAAATTAGTAATTATCTTATCATATCTTCCCCCTGCTCCAATACTAGAAGTAATTCTTTTCTTCTTATCAAATACTTCCCATACTGTACCAGTATAAATCTCTAAACCTCTAGCTAAATAAGGCCTAAAAACACATTCCCTAAGACCTAATTTATTTAAATAACTGCTAAGTTCCTTAACTTCCTTAATTCCCTCTTCTAATAATTCATTATTACTATCTTTAAACATATCTTCAAGTTCTAAAATATCCATTTTAAAATAACCAAATAATTTCTTAATTTTATTACTATCTAATTCCTCTAATTCTAAAAGAACACCATCTTCTCCTATCTTAGCTAACTTATCAACAGATAAAATAACTCTAGATATATTTTCTTCATCAATACCACATTCCATAATTAATCCTGATAGTAATTTACGATTATTCCATTCAATCTCTATATCGATACCAAGCTTATTATAAGCATTCTTAGCCATCGCCATAAATTCCGCTTCTACTAATGAACCCTCAATACCACAACAATCAACATCACATTGATAAAATTCACGGTCTCTACCTAATTTAACTGGACCATCACGATATACCTTACCAATTTCATATCTTCTAAAAGGTAAAGTTATTCCCTTATTCATATTCATACTAATAACTTTAGCAAAAGGAACAGTTAAATCATATCTAAGTCCAAGCTTACGATCACCTTGATCCTTTAATTTATAAACTTCTTTTAAAATTTCTGCTCCTCCAGCATACTTACTAGCCAAAAGATCATAATAACATAAAGTAGAAGTCTCTAAAGGTAAATAACCATAACTATCAAAAACACTAGTTAAAGTATTAATAATTTTATTTCTAATAATTTGTTCCTTAGGTAAAAAATCATTGGTACCTTTAATATTTCTTAATATATTCTTATCCATAATATCCCTTCTTCCTAAAATATTATATAATATATAGTTAGAAATTGCAATTATCTAGAAGAAAAGTACTAAGTAAAATTACTTAATACTTAAATTACTTTAATTTACTTAATACCTTACCAACTTTTTGCATATTCTTATTACTTTGATATAATTGTTCCTCATACATATAAATAATAAAATCTAGCCATCGATTAACCCCAAAATTAATATCGGCATTCTCTTTAAAATCAATTTGCGCTAATCTTGAAAAATAAGAATCTTTATTTATATATAAACTAGAAGATATATTAAGTGGTGATAAAACAAAATCTGTATGATAAGTATTATTAACTAAAGAAGTAAATTTCTGATTATGCAAAGTCCTTGCTACTCGACCATTACCATCAATAAATGGATGGATTTTAACAAATAATAAATGTAATAATGCGGCTTTAATGAATGGATCATTGTGCATTAAACCATCATCACTCATATTATAAAACTTAATAAAACGTTTCATAAATTTAGATACATCACTAGGTTGTGGTGCTACATAAACTATCTCATTATTCTTTCTTACAAAAACTATTTCATCACGATATTCACCCGTTGGATAAGGACAAGTTGTATTTTCTAAAATCTTCTTTTGAAGTTTACAAATATCACTCTTCGTCAAATTATTCTTTTTAATTAATATTTGTTGATCTAACATTTCAATAGGCGATAAAACTCTATCCGTTTCAATCTGATTAGAATATAGTAACTCATTATATAAAGAAAGTAATAAATAATCTAAAGCTTTATTATGACCATATTTCTTTAATGTCTTCAAATACACATCAAATTGTTCTTGTAACTCCGCTAAATGTTCTAATACGCCTTGTTCAATCTCAACTGAAGAAATATACTTAATAATATCAAAATACTCTGGAATCATAGCACTATCAATTTGCTCATTAATCATTTTTTCCATTTCTATTCCCCCTTTGATGACCAATATAATAACACATTTGTTTGCATTTGTCAAATTATAGAAAAAGAATTACTTAATCTCTAAGTAATTCCCACTTATCTACAAATGTAATTAATTCTAATAAATCCGTAATTCTAATCACATCATCACTAGTTTCTTTACCTGCAAATTTAATACCAATACCACCTTCACTATTAAAATCGACAACATTAGGTAAAAAATCATCAACTAAAATACTATTCTTAACTTCAACCATTTCTGTCTTTTTGGTATCTTTAGGAACAGTTATCACTTCAATATTAGGAAGTAATTCAGCAAATAACTTTTCTTTAGCCTTTGCTTCCTTATCTGAAATAACATGTGTCAATATCTTAATATTAAAAATATTTTTCTTATCTAACTTTTTAATCTTATTAACACTATCATCAAGGATTGGAATTAATTCAATCTCTTCTTCCCAATTAAATTTATTTTTTAAGAAATCTTTCATAAACGGTTCATTTTTACTTTGGCCCTTATAAGTATATCCAACTTTCTGCAATGCTTTATCTATCGCTGGTATTGTATCTAAAATAACACCATCACAATCCAAATATAAATTAATCTTCATCACTAAATTCAATCGTAAGAATCGCTTCTTCTCCTTCATAATATTCCGTAATTTGATCATTAACAATCTTAACTATCGTTGGACTCTTAACTTTCAAATCTTCTAAAGTCTTAGCATCTTTATTAGTCGTATCACTAACATAATTACTATTTAAAGCATCACCTGTATCAACACGATATATCTTATCACTAATACCACTTATATAACTATCAATTGATGTATTACTTTCATCAAAATCATAAAAATAAACATAATATTCTTCTTCTGTTTGTCTAAAAATAGCAGATGCTAATATCGCATTACTTGGTTTATTAATTACTTCATTTTCATTATCATTACTAAACCAATCAATCTCTTTTGTAACTACTATTCCAATAAATAAATATAAAATGATAGCAATAAGAACAACGACACCTAAAATAATCAATAACTTCTTCATTGACATTTCACTATCATTATCATTTTTTGAAAAATCTCTTACATTTTGTCCATTTTTTTTAGCTTGTTTTCTTTTTAATTCTCTTCCCATAAATATCACCCTCGTTTATAATTATACAAAAACCACCACTAAAAGTAAAGAAAAAACATCATAATTTACTTTTTTTCTAGTAAGTTATCATTATCTTTATATTGATAATTAAGACTATTTTCATTATTAATAATAGATCTACCTAACTTTTCTTCAATATCTATTCTCGTATTATTAGCAATTTGTCCTCCCGTTTTAGCTATTTTTTTATTTTCATTAAAACCATATGGTTTATGTTCTCTAGCAAGTTCTCTAGTTGTTGTTTCCCCAATATCTGTAAGTAATACTTCCAAATCTGACATATTATCTCTTAAACTTTCTTTTCTAAGTCCTTTATACTTTTTATATTCTTTTGCCGTCATACCAGACCATTCTTTATATATTTCATTAGTTAATATAGCATATTCCAAGTTACTTTCTACACCATTATCTTTCCAAACATCAGTTAATTTCTTTCTATCCTGAATACCTTTAATTCTTTTGATAATCCATTCCTCATCATATCCTTTAGCTCTATAAGTATCAATAGCCCTTTGCACCGCGATTGATGGATCAAAAGTTTCATCTATTCTTTCACTACCTAAATGTGCTAGCCATTGTTTAATAGGTTCAGCATTTTTACTAGGAATAGATTCAATAATTCTAAACATACCTTCAATATCAACAACATCTGTCATACGATATTTACCATCAGAAGCTTTTAATTTCAGTTGGTTACAACTTGTAACCGACTCATTTCCTTCTTGTTTTAATCTTTGTTTTAGTTTGTTCCAATACTTTCTACCATCTTTACTTTCTGAAATAACTCCAACTATATCCACAACGCTTATATAATATTGTTCTTTTTCTTTATCCCAAACAACTCTTATTGTTTCGTTATTAAATATTTTATTAACTAAATGCATTTTACTTTGATTCATAACATCATCTCACTTTCTATAAATATTTATTAATATTAACTTTCTAATTTCAGTTGGTCACAAATTGTGACCAACTGATTTCCTTCTTGTTTTAATTCATACTTTAAAATTCTCCAATAATTTCTTGAATCATCATTTTCTAAAACAACACCATCAATATCAACTACATCAGTAATACGATATTTACCATCTTTAGCTTTAAGTTTCAAAGCGTTACAATTTGTAACGTTTTCATTTCCTCCATCTTTAAGTCTTTTTTTAGTACTCTCCAATATGTTTAAGGATTATTACTTTCAGAAAAAATACCATCAAACTACATCTGTCATACGATATTTACCATCAGAAGCTTTTAATTTCAACTGTCTAGTAATACTAGACGTTTCAAAATTTTCTTCATTTTTTAGTTTATTTTTTAACCAATTCCAATATTTTCTAGGCTCACTACTATCAGCAAGTACTCCAACAATATCAACAATACTTATATAATACTTTTCTTTTTCTTTGTCCCAAACAGTCCTTATTGTTTCATTATTAAATATTTTATTAACTAAATGCATTTTACTTTGATTCATAACATCATCTCACTTTCTATAAATATTTATTAATATTAACTTTCTAATTTCAGTTGGTGACAAATTGTCACCAACTGATTTCCTTCTTGTTTTAATTTATGTTTTAAACCTTTCCAATGATTTCTTGAATTATCATTTTCCAAAACAACACCTTCAATATCAACTACATCAGTAATACATATTTACCATCTTTAGCTTTAAGTTTCAAAGCGTGACAATTTGTCACAGTTTCATTTCCCTTCTTCTTTTAATTTTTGTTTTAAAACTTTCTAATAACTTCTTAGACTATCACTTCCTAAAGCAACTCCAAAAATATTAACAAGATAACTACTGTAATATTTAACATCAGAAACTTTCAATTTCAATTGGTGACAATTTGTCACCAATTTATTTCCTTTCATTTTTAATTGTCTTTTTAATCCATCCCGTAGTGCTTAGAATTTTTACTATCAACTGGTTACAATTTGTAACCGTTTCCAACTTTAGTTTCAATTGTCCGATTTTTCCGAACCGTTGAAATTCCCCTATCCTTTCTCTTACCTATATTATTCTATCTATTACTTTCATTTCCTTTTAAAAGTCAAAAAAAAATGCACATTTGTGCATTATTTAGATACTGGTAAAACACTTATACTTCTAGCTACCTCAAGTAACTCCGAAGTTTCAACAACATCACTAATAACATAGTACTCAATACCATTACTTACCCAGTTAATTGAATTATCACTAACTACACCAATCGTATCAACAAGTAAATCAAAATCACCACTAGTAGGAACAATCAAATGCTCATCTAAAGCATTTACCGTCTCTTCAATTAACATAAATGGATTATCACCACCAAAGGTAAGAATTAATCTTTCTCCATCTTCTGTCTCTACCGTTTCCTGATTAGTCAAATACGTATTAGTGGGCAAATACATTGGATAAATAACATCTTCTATTGTTGCCGTTGTTTTAGTTTCCTCAGTACTACTACTTTTGGTATCAGTATTACTATCAGTACCTGTTTCAGAATTATTATCAGTATTAGTATTACTATTCGTATTACTATTAGTATTACTATTCGTATTATTATTAGTGTTACTATTAGTATTTTCTTTATCAGTATTGGTATTGTTAGTATTATTACTATCAGTATTACTATTAGAACTACTATTATTTTCTTCCTTAACTAACTGATCTAAATCAAAATAATTATCATTAAACTTAGCTTTTAAATCAATTTTATCAAAAACCATCTTAATTTGTGTATTATCATTTTCATCTAATACATTAACTTCACTAATATTAAGTTTTTTATCCATATAAACTCTTTGTTTAACAAGTTTCTGATTATTAGGATAATTAACTGATGAAGTAAACAAATAACCATCATCATTTTCCTCAAACTTCCTATTATCATCACTTGTCAAATCTTCTAAAATACTACCTAACAAATATACTTGTGAATTATTATAAGGCCAATCACTTTGAAATTTAAAACTCTTATTTAAAGAAGGCGTAACAACATAAACACCATCACTATTTCTTAAAATAACCTGTTCATGATCATTAGCTAAATTCATTAAACTAATCTTATAATTATCCTTTTCCATATATCCAACATTTACACTGTAAGTATAAACATCCTCATTATTCGTAATCTCCATTGTTCCCGTAATTTCATAAGCCTTAGCATTTTCAATTTTTTTCGTCAAATCCTTAATAATATCATCCTCAGTATATTTACCACATCCCGAAATCAAAAAGATTCCACACATTATTATTCCTAAGAATAATTTTTTCAATTCCATTCACCTCATTTTCTTTCTGATAAATTATATGGATAATTTTTACTATTATGAGAATAAATATCAAAAAATTGGTAAAAATAACATTAGAAAAAAGGAGGAACGATATGAATATAATTTTAAAAACATGCTTAGCTCTTGTCATTATTGGTGCCATTAACTGGGGCTTAGTAGGATTATTTGACTTTAATTTAGTTGAATATCTCTTTGGTGATGGCTCATTACTAACAAGAATTGTCTATGTCTTAGTAGCGGTATCTGGTTTAGTAGATATAGCTATCTTTACTAAAAATTTAGATAGATAATCTATAAATATTATTAACTATATATTTAAAAATACCCTTAATTTTGGGTATTTTTTTTAAGTTAATCGCATAGCATAGCCCCTTATAAAAAGTAACCGACATTGGTTACTTTTATTATTAATATACACCATCCACTAAACTTGACAAGACCATATTATTCGACTGATAAAGTGAATGGATTATTTTGGCTGCCATCTCCCCCAGTAATTTGGACATTAGATTTTAGAAATAAGACCGGGCGAGAGGCGCGAGTGTTGACGACGTTATTGCGGTCGACATAACCCGCGTTGTACACGATAAACACGTAGTCAGAATTACTAGCATTAGGAGTAATAGTCCATTGCATAGCACTTGTATTTCTTAGCCATGATGTATCACGGCAATTAATTTGGTCATCATTCCAGTTATATCCATCTAAACTACATTTAGATAAATCTCCAGCATACATATAATCAGATGGATACATTAATGCTATTTTTCCTGTCCATGTTGTACTTCGTCCTGAATATACGGTAGTGCCCCTTTCAAAAGTATAATAATCATTGGCATATAAACCTTCATATTCAGAACTTCCTCCTAGGTTCCATAGAACATCGCCAATCATATTTTGAGCATCAGTGGTTAAAGTTGGAAGATAGGTTCCATTTAAATAAGTATTAAGGGTAGCAGTTGGCCACTCGTTTACATTATTTGAATCCCATGCATAATTACCTATACTTTCACTTCTAGCTATCTTTATTCTTGTTTCTTTAGTACCAGTTCCATCATCAATTTCTTTAAATACGCCAATTATGCGCCATAATTCATCATTAAATGATACATAGTTATTAGGATCTGCTCCATAATATCTGATATTACCTCCAATATCTTCCATCATTCCTACTTTGGTTGCATAATTATAAGTTACATCATTATTAACTACTTCTGTTTTATCAGCAGTTGTATAAATATTTGTTATTGTATCAGTTGCAGGAATAACTGGTTTCTCATCAGTTGCTTCTGCATTTAATCTAAATTCAAAGTTTTGATTATACATTGTATTTGGATTACTCATATTGCCATCGATCCAGATATACAATGTATATGTTGTAGGACTACTGGTTACTTCTACTCCACTTAATAATGCTATATTATCTCCAACATTACTATTAGCAAAGTTTCCACCTGTTACTAAATTACTACCATTGTATATTTCATATTTAAATGAGGCATCTTTAAGTCCATCATCTAAAGTAACTACAGCCATATTTAAATCTAAATATACTTGCCCTGTACTACTAATGGTAATGTTTTTACTAATACCTTTTTCCTTAGTAGAAGTTGGTATTAAATTATTATTAGTAATATTTTCTCCATCTTCATAATCAATTGTAATACCTCCAACTGTTACTACCACATTAGTCTGTTCATTACTACTTGTACTCCACGTCCACCATGCTAAACTACTACCTAAAGCTATAGCGCCGATTAGTAAAACAACCCCTACAATAATATGTTTCTTTTTCATCTTTTCCTAACTTCCTTTCTCTACCCATCTATTATATATAATCTATGACAAGAAATATGTCATATTTTATCATAATTAAATTATAACAAATAATTAATTAACTTACAACACATTTGTAGTAAGACACAATAAAAACTACAAAGAGATAAGCCTAACTAGACTTACCCTTTGTAGTTATCTTTATATAATTATCACTATTGTTACTTAGAAGGTAATTTATAACCCCCCCCCCTGACGAACATAGGTTTGTTAATATGCTTCAACATTTTAATTACCTCCTCTAATTTTTATTTTCTAGAAATTCTAACTTTAATCTTCGTTGTCTTAGGTGTAAAGCTTGCTCTTACATCATCACCCGTAACAACCACTTCAACTTCATAATCTCCCTCTGAATAACCAGATAAATCAACAGTTGCTTTAATTGTATCTGCATCAATACTATCAAGTACTTCTTGTGTACCCTTGACAATAACTGAAGTCTTACTAGAATTCTCACCTATAGCAACCGCTTTATAGTTAGAATCCAAATTCGTTGTTTCAATATAAACATCCGGTATTTCTTTTGTAACTTCATCACCTAATGTTACCGATACCACCGCACTTGTCGTTGAAATACTAGTAACACCACTAGGTTTATTAATAATAACATTATATTCCTTATCACTATCTAAGTTTGTAACATCTACTTCAATAGGAATAAATTGAAGTTCATTAATAACATTCTCATCTCCATAAACGGTAACATTAGTAACATCTGCCGTAATAGAACTAATAGCTTTACCAAACACCACATTACCTTTTGGAATAACCTTAACAGGTACTTCCTTACTAGGAGATACAATACTAATTGTAGCTTTAACCTTATTAGGTACCATTTCTACATCAACAACTTGACCTTCACTATCGTATGCCACTAATTGAACATCCTCTAAAGTTGTAACACCAACTTGTGGATCAACAATATTACTAACATCTACTAAAGCTTTAACTGTAGCAACTTCTTTAAGCGTATGCTCAGCACCCTTAATAATTATTTGATCTTGATCAACTTTAACATCTTGAATAGATAATTTAGAATCAAGTTTATCTTTATTAATAACATCTACTTCTACGGTTCTATTCTCAGATACCTTAGGATAAATATAAATCGTAACAGATGAAGGATCTAGCTTATAATCTACTGAATTAATTGGACTCTCATAATTAAGATTAACTTTATGTTGTCCCTCTTTCAAATTCGAAATATCCACATTAATACTACCTGTAGATAATTGTTTAGCTAAATACAAATCAACTTTTCTACCTATCAAAGTAACATCTGCCGTCTCTGGTAAACCTTCAACTACATAAGCTTCTTCATTATAAATAACATTAACTTTTTGATCATATAACACTTCTGCTGAAGAATCAACTAAAACCATTGATTTACTATCGACAATAAAGAAAGCAAATAAAGCAATTATAAGTGATAAAAAGATTAACGTATTCTTCTTCGTAAGCCACTTCTCTAACTTACCAGTCTTCTTACCCGTTTTCTCGGTAATCATCAATATAAACTTCGTAATGGGAACAATAATTCTTCTATCAATCCATCTAAAGATAGCTTTAAATAGTCCTGATATACTACTACCTATTTTCTTAAGCATTTTCATTATTATCCACATCCTTATCTAATTCTTCATCCTCTAGTTCATCATCTAATAATGTTTCGCTTTTAGGTTTTAATTCTTCAATTAACATCATTCTAGCATCATCTAAAGAAAGATTATAATTCAAATTACCATTAAGAGCAATTGATATCTTACCAGTCTCTTCACTGACAACTAAGACAATAGCATCACTCTCTTCACTAATACCAATCGCTGCTCTATGTCTTGTTCCAAGTCTCTTATTAATCTTACTATTAACACTAATAGGAAAAACAGCACCTGCACTAGTAATTGTATTACCTTGAATAATAACACCACCATCATGAAGTGGATTTCTAGGGAAGAAGATTGAAATCAATAACTCTGATGAAATATCAGCATATATCTTCTTACTCCTTTGAATATATTCATTTAAACTAATATCTCTTTCAATAACAATTAAAGCTCCAATTCTAGCTTTTCTTAAATATTCAACAGCATTCATAATCTCATATACTAACTTTTCTCTTTCATCCAAAGTAAGTATCTTATGGCTACCCAAAAGTTGATTTCTACCCAAATGCTCTAAAATATTTCTAATCTCCGGTTGAAAGATAATAATAAGAGCTAAAGGTCCCCACATAATAACATATTCTAATATAAGACCAATAGTAACTAAATTTAAAGCATCACTAATTACCTTTAATATAAGTATTAATAAAACACCCTTAAATAATAATACCATTTTTACATTATTTTTAAGATTCTTTAATACAAAATAAATAAGCATCCATACTAACGATATATCAACAATCTTTTGAATAATTGTTAGCACACTATTGATTGTCATTTTTACACCATCCTTACTTATTAATAATTATATCATAAAAAAAGTAAAAATTATCATTAAAAAAAAGAAATAAGTTAATTTTACATAACTATATCTCTATAAACTCTTATTTTATAATAAGTTATACCCTATCGGGGACAATGTAAAGAAAATTTATCAAAATTTAATGGCTATATTAAAAACGTGTTACTTTTGCCAAAAGTATCTATCAAAAACGTGTAATTTAGTGAAAAAATATCTATCAAAAACGTGAAAGTTAAAAGTTAAAATTAATCATGAATTCTATTTTTTTATAATAAAAGTCTTATTTTAAAAGAAAAAAAGACCTATTAAAGATCTTTTAAACAACTAAGAAAGAATAAGTTAAACTATTATTACCATAATCTGTACTATTATCATCTAAATATACTAAGTAAGAAAAATCTTCTTCTTCATTAATCTTATCACTCTTAAGTAAATAATAATAGTAATTATCATCTTCTCTATCATAAATATCATTTAAAGTTAAAATCTCATTATTAAATTTAATTTTAACTTTACTAATATCAATTGTTGAATCTTTTCTTACTCTTAAGTATAAATCATAATCATATTCCTTATCTTTCTTATTAACAATAGAGAAAAGATTATCATTACTTTTATTTAATACTTCTTCATCACTTAAAGCATATAATCCAAAACTATTATGTTCCATATTAGTAATGATAATATCATCATTACTAATTTTCTCTAATGAATTATTATAATTACTACTAGCACTAACAAAGATTGGAACACAAATAACTAAAAGTAAGACAATAAAACTAATCTCTATTACTATAGATTTAACTTCTTTATTCATACCTCATTCCCCCTTAAATGCCCACTATTATAGCACAAAATAAAAAAAAAGCAACTTATTTTCATTAAGTTACTTATTAGTTAATTTGTACTTGATAAGGGCTATCTATAGTACCATTACCTGATAGTTCTACTGAAGATTTGAGAGAAAGCACGGGCCGCACACCGAACGTGTTATTCACGTTGTAGCTGTAGTTGAGGAAACCATCATAGTCCAAGTACCACACGTAAGCGTAACCACCACTGAAGTAGTCCGGGCTCATTGTCCAATAATATTGACCTGTGTATAAATAATAGCTACTATTGTTTGTACCTCCCTTTCCTCCGCCTGCTAATGCTTCATCTACTGTTAATAATCCTACCGGGTATGTTAATGCTCCATTTCCTTTTTCAACATCATCTACGGTAAAGGCATCATTCTTTTGACTACACGTCATCCTTATTTCCTGAGTACTATCCCATGACCCACTTGTTGTATATAATCTACTTGCTGGGGCATATGCTGTTGCATTTGTTCCATAACCTAAACTTCCAAAACTACTCATACCTGATGTCGTTTGTCTATCATTACAATATATTACATCAGCTACTTTATCACTATAGCCTTTATCTTCAATATTTGTTTTATACCAATTATCTACTACTGTTTTTACAGTACTATTATTGGTATTTTCATGCGTCGCACTATAACTACTTGCTCCAGCACTTCCATACATATATCCTATATACGCATTATCATTATAATTACTATTATATTCACTTGTTCCTATTTGTCTATCTTCGCTACTTTCGCCATTGGCATGCGCACTTGTTCCATCATATATTAATCTAATTGAACCATCACCATTTATTCTAACTATTCTAAAGTAATATCCTGCAAATTGCACATAATTATTATCTACATCTCCTCTAAAATAATATGTTGTTCCATAATCATCTGTCGTTTCATATATCCCTTCATTTGTTGTCGCGATAGCCGTAACACTATTTTTTTCTCCATTACTTGTTAGATTTAAATAACTTAACATTTCAGCTGAAGTCCTAGTAGTAACTGCATTACCTGAATTTTCATCGGTAGCACTAGCATTTAATCTAAATTCAAAATTTTGATTATACATTGTACTTGGATTTGGCATGTTTCCATCTATCCATATATAT
>CALVRZ010000016.1 GCA_944358875.1 uncultured Bacilli bacterium
CATCTTCGACATATTAATTGTACCACATAATCTTGAATTTGAAAATACCTTTACCCCCGATAATCTAGTACACAGCGTAAATTTTAATAAAATCATCAATATTCTTACCCATTTGAACAATATCCCCAAAAGTTTTTTCAATACCTTTTGCATAATTACTAACAACAGGCGTATTACATGCTAAAACTTCAAATACTCTTCTCGAAAACATTGTTGTAGACTCCGTTACTGAATTAATATTAATATTTATCTTATATCCCTTATATGCCTTATTAATATCCGTATAAGGTAAATTACCTATAATATTTTTTTGATACATATTAGGAAAACGATAATTATTATTTTTAAGTAAATAATTCCTATCATATATATCTAATCCATAATCTCTAGCTACATACATAATTTCCATTAAAGATTTAAGCCTATCAGGATATTTACTTCTATAAAAAGTACCTGCAAAAACCGATTTATCACATTTTTTAATCTTTTTATCAACAATAGGATTATGAATTTTAGGTTCACAAGCAAACATAAGTGAATAAACATTATCATTATTAGTATACTTTTTATAATTATCAATGCTTTGTTCATCCGTTGTAAAAATATAATCAAAATGTATTGCCTTCTTAATAAAATCATCAAAATGAACAGGATCCTCCTTATTCCAAAAAACAGTTATAATCCCTTTTCTTTTACAATACATTAATAATTTCTTAACATCGTCTAATTGATGAGCAATCGACCAATTACCCTCATAACTATGCCATGCTGATTCCACAAATAAAATATCAGGATTAATTTTATTTAATTGTTTAATATAATTATCTCTTCCAATTGGATATAAATCTAATTCCGTTTTAAAACAATTATAACTAAATTCATCTAAAATACAAGCAACTTTATATTCCTTTATCTTTCTTACTTTACTAAAATCTTTCTTGTCTTTCTTAACAAAAAAAGAAAGATATTTATTATATAGAGCAAAATTAATTTTATTCTTAAATTTATCCACCTTACTAGTTCTAATTCTTTTCCCGCTAGTAACAGTAGCCATATTAGATATCAATTCATTAATCAATTCTTGATACATTTCTTTTTCTTTCATAACTATTTCCTCCTATAAAGATAAAATTACTATTCCCTTATTATCCATTTTTTTCATATTTTATTTCCCTTTTTCTTTAATTTAAAATAATATTTTATTTGTAAAGGAACATTTTTTAATCTCTTAGGCTCTTTTACCATTCGATATAACCATTCAATACCAAGCTTCCTAATCCATTTAGGTGCTCTTTTAAGTTTACCACTGACAATATCAAAAGTACCACCCACTCCAATTAAAATATTAGCTTTAATTAATTTTCTATTTTCATATATCCATTTTTCTTGTCTAGGTGATCCCATGGCAATAAAAACAATATTAGCGGATGTTTCATTAATTTTTTTAATTAACATATCATTATCTTTAACATAACCATTTTTATATCCGACAATTTCAATTCCTTTATATTTATTTTCCAAATTAATTTTAGCCGTTTTAACTATTTCTTCTTTAGCACCATAAAGAAAAATTTTAGCCCCTATTTTATTCCAATCTTCACAAATTCTATTAAATAAATCAATTCCCGTAATTCTATCATCGATTTTATCATTAGCTTTTACAACAGATATTCCATCAGGAATAAAGCAATCAAAAGATTTAATAATTTTCATAATTTCATTGTTTTCATTAGCCAAAATAACTTTATTTAAATTAATAGAAACAATACTATACTTTTTATTATTTTTAATTTTTTTTGAAATAGTATCTATAATTTCATCATAACTTGTAATATTTACAGGAACATTTAACACATATGTTTTTTTCAAGGTTATTTCCTCCAAACTAGTCAAAATATTTATGTCCATATTTAAACATCAAAAACATTATATCATACAATTTATACGTTTTCAAGGCAATTAAGCATAGAAAAAGCCTTAAATTAAAGCATTTAATATCTAAAATTAAGGCTAATAAATTTGTCCAAAATAATTTTCTAAATCATTTATCGTCGTATAAGTAACAATAACAAATCTTCTCAAAGTAAACTTATCATCTCCGACATGAACTAAATTATCACTGCTACCACTTTCACCGATAAATGCCATCTTAAATCCTGCTTCCTTAACCATTTCTATTGCATAATCATTATATTCATAAAAAGGGAAGCAAAATACATCTGCACCATTCAAAGCCTCTCTACTTTTCTGTAAATCAGCTTGAATAACATCCTCTTCTAAACACTTAATAGCGCTCCCTTGTCCCCCTGGACAATAACCTCCATCATGAAGATCATCCGTATGTGAGTGAAGTTCAATATAATCAGTTACATAATATTCACTAACATCATATCTTGAAGTAACCATAAATATTGTTGCATACATTTCATATTCCGTAAGCATATCGACAGCAAGTCTTGTTTTCTGTCCATCATCTATTGTAATTACTACGCTTTTAGGAAGTTGTAACTTACCATCAATATACATATCAAGTTCATCCATTTTTAATGTTAAAATATTATTTTCTTTAAGAAAATCTAGTTGTTCTTTAAATTGACTCTTAGAATGACATATTGCCGTTGTACAAGCCGCTGCCTCATCTGGATTATCATCATCATAAAAAGCATGATAATTAAGAACACCTACTCCACTGGCATTAGTCTCATCTGTATTATGATTATCATAGGTACTAGTACCTTCACTATTAACATACATTAGTCTATTGTTAAATTCTACTCCATACTTATCATCATCTTTAATAATAATAGATAAATCAAAAGACTCATTAAATTCATAAATCAAATTATCATTTTCATCATAAAAACTAGTAACATCTCCTGTTTTAACATTAAGATTAAAAGGAATATAATTAAGATACCTATCACTAACTTCACTCAAAACTTCTAATTTATCTACATCATCATATTTAATGTAATAACCATCTAAATCACTAATAGGAAAATAGATAGTATCATTACTAACATCAATATCTTTTAAAGTAAGTTCAACATCTTTACCAATTTTACCTACTTCATCACCTTCTTCATCATACAAACTAGTTTCCTTATTTGTCTTAACAAATTCACTATAATGTTCCATTACTTGATTATTATTATTGCTATTACCACTATTGGTCTTACTATCATTATTAAATACAAAGACAAACAATAAAATTAAAACAACAATAACTAAAAAAACTAAAATTCCTACCAAAGCACCCTTCTTTAATTTTCTTTTTTGTTTTTTTCTCTTTTTCATATTCACTCCTACTTTTCCTTCTTATATAACTTTATTATAACACAAAAAGTAACAAAAATTTAATTAATTTTTTACTAAAATAGTTTTACTTAATTTTAAAATCAAAAAACAAAGCCAATACAAAATAACACCACATAATATTGCCATTATAAATATTATAATAATATTAATCATAAAATAATCAGTTAAATTAAGCAATGACATATCATTTAAAATAAATATTTGATGAACTAAATATATATAATAACTATATTTATCACTAAATCTTAAAATATAATTATCTTTAATATTAATTTTACCTAATACAAAATTAAACATTAAAAACAATAGGCAACCTAACAAAGTATGTTCCATACTACATATTAACAATCTATGACTTCTAATAATATTAGGAATACCATTAATCAAATCATATTTTAAACACAAACTAAATGGTAATACAATTGTAATAAGTGCTAATATTATATATCTAAAATCCCTTTTCTTCTTTTTCGTTTTAATGTTACTCCCATAATAATAACCTATAATATAATTACATAACCATATACCATTAATATACATAACATCAAATTCCATAAACAAAATACTTAATACTATTAGAATAAGAAAATTCTTAGTCGCATTCACATTATTTTTAATTAATTTTTGTAGTACTGGTGTAAGTAAATAACAGATTAATATATAACTGACAAACCAAGTATTACCAAGTAAATCTAAAGTACCATAAACTCCTCCAAAACCAAGTAAATTAGCCAGTATAAATTTCTTAGAATAAGAATGATTAAAACAAAAATATTCAACAATTACCATAATCAATACTAATACTGAAAGAGGCATTAATATCTTAATAATTTTATTTTTAAAGAACTTCTTAAAATCCTTAACTTCTTTATTACCATATAAATAACCCGAAATAAAGAAGAATATCTGTACTCCTAAATTAAACCAAAAAGCAAGCTCATTATCTAACCCTTGAAAAATATGACAAGTAATAATCATTAATAAAGAAATCAAACGTATTACTGATATATTAATATTTTTTTCCATAATACCTTACTCCGTTACTATAAACCCACTAGAAATAGGTCTTGTTTGTTCTAAGTTATCCCAGTTCAAAGGTCTATTAACAATTTGATTATCAATAACTAATACAGAAGAATTACCACCATCTAGATTAGCAGCATTATAAGCATGATATCTAAGCATAATATCCGTTAAATCATTCATATCAGCCCCCATTGAATCAATTCTCCTACCATCCACGACTAAAAAAAGGACTATTCCATCTTTTCTCTGCCCAATTGCGGTTCTAGGATGAATTCCATAACCACCATTACCATTAATAAATGATGATTCCCCATTGACAATTAAAAATGGTCCAAATTCAACCGCATCACGAACACCATTAGCTATAGCTTCTTCTGCACTAACTTTACCTAAAAACAATTTATTATCATCAGTAAAACCAATAATTCCACCCGATACCGTATATCTAGAAGTATTAACTATTTCACCATCTTCAATAATAATACCAACAGGACTTCCTCCATCACCTTGTCCACCCGTATCACGAAATCCTCCTCCATTAATTGCAACAACAGCATCATTTTCTCTTGCCATATCAACTAAATATTGGCCCCTTGTACCCAAATATTTACTAGTAACAACACTAATTTTAGAAGGATCATATATAGCTACTAAATAAGCATCAAAGCCATCTTCTTCTAATTTAATATATTTATATAAACTACCCTCTGGCCTATCTAATATCTCTTTATCATATTCATCAATATAATCATAACTCTCTTCTTCATTAATCAAAGAAGTATCCGTATTAAAATCAGGCTCAATTGTCGTATGTTTAGCTAACACTTCATCAATTGTCTCCTGACTATAAAACCATGTTGCCAAATACTTATGATTCATCGTACTCATCGCTGTTGTAATTAACCATTCCCTAAATCCTGCATAAGGACCATATAAAAGAAATAGCCCTGAACTAATTCCTATCACAAATAAACTACTAAATATAATAACTATCTTTTTCTTAATACTCATTTTCTTTTTAATTCTTTTCATTCTATCACCTACTACTTTTTACTATGCTATATAAAATTATACCCAAAAAAAAGAAAAAAATAAAGTCCAAACTCTATTTTAATATAAAACTAATGACTTTATGAAAGAATTTGATACAATTTAGCTAATGAAACCAATAACTATTAAAACTAATTTCATTAATTATTATAATGTATAAATCAAAGGTAGGTATTAAAATGCAAATAAATTACAAGATTTAATATTATATCAAAGTGAAAACACAAACAAATCTATTGAAGTACTATATGATAATGAAGACTTTTGGTTAACTCAGAAAACCATGGGAGAACTCTTTAATGTTAAACCTAATACAATTAGTTATCATTTAAAAGAACAAAAGAAGTTCAACTAATCGAAAAAATCGACAAGTTCAAAAAAAACAGAAATGATGAAAGAGAATTTGATTTTTATAGTTTGAATACTATTATTGCCATTAATTACCAAGTAAATTCTAAAGAATATAACCAATAATAACTAAAAAATAAAGTCTAACTCGAGACTTTATTTTTTTCTCCCAATATAATAATTCTTTTTACCTCTTTTAATAATAACATATTTATTATCAATAAAATATTTATCATCAATAACTAAATCAACATCATTAACCTTATTACCATTAACACTAATAGCATTACCATTAACAAATTCTCTAGCTTCTCTCTTACTACTAGCGATATTCATATTAATAAGTAAATCAACCAAATTAAGAGCACTATCTATATCTCTTACTAAATCCTTAGAGAATATCTCCTCTATTTCACTAGCTTTTAAATTACCAAAATCATTACTAAATAAAGCTTCAGTAAGTCTAACTGCTTTCTCGTATTCTTCTTCGCCATGCAAGAAAATAACAACTTCTTTAGCAAGAGCTTTTTGCGCTAATCTTAAATGTGGTTCTTTTTTCAAAGATTCTTCTAACTTTTCTATCTCTTCTCTAGATAAGAAAGTAAATACTTTTAGATAATCAATTACCTTCTCATCTTCAGAATTAAGTAAATATTGATATATCTTATAAGGCGATGTCTTATTCTTATCTAACCATAGAGCATTACCTTCACTCTTACCAAATTTAACTCCATCTTTAGTTGTAACTAAAGGCATCGTAAAACCATATGCTTCCTTACCTAATTTCTTCTTAATAAGATCAATACCAGCCGTAATATTACCCCATTGATCAGAACCCGCAACTTGCATGACACAATCTCTATTTTGATATAAATACAAAAAGTCCATCGCTTGCATAATCATATAAGAAAACTCTGTATAAGTAATACCCGTATCAAGCCTTCTTCTAATAATATCCTTATCTAACATATAATTAATATTAAAGAATTTACCATAATCTCTTAAAAAATCAATAAAATTAATATCTTTAGACCAATCATAGTTATTAACAATCTCAAAGCCAAACAAATCCTTAACTTGTTTAGTTAATCCTTCAATATTCTTATTAATTTCCTCGATACTTTTCATTGCTCTTTCTTCTGTTGGTCTAGGATCCCCAATTCTACCAGTAGCGCCCCCCACTAGTAAAAGAGGATGATGTCCAGCATCCTTAAGTCTCTTTGAAATAAGGAAACTAGATAAATGTCCAATATGTAAACTATCAGCCGTAGGATCAGTACCAATATAAAAAGTCATACCACCCTTATTCAATTTTTCTTCCAAATCTGGACTAGAAATATCTTTAATAAGTCCTCTCCATTTTAAATCTTCAAACAATGTCATTTAAATCACTCCCATTATAAAACTTTTCCTTCCATATAACATGCATATATGTAACTAGGATTTTCATAATACATACTACTATTATAATTATCTATCTTTTCTATTATCCAAGAAGACAAAACAGTAATTAAAGTATCAACATATTCATCTTCCCTATTATTAATATTAAGTATTAAACTTCTATATACTTTACCAATTTCAAAGTAAGTAGGTATTCTATATTTACAATTTACTATAATATCATAGTTACCATTTTCAATTTTAGCTTCACTAATAAACTCATCACTAACTTTCTCAATATTCTCAGAGTGATATACTTCCGCTAAATCATATATTTTTTTTATTCTTTCTCTTCCTAGTTTTTCTATAACTACCTTTTTCGTATTTTTAGTTTTTCTTGCTATATATTCAATTAAACTACAAGTAAAGAATAAATCATCTTTCTTTTTAGAAATATCTACCATTTCTACCACTCCTCAACATCTAAAAATTTTAAACATTCTAATGCCTTATCCGTACAAAATGCAATTTGATGAGTTGGATGCTTAAATTTAGCTAATTCCCAAAAAGCTTCTCTAGTAATATTATTATCCATTAAATCAGTAATATAACTATATACTTGATCATCAGCCATTGCCCCAATTACAATATCATAATCATGCTTTTTTCCATTTCGACAATCAATTATAAAATCTAACCATTCTTCTGTCATTACAGTAAATTCTTTTATTTTTAAATTAGGATTTTCATCATACTCATATATATTCAATACATGTGTTTCGTATTTATCTGCCCATTTCTTTGCTTGTTCTTCTAGTATCGTACAATAAAAACCAATTCCAAAATCTTTGGTATATTTTCCTCTTCTTATCTGAGGATTATCAACTTTACAATAGCTTCCATGATATACAATTTGCTTTGCCATTTCTACCACTCCTCATAACCAAAAATACTTAAATCTCATTAATAATATATGGATTACTATCAATTAAATCACTAATATCACTAATTGTCAATTAATTAAGACATAAATTATATACTCTATTCCCTCTTATTTAACACATTACTAACAATCTCCTTAATCTTCCTAAACCTATGATTAAGTCCAGATTTCGTAATAACCTTACCCGTATCCTTACTCATAATATCACTAAGTTCCTGTAGTGATGACTCAGGATACTCTAACCTATACTTAATAACCTCCTGTAACTTCTCATCAAGTAAATCAATCATATCCCATTTCTGTAATAATTCAATATCATGAAGCTGCTTTGAAGAAGTCATAAATACCTTATCCATATTAGCTTGTTCACAATTATTAAGCCTATTAGTATTATTCTTCTTTTCCCTATAAATCCTAATATTCTCAAAATACATTACCGCATTATAAGCCTTAATAATTCTAAGAAAATCCGCGATCTTATCTGCTTCTTTAACATATACCATATAATTCTTTTCTCTTCTAATAACCTTACTATTAAGATTATTCTCATTAAGTAAAGAACTAACAAATGTCGCATACTCATTATCATCGACAATAAATTCCAAATGATACCTTGATGTTTTAGGATCATTAATACTACCAGTACTAATAAAAACGCCTCTTAAATATGCTCTCTTAGTATCTTCATCATCATAAATATAACTCTTAGGAATATTCAAAAACAAGCCCTTATCCATAATCGATAAATCCGTAAGAATATCCCCAATTCTCTTCTTAATCTCCAAAATATAACTATATCCCTTATTAATACCAATTCTCTTTCTTATCGTAATACTAGGATTAACATCATATATCTCTTTAAGTAACTTATAAGCTCTTCTTGCAACAGCATTATTTTCAATCACAATCTTAATCGTATCATCGATAATAGCACTATTCCTAACTAATGCCGATAATTCCGATATATATTCCAACCGACTACTTTCTAATTTCGTAATCTCATTCTTTACTTCGGTAGAAAATGTCATTCACTATCCCTCATCAAATAAGTAAATACACATAATGCTGTTTTAATATAATTATGTCTTACTTGCTTATTAGTAATATTAACAAGTTCTTCCTTAATTACTTCGATACCTTTTAAATTCTCTTCATCAATAACAATTGGCGTTGCTTTCTCTTCCATATATAATTTCTGAATATCTACATCAACATACTTCGTATTAGCTAAAACAACATCAATAATATCCTTACCAACATGCTTATTAATCGCCCTAACACAATCACTTACTTTATAACCATCAGTCTCTCCATGCTGGGTCATAGCATTACAAATATACATCTTTTTAGCTTTAGAATTAATTAAAGCTTTTCTCATATCATCATTTAAAACATTAGGAATAATACTCGTATATAAACTACCAATACCAAAAATAATCAAATCAGCATCATTAATAGCCTTAATAACTTCCGGAATAACTTTAACTTCTTCTTGATATCCAATATGATCAATTACCTTACCCGCTTTTGTAATATTCTCTTCCCCATAAACAATACTACCATCTTTCATATAACCAACTAAATGTGCTGAATCCTCCGTAAAAGGTAAAATTCTACCCTTAATATTAAGAATCTTTGATAAAGCCTTAAGTGATTCCGTTAAACTACCAGTAATATTATATAAAGCCGTTAAAAGAAGATTACCTAAAGCATGATGATTTAAATCACTATCCGTTTCAAAACGATATTGAAATAATTTTTCCACTAGAGGTTCCACTTCTGATAAAGAAACTAATACATTTCTTAAATCACCTACCGCGGGTATATTAAATTCATTTCTAAGTACTCCTGTTGAAGAACCATCATCGGCAACTGTTACTACTGCTGTAATATCAATTGGAAAAAGTTTTAAACCTCTAAGTAAAATTGATAAACCCGTACCTCCTCCAATAACAACAACTTTCTTCATTAAATATCCCTCATTTCTAATAGTATTATATCATGTAAATATTTATATGTAAATTATTGTTTTATAAGTTAATCGCATCGCGTCCCTCAGTTAAAAGAAAAGTAACCTATCATTTAGATAAATTACTTTTTTAGTTAATTTTGTACTAGCTTACTCTTATATCCTTTTTCATTTCATCGTTAAAAAGTTATTTATTACTTCTTTATTGGGATTAAATTTAATATAATATTTAGTATTTTACAATCCTTCCATATCAAAATGAGGAATAAAGCTTTCACTTTGGGTTTCACCTTCTTGTATAAAAGCCTTTCTTACTCCTAAATCATAAGCATAATTAACAAGTTCATCATATTCCATATCACTAACTTTATGATTTAATTCTTCATAATATAATTTTTTAATTGGTGTATATTGATTCATTAAGGACATATAAATATTATCACCATATTTTCTATATAAATATGACACAATTTTCTTACTATCATCAATCATTCCAGGTAACATTAAATGTCTTACAATAACCCCTTTTTTCATCATACCATCTTCAATTAACGGTTTACCTACCTGCCTATACATTTCATCAATTGCTTTACTTGCATATTCAAAATAATGTGGTGCTTTTGAATATTTAATAGCATATTTATCAATATAATATTTTAAGTCTGGCAAATAAATATCTACTAATCCATCCAACATTTTTAAAGTTTCGACATTCTCATAACTACTTGTATTATAGACAATAGGTATTACTAAGCCCTTATCTTTAGCTTCTCTAAGTCCCTTAGCTATCAAAGGAACAAAATGACTAGGTGTTACTAAATTAATATTAAGTGCCCCTTTATCTTGTAATTCTAAACATATTTCTATAAATCTTTCGATAGTAACATCTTTACCTACATTTAAACTACTAATTTCATAATTCTGACAAAATAAACATTTCATATTACAATAACTAAAAAAAATCGTTCCACTTCCTGTATCACCTGATAGACAAGGCTCTTCCCATTTATGTAAATAAGCTTTAGCTATAACAAATTCATTACCTGCCTGACAAAAACCTCTTTCTCCCTTATTTCTATTAACTCTACATTTATGAGGACAAAGTATACATTCATCAAATTCTTTCATAAAAAACAACTTAAAAAAATACGATTACTCGTATTTAAGCTCTTGATACATATTTTCCATCTTTAGTTGAAACAATTACTTCTTCACCCTCATCGATAAATAAAGGAACACGAATATTCATACCTGTTTCAATTTCAGCATCCTTAGTAGCATTAGTGGCCGTATTTCCTTTAATCGCAGGTTCTGTCTTTGTAATTGTATAAGTAATTTTTTCTGGTAATTCAATTCCAAGCATTTCACTCTCATAAAAGAAAATAAGTACTTCTAAACCTTCTTTTAAGAATTTAGCTTCACTTTCAATTTGACTCTTATCAAGTTCAACTTGTTCATAAGTTTCCATATTCATAAAACTATAAGTATTGCCAGTTGAATATAAAAATTGCATTTTTCTTTTCTCAACTCTAGCTGTTTCTACTTTAATTCCTGAATTAAAAGTTTGTTCAACAATTGAACCAGTACGTAAATTTTTTAATTTTGTCTTAACAATTGCCGCACCTTTACCAGGTTTAACATGTTGAAACTCTAAAACTTGATATAAATTACCATCGTAACTAATTGTTACTCCTGTCTTAAAATCATTAACATTAATCATGTTTTAAACCTCCTACTTATTTTTTCTCGTTATGTGGTGTTACCTCACGGCAATGTTTACAGAATTTATTTAATTCTAAACGTTCAGTTGTATTCTTTCTATTTTTACTAACACTATAATTTTGGTTCTTACATTTACTACATACTAAAGTAACCAAACCTCTAGCTTCTTTATTTTTAGCCATAATATCCCTCCTTCAAAATACATCTGCATATAATTATAACACAATTATCCCTATTTTCAAAGAAAAAATTAACATTTTTCCTATCAATTACTATTAAGTTCAAAATATTTATTAACAATATTGGCACTAATTCTACTCGTAACCGCACTTTGATAAGTAGAATAACCATAAGAATGACTAATATCGGGGCTAACAACAACAACACTCATCTCTGGATTTTCACTAGGACTATATCCGACGAATGATGAAGTTATTGTCTCAGTATCGACAACCCCATCCCCATCAGTATCAATAAAACTCTGACTAGTCCCCGTTTTACCAGAAGAATCATAATAATTACCCATATAGCCATAACCAAGTCCACTTGTTACAACCGCATGGAAGCCCTCTCTTACTCTATCCATATATTTTTTCTCAACATCGACCGTACCTAATTGTTCCGTTTTCGTTTCATAAACCAATTCCCCAAAAGTACTTTCATCTTCTGACGGTGCATAAACTTCTTTAAGTAAATAAGGTTTTAATCTCTTACCACTATTAGCTATTGTATTAATATATTGTGATAACTGAATTGGTGTATAAGTATCGTACTGACCAATAGCAAAATCCAAAAGATGACCTGGTAATTTTGATGTTCCTGAATATCCTAAACTTTCAACTGGCAAATCAATTCCTGTCTTAACACCTAAACCAAACTGAGCATACATATCACGATATTTATCAAAGGCACTTTCATCTAGTGATAGAGGCTCATTATAAACATAATTTCCTCCCCCAATTTTTATTGCTATTTTATATTGATAAACATTAGACGAATACTGTAAAGCATAAATATCATCGATAAGTCCCATTGTTCGCCATGAACATTTCTCTGGTGTATCCTTTATCTTAATACATTCATCAAGCTGATAAGTACCTATATCAATTGCTCCATATTTATAACCAACTAACATTGAAGCTCCCTTAACAACTGATCCTGGTGTAACAGGTAAAGTAACAATACCGGGCGTATAATCAACAATTTTATTAACACCATTTTCACCTTGCTGAACTTGTTTTCCAGCCATAGCTAAAATTTCTCCTGTCTGTGGATCACTAACAATAGCAAAAGAACGATTATAATATTCCGTATTAGCCTCATTTTTAGCATTCATTACCTCATTAGCTAGCATTTCTTCCAAATATTGTTGCAATTCAATATCAATTGTCAAAACAATATCATTACCTCTTTTACCTTCACTAACTAACTCGTAAGTATTATCACTTAATACCCTATATACAGCTTTCGTACCTCTAAGATAATTCTCATATTGATATTCCAAATAACTAATACCTACTCTATCATCTAAACTATACCCATTATCCAAATAATAACTAGCAAGTTCACTAGGAATACCTTGACTATTTGAAGATACCGTACCTAAAATCGATTTAAAAGTATCACCATATAAATATATTCTTTCCCAATCTAACTTAGTATTAAAACCTTTCAAACTATCAATATTCTCTGATATTAATGCATACTCTTCCTCTAAAACATCTTCATTTTTAATAATTTTTTCCGCATAAGAATAACCTTTATTCATCAAATAATAAATATAACTAGCTTCTTTTGTCGCATCATCAAAATTAATTTCTTCATCCGTAATTCTTTCAAAAATTAAATCTTTGATATCATCATCATCCAGTTTTCTTTCACTTTTTTGTTTCCATTCCTCATCTGTTATCTTTTCGTTAGCCTCTTTTTCATGAGAAACATACCAGAATTCTTTCATCATATTAGTTGTAAGATCACTATAATCAACACTGATCATCGAACCAACTTTTTTAGCTAGTTCAATTTCTTCTTCAGTAGTAATACCACTTTGTTTTTTATAATAAATTGTCTTTATTGCCTCATTATCGACAATTAACTTATGATTACGATCATAAATTCTTCCTCTTGGAGCTGAAGTACTTTCAATTGTCTTTTCTGTAGCCATAGCCAACTCTTCACTATATTCATCATTCTTAACTACTTGTAAATCAAATAATTTAATACCAATCAAAGAAAAAGCACATATGATAAATATTGTTAGTACCATATATCTAGCTTCAATCATATCTTTTAAGTAACGATTTGTTGCCTTCTGTCTCCGATTAATTGAACCTATTTTTTTCTTTTTAATTACTAATTTGTTTTTACTTTTCTTATTAATATATTTTTTTCTTAACATATGTACTCCTCCTTTCATCTCATTATTAAATATTATAACACAAAAAATTATATATATCAGTAAAAAACATAAATTTCCCATAAACAACATAAACTAAATTAGGTGATTAAATAATGAACTTTCTTATTATAAGTAAATACATAAATAAACTAGCCAAAGATGATATAAATAAATTTGCTCTATCTCAAAATATCAAACTAACTAATGATGAGTTAAATATAATTTACAATCATATAAAAAATGACTATCAAACTTTTCTTACCAAAGATCCTAATATCATTTTAAATCAAGTTAAAGCCGAAGTAAGAGCAGAAGTTTACAATAAAATAATTGAATTATACAATCAATATAAAGACAAAATATAAAAATTATAGCATCTCTACTATAATTTTTTTTCATAATAATTTCTAATATTTTGGACTAAATTTTCATTAAATTCTTTCTTCTTAATCATATCAATTTCAAACTTATAAGGAGGATATAATCTTTCTTTACTATTATCATCTTTCGTAACATATGGTGTTTCTAATATTTTAGGAATACCCTCTAATTTTTCATGATAAATAATTTTTAATAGATTATCAAAACCTAAAGTACCAAAGCCAATATTCTCATGTCTGTCTTTATGTGCTCCTTTTTCATTTTTACTATCATTAATATGAACACATCCTAGTTTATCAAGTCCAATAATCTCATCAAATTCCTCTAATATTTTGTCAAAAACACTAATATCATATCCAGCATCACTAATATGACATGTATCTAGACAAACACCAATTTTATCTTTAAATTTAACTCCATCGATAATTTCCTTAATCTCTTCAATTGTCTTACCCACTTCTGTTCCTTTGCCCGCCATTGTCTCAAGTAAAATCATAATATCATAATTATTATCTAACACTAAATTAAGGCCTCTTATGATATTATTTATAGCAATATTTCTAGGCAAATCAACTGCTGAACCTGGATGTAAAACAATTTTTTTAATTCCTAATTGATTACATCTTTCTATCTCTTGTTGTAAGAAAGTTACTGCAAAATCAAAATTTTTATTACTAGCTAAATTAACAATATAAGGAGCATGAACAACAACTTTTTCAAGTAACATATAATGTTCTTTCATTAACTGATAAGCTTCCATCGTAAGCTCATCATGTATAATACCTCTTCTTGTATTTTGTGGCGCTCCTGTATAAAACATAAAAGTATTACCACCATATTCCAATGTTTCCTTAACACACCCTAATAATTGTTTATCTTTGTTAAAAGAAACATGTGAACCAATTAATAATTCCATACAAAAACCTCCTTATTTTACTAATACATAATTAACAATATCTGCAATAGCATAAGCACCGTCAGGATTAGCAATTAATAAAAATTCATAAACCCCATCAACATTTCTAACTAAAGAACAAGTATCATTAGTAACTTCTCCATTACCATCATAACTATTACCATAGTGATTAAAGATATTCTCATCAAAACCTATCGCTTCAAAGTAATCAGCACCACCAACATCATATAAACAAGTATATTCATCAGTTATAAAATTTAAAGTAGTTGTATTTACATCCGGTTTTCCTGTATCATAACCATTAATCGTATCTGCCACTAATACTTTAAAATACTCTAATTTTTCTTCTCCCATTTGCCGAATCGAAACAAATTTTTCATCATATAATCTTCCTGCATTAGGATAAAAAGTCTGTACATACCACTTAATTCCTACTATTGCTACAAGAATAATACAAACAATAATTAAAAACTTTTTCATAATTAAAGAAAAAAAGTGTTAAGCACTTTATCTTGCTACACCACCTTCAGAACTACTTAAAGCATAAGTGACACTCGCATTACTTACATCAAAACTTCCTCTTTTTTCAGCAACCAATAAGACTTCAACACCATTTCTACCATCTCGAATTGAAGAACAAGTATTTGCTGTAATAGATTCTTCATTTCCATTATAAACATTTGTTATCCCTAAATTAACATCACCAGCTGATAATCCAGCCATATCTGCAAGACTCTTACCACCATAATTTGGATTATCTGTTGATGACGCTGTATTAACAAGACTACCTATACAAACCCATTCAGTCCCCACATTAATACCATCTAACCTCATCTCATTTGTACTAACAAGCTGATCAGCCACTACCGCTTCATCATACCAATTTGCAACACCTTTAGCACTAGAATGAAGCGAACTAACTCTAGATGTATCCATTGAATCCAAAATCGTTGGTACTGTAATTACAATAATAATAGCTAAGATAACAATAACGGCTAATAATTCAATCAAAGTAAACCCTCTTCTATTTAATCTAATTTTTTTCATATATCCTCCCTCTATTCATATTACAATTATAATACAAAAAACTATTCAATGTCAATCATAGTTTTTGAAAAATATACACTTTTTTATCACCATACTTCTTATCCTTAATTACTTTTAATTTATTATTAATATTAAAAGAATCCTCTTGACACTCGACAACCAAAATTCCATTCTCAAGTAGCATATCATTATCAGTAACATAATCAATAATTTCTTGACCAATTTTCATCTTATAAGGTGGATCAACAAAAATAATATTAAATTGAATATTATTATCACTAAAATAATGTAAAGCCTCTTTATAATCCATATGTAATAGATAATTTTCTTCTTTTATCCCTATTTCATCAATATTTTTCTTAATTGTATCAATTACCTTCTTATTATTATCAACAAAATAACCTTTTAAAGCACCATTACTTAAAGCCTCAATACCAAGATTCCCCGAGCCCGCAAACAAATCCAAAACGACACTATCTTTAATATAATCTTGAATTGTCCCAAACATTGATTCCTTAACTCTATCCATTGTTGGTCTCGTTCCATCGATATCATAACCATTAATTCTTTTTCCTTTATATTTCCCACTTATCACTCGCATTTAAAACAACTCCTTGTACCTAAAATCTTATTTATCCGCATATTATAATTCATTACCATATAAAATAATTCATTATAATATTGCATATAATTCTTATAATTATCATTACTATATAATTCTTGTTTTATTTTTCTTATTTCTTCAACATCACTACTATTATTACCTCTATCTAATAATATCATCAAATTTCTATCTTTCACAACTAATTCTTTATATTTAGTTAAATTAGCAATTAAATCACTATCATCTAAAGCATCAATAAGTTCATAAGTTTTTAAAATAATATCGTGCATTCTTACCTCCACTTAAAGGATAATATAAACCAATTATAATGTCAATAATTTTAAAATAAAACGAAGAATAATTATTTTTATCAACAATTATTTCTTCGTTATCTACTATACAAATACCTTCATTTTTGAAGAACTGTTAAGTAAACTATCTAATTCATCAAAATTAGCTAGTACCACCTTACCTAATTTTAAACTACGTTTAGGATCGATAAGTCTTTGATTTTTAGAACCTCTAAAAGGAACATCAAAGCTTTTTTCTTCCAACACAAATCTTCCATCGACTAAAACGTCAACATTCTCTAAAAGTTCAATAATATTAGGCTCTTTCTTAGCTTTATCTAACAATTCTTCATATGTATAACCAGTATAACACCATACATTTAATTTAATAGATTGACAGTATTTAGCAATTTCCAAACAGGCATCTACTTGTTCTAAAGGATCACCACCAGATAAAGTAATACCATCTTGCCCTTGCATTCTAGCTATGTCCTTTTTAATATCTTCAACATCGACAAGATAGCCATCAGTAAAGGAATGGGTCATCGGATTATGACACCCATTACAATGATGTCTACATCCTTGTGTCCATATAACCGCTCTTATTCCTTTACCATCGACAATGCTATCTGTTTGAATTTCCGGTATAGCTAATCTAATTTGCATAACTTATTTTGAAAACAATCCCTCAGTGCTATGTTTAACACGATCGTGTTCTTCTGCTCTTTTACCATTGTTAAATTTCTCTACTGTACCTACTAAATAACCTGTAATTCTTCTAATTCTTTCAAATCCAACGCCTTCCCCAACTTTTTTTTCTTCTCTAATAGTATCTGTTTTCATTTTTTTCACTCCTTCTTTCTATTTTTTTAATTACAACAACTACCGCTTCGGTCACTACTTATTCTTTCAATACTTACCCCCTCATAAGCATGTCGTCCACAACCTGGACAAATATCACCAATTACCCCAACATATCCACAAACTGGATCTCGATCAACTGGATGGTTAATCGCTGCATATCCCATATTATTCTCTTTCATAAGACGAATAATTTTTTCAAATGCTTCCAAATTCTCTGTTGTGTCACCATCAAGTTCAATATAACTAATATGTCCTGCATTCGTTAAAGCATGATATGGTGCTTCAATTTCAATTTTTCTTACAATTGAAATGTTATAATATACAGGAACATGGAATGAATTAGTATAATAATCACGATCTGTTACACCTTTAATCTTACCATAGATCGCTCTATCAATATTAACAAATCTTCCTGATAAACCTTCTGCTGGTGTCGCCAAACAAGTGAAGTTTAAATTATATTTACTAGCATATTCATCACATTTCTTTCGCATAAAGCCAATTATCTCTAATCCTAACTTTTGTGCTTCTTCACTTTCTCCATGATGTTTACCAATTAAAGCTTTCAAACATTCAGCAAGACCAATAAAGCCAATACTTAATGTACCGTGTTTAAGAACTTTTCTAAGTCTATCTGTTGGTTTTAATTTTTCACTATCTAACCATACACCTTGTTCTAGTAGGAATGGAAAATTATACATTCTCTTATTACACTGAATTTCAAATCGATCAAGCAATTGATCACGTACCATATCCATTACTTCTTCAAGTTCCTTGAAAAAGCCTTCCTTATCACATTTCTCATTACTTACAATACCATGTTTAATACCAAGTCTAGGTAAATTAATTGATGTAAATGACAAATTACCACGTCCTGGTGTAACTGCCTTATTAGGATCGACAACGTTACCCAAAACTCTTGTTCTACATCCCATATAACCAACTTCTGTTGTAAAATCTCCTTCTTTATAGTATTGCTTATTAAAAGGTGAATCTATAAATGAGAAATTAGGGAACAATCTTTTTGCTGAAACCTTACATGATAATTTAAATAAATCATAGTTTGGATCACCTTCGTTATAATTAACACCCTCTTTAACTTTAAATATTGAAATAGGGAAAATTGGTGTTTCGTTTTTTCCAAGTCCAGCATCGATTGAAAGTAAATAATTTTTCATAACCATTCTACCCTCTGGTGAAGTATCTGTACCAAAATTTATTGATGAAAAAGGTACTTGAGCACCCGCTCTTGAATGCATTGTATTTAAATTATGAACAAATGCTTCCATTGCTTGATAAGTAGCTCTATCTGTTTTAGCTAAAGCAATATCATAAGCTTTCTCAAAAATTCTTTTAACTTCTGTTGATTCTTTATAGAAATTAGCAAATACTTGTATATCAAATTCAATACTATCTAATTTATCAACTTCTTTAGCAACTCTATCCATATTGACAAAGCTAATAAAATCAGTAAAATCTAAAAGTTCATAAACTGCTTGTTTAAATTGTTTTTTAAAAGTCTTAAGAACTCCTGGTGCCATGTAATAATCAAAGGCCGGAATACTTTGACCACCATGTTGATCATTTTGATTAGACTGAATCGCAATCGCAGCAAGCGCACTATATGACATAATATCTTGTGGTTCTCTTAAATGACCATGCCCTGTTGAAAAGCCATTTTTAAACAACTTATTAAGATCAATTTGCATACATGTTGTCGTACCCATTGGCAAGAAATCCATATCATGAATGTGAATATCACCATTATCGTGAGCTTCAGCATATTTACTCTTCATTTGGTATGCTTTAGCAAAAGCTTTGGTAACTGCCGAACCAAACTGTAACATCGTTCCCATCGCAGAATTACCATCGATATTAGCATTTTCTCTTTTAGCATCTTCTTCTAAAGCACTTTTAAGTCCTAAATTCTCTAAAGTTTTAACAAATTTATTCATTTGCTTTTCATCTGAAAAAGCCTTTCGTGCTTGAGCACGTCTTTCACGATATTCTGAAAAAGATTCTAAAACATCATCATAATGATATTTTTTTAATGATGCCTCAATCATATCTTGAATTGTCTCAATTTTAATTTTTTCTTCATTAGCATCAACGTATTCTTTTTCAATACAATCAATAACATGATGATAGACTTTCTGAATGTCCTTTGTTGTATACTTTTCGTCTTCATCATCACTTTTGATAATACTATCAAAACCCTTTTTTATTGCCATAGCAACTTTTGTTCCATCAAAATCAACTTTTTTTCCGTTTCTTTTAACAACTTTTAAAGTTACTACTTTTTCTTCTGTATTAACCACTTTACTTCCTCCTTCTATCATAATACATCTTCATTATAGCCCCCTTATAACTATATGTCAATACTTTTTGTTCGCATTTTTTATTTTTTTACTTTTTTAACATTTTTGTGTAAAATCAAAAATGTGTTTTTTTACTTTTTTAATTTTTTTATTATTTTAAGTATTTTTATTATTTTCAATACAATCCCTTTATTTTTAAGGTTTTATCGTCATTTTTTTATTTATTTTATTTTTGCTTTTTTTAATATTTTTTCATTTTTCTCAGTTTTTTATTTTTTATTTTTTAAAAAAAACAATTATTTTTTTACAATTGTTCGTTCTATATTTTTACCAAACTGTTCGCTTTTTTTAGTTAACAATTCAGACTAAGCCTAAGTAAAACAAACAAAATAAAAAGACAGATATTAAAACTCTGTCCCTTAAAACATTCAAATTATTATTTTCTAATTTTTTTTAAACAACTTTTCTAATTTTTCTATTTTTTAATTTCTACACTCCTCGGTAAACATTTTTTCTTTTAAGTAACATCTTTCTAATAAAATCAACTGGTATTACCGTCAAAGCGAGTAATAACATAACCACAAATTCTTGTAAATTAAGTCCTACTGTTCTAAACATTGATCCTCCAAAATAAATTAAATAAATCTGAACAACGACAATAAATGATATAACAATAATAAAAGCTTTATTCTTAAGTAAACTACTAAATAAATTAAGGCGATAAGTTCTAGCATTAAAGCTATTAAAAATACCTATAAAAATAAATAGCCCAAAAAACGCTGTCATCATATAATCGCCACTTCTAAAGAAACTTCTAATAAAATCACTTTTCAAAAAGATAATACAAAGTATTGACGAGTAAATTCCTGTAATAACAATTTCATTTAACATATAAGAATTAATAATTGCTTCATCTTTCTTTTTTGGAGGTTCTTCCATATATTCATATAATGCAGGCTCATGAGCAAACGCTAAACCTGCTAATGTATCCATTACCATATTAATCCATAACATTTGAATTACCGTAACAGGACTTGGAATTCCAATAAAAGGACCTACAATCGAAACACTAACGGCGCACAAATTAACTGTTAACTGAAAAATTATAAATTTACGAATACTCTTAAAGATTGTCCTTCCAAATAATACTGCTTTAGCAATCGACATAAAATTATCATCGATAATAACAATATCTGAAGCCTCTTTAGCTACCTCTGTACCACTTCCCATTGCAAATCCCACATCGGCTTTCTTCAATGCTGGAGCATCATTGACGCCATCACCCGTCATTCCCACCACCAAATTACATTCTTGTGATAACTTAACTAATCTACTCTTATCACTAGGCATCGCTCTAGCCACAATCTTTAAATAAGGAAGTTTCTTCTTAATTTCATCATCGCTCATCATATTAATTTCACTACTTGTAAGAATCAAATCCTTATCACTATCGACAAGTCCAACTTCCTTACCAATTGCATAAGCTGTATCTTTATTATCACCTGTAATCATAATTGTCTTAATACCAGCTTTCTTAACCATCTCAATACCTTGAATAGCCTCTTTCCTAACTTCATCTTTAATAAAGATAACACCAACTAAAGTTAAATTATGCATATTTTCTGCGACATAAGTATTTTCACCTATCGCAATACAAAGAACCCTCATTCCTTTCTTTGTCTCATCGTTAATCTTTCTAACCAAATCTTGTTTATTCAAAATCTTCTTATTACCATGTACATCATAATACTTACTACAATTATCAATAATTTTTTCAAAAGCCCCCTTAACTAACTTCATTCTTTTTCCATCACTATTAATTATCGTCATTGCATATTTCTTTTTACTATCGAAAGCCATACTTTGAATAATCTGAATTCGAGGATTTTTATTCATTTTCACAAATGATAATATTGCCTTATCAGTAATATTTCCCCCAATAATTGTTTTTTCAACCATATCATAATAACTAGCATTGTTATAAACTAAACTTAGTTTAACTAACTTTTGATAATGAGGATACATGTCCATCTCAATCATCTGATTAAACATTCTCATATCACCTGTCATAACACCCGTTACTTGTAATTCCCCTTTCGTTAAAGTACCCGTCTTATCCGTAAACAAAATATTAAGACTCCCCGCTGTTTCAATCCCTACTAATTTTCTTACTAAAACATTATTCTTAAGCATTTTTTTCATATTAGAAGATAAAACCAATGTAATCATCATCGGAAGTCCCTCAGGAACCGCAACGACAATAATTGTTACACTAAGTGTAAGAGCATGTAATAAATACCCAATCAACAGTGGTATATTACTGATTGTATCCTGGATTTTTATCATATCAAAATTATTTTCAATGACAATTTTAGAGAACAAAAAAGAAATAGCAACCAACACTGCTCCAACATATCCAATTCTACTTATAATTGAAGCTAACTTAGAAAGTCTAAGTTTAAGTGGTGAGGTAGGATTCTTTTCTTGTAATTCCATTGCCATATTACCATAAAAAGTATCCTTCCCAACCTTTGTAACTTGCATATAAGCATTACCTTCATATATCGTTGTACCCCGATAAACAAAATTATTATCATTATAATTATTAATATTAATACATTTTTCTTTATATACTTCCTTACTCTCACCATTGATTGAAGATTCATCGACAGCAACGCTTCCCCATATAATAACACCATCGGCAGGCACCATGTCACCCGTCTGCAAATTAACAATATCCGAAACAACAATCTCATCGATATTAATTTCATGAATACCAGCATTCCTTTTAACCCGGCACTTAATTTTAGAAGATTCTTCTTGTAATCTTGCAAAAGCTTTAGAGGAACCATATTCACTTAACGCCGAAATTAAAGAAGCAACCAATATTGCAATTGCAATCCCTATTGTCTCAAAAAAATCAAAATCTCTTATCAAAACAATGCATTTAATAGCAAGAGCAATAAGCAAAATTTTAATAATTGGATCTCCTAATGTTTCAATAAACAATCTAAAAAAACCATCACTATTTGAACTATCAATTTTATTACTACCATATTTTTTTCTACTTAAGGTTACTTCTTTGTCACTAAGACCAGTTCTATTATCCATTGGTATCATTATCCTCCTCTTATTACATCATATTTCTCAAACAAAAAAAAAGAAGATAACAAAAACGACATAATATTACCTTACTATAATTTAGAACATCAATATAATATTTAAAAAATATAACACCAGCACCATTAAATTACCCATAAATTTGCATTTTTTCCAAAAATGTGTATAATATATGTACGAGGTTGGTGATACTATGGTTATGAAATTAAATTATTTATTAAATAAATTAATCTTTTTCATGGGATTTGTTATTTGTATAATTATTTTCTGTTTTTGTTTTCAAGTAACATACGCATGGTATCAAGATAACAAAAAAACAGAAAATTTAACTGAAGATATATATAATAGTGTCTCTTTAGAAGAAGATACTGATCATCTAGATGTCGATTTAAGTACCCTTATTAATCAAAACAGCGATACTAAAGGTTGGTTAAAAGTTGAAAATACTAATATTAACTATCCTTTTGTTCAAACATCAAATAATGATTATTATTTAACCCACTCTTTTGATAAAACGTCTAATGAAGCTGGCTGGGTTTTCCTAGATTTTCGTAATGACATCAATAACCTATCCGAAAATACCATTATCTACGCTCACGATCGTCTAGATAAAAGTATGTTTGGTTCATTAGAAAATACTTTAAGCCAAGATTGGTATAATAATACTAATAATCATATTATCAAAATGGCCACTGAAAAGTACCACTACGAATGGCAAGTCTTTAGTACCTATGTTATTGACACTGAAACATATTATATTCAAACAACTTTCAATACCAAAGAAGAATATTTAGATTTCTTAGTAACAATTAAAAGCCGTAGTCAAAACCAATATGATGTTGACTTAAGTACTGATGATAAAATACTTACTTTATCAACTTGCCATGGTGATTACCAAAAAATGGTTCTCCATGCTAAATTAATAAAAGTAACAAAAAACACTAGTTTTTCTAATAGCTAGTGTTTTTTAATATATTTGTTTACCCGCATCATGATATTCGCTAAATAACTTTAAACATTCATCATGATCAAACTGAACTAACCTAACAAGTTGTCCTTCATCTTTTTTAATAAACTTATAAATAGCATCGTCTCTAAAACCTATAAGTTCAGCTTCTTTTGTATCCGTTCCATAATAAATATATTTAATGTTAGCCCATATTGCTGCACTAAGGCACATCGGGCAAGGATAACCAGTCGTATAAAGACTGCATCCTGTCAAATCATGTTTTCCTAGTTTTTGACAAGCTTTTCTAATTGCATTAATTTCCGCATGAGCTGTTGGATCATGATCACCTAACACAGTATTAGAACTAACCGCAATAATATTGCCATCATAATCCTTGATCATCGCCCCAAAAGGCCCACCCATATCACTAAGCATTGTTTTTCTTGCTTCTTCAATTGCTTCTTTCATTGTAATCCTCCTAACACATCAATAAATAAACTATAAAATACCAAAGTTAACGGTTTACCAAGTAAAATAACCCAAATAAATTGATGCCACTTCATTTTACTAACTCCTGCAATATAACAAAGTAAATCATCAGGAGCTCCTGGAAAAAAAATACCTACCATAAAAATCCAATTAAATTTATTTGTTCTAATATAACCTAAATACTTGTCGACCGTCTCCTTGGAAAATAACTTTCTAATTAAACGAAGTCCATATTTACGTGACAAATAAAATACTACCATTGATCCTAAACAAAGACCAACATAATTATAGATAAACCCCCAAATTGGACCAAAAGCAAGCACACCAACCAAACAACTAGCACCACCTGGAATAACAGGAAAAATAACTTGTACTATCTGTAAAAGCATAAATATAATAGGACCAATAGTTTCATACCCTGCAATATATTCAACCAATTTTTCATTAGAAGTAAATAATCCTTCGCGAAATCCATAAATAATAAACAAAATCAGTAACAAAGTTATAATAATGGTAATCGTTCTTGAAATAAATTTAATTTGCTTTTGTTCCATACTACACCTCGATTTCATAATAAGAATTGTACTATTTGTACTAGCACAAATAAATTATATAATTATAATTAATATTTGTCAATTATTTTTTACATTTCATCCTTTATTATTGTAAATCGATTCATTAAAAATATACCTATTTTACCAAACTATACAAAGTTGTTACTTCTTTAAAAGTAAGACGTCGATATTCACCAACCTTTAAACCATTTAAATCTAAATTAGCATATTTTTCTCTTTTTAGTTTAACAACCTCATACCCCAAAGCCTTAAACATTTTCTTAACTTGATGATTGCGGCCTTCATGAATGGTAAGCTGAACTATCGTCGTATTATTTTTTTTATTATACTTCTTAATTTTTACGCTAGCCTTGCTTGTTTTTCTACCATCAATAATAACACCACTTCGTAATTTCTTAACATCACTACCATCAACTTTACCATTAACTTTAGCTACATACACCTTATCAATTTTACTACTAGGATGCATGAGCTTATTAGCAAGTACACCATCATTAGTCAAAATTAACAGACCTGTGGTATCATAATCAAGACGACCAACCGGATAAATTCTTGCATCCGTATCAATCAAATCAACAACAGTCTTTCTGCCATGTTCATCTTTCGTGGTCGTAACAACTTCTCTAGGTTTATTCAAAAGATAATATTCAAAATTTCTATTTTTATCTAATATTGTTCCATCAACCTCAATCACATCGCTACTTTTAACTTTACTACCTAGTTCGCTCACTACTTCTCCATTAACCAAAACCTTACCTTTTTCAATTAATTCTTCAGCTTTTCTTCTTGAATAATCACCATACATTGCTATAACTTTCTGTAACCTCTCCATCGCATCACCCTTCCCAATACAAATTATAACACATTTTTTATATTTTATCTTTTATATTTTAAAATAATTTTCTTAACTTCCTGTGGCTTTTCATCTAAAAAATCCAAACGAAATTCTCTAAATCCTAATGCCATATATTTATTAATATCAATATCCATATTCTTATAATGCATAATTCTAGTTAAACAATTCTTATTAATAATAGGAAACTTATTACCCAAATGATCTTTTAAATAATAATGATTATTTTTTTCATGACATTTAATACAGCCATTAAAAGCATTTTGTAAAGGACAACACTTCATAACCATAAGTTCCATCCTACCATAAGCCATTATTACTACATCTTTTTTCTTAAGTAACTTCATATTATCATCTAAACTTTCTGGCGAAATAGTTACCTTTTTAACTCCCCAGTCTTGAAGTAAAGAAATTGTCTCATTATTAACAACATTCAAATAATAATCACTATTAACCTTATTCCTTTTACTATAATAATAAGCACTACCCCATTCTGTTACTAATAAATTTTCATTATTATAATTAGGAAAGTTATTAATAACACGATCTAATTTCAAATAAACATTCCCATAATTCTTATATTTTTCATATAATTTATCATCTGTTACATAAATATAATCAACATTAAGTTCTAAACAAACAAGTAACTGCTCCAAATTTTTAACTTTAACATGCAATTTAGTCATATTAGAAGTAATCTTATCAGCATTATGAAGTATTATCTCATTATTAATTCTCTTTCTTTTAACCATTGTCCTTTTTTGTTCTAATTCTAAAACTAATTTTCTTCTTATCTCATTAATATCTTTAATATTTATAAAAATATTATCATCAATATCAAAAGTAACATTTTTCAAAGCAAAAGGACTACCACCCAACTTAGCTAACTGTTTTGTTATTGTTTCTTTAGAAGTCGGATTTTTTAATGCTCTTTCGATTATAACACCATCACTTACCACTTCATTAATACCATCACATATTTTAACTTTAAGTTTATTATTAATATGAGCACTTACATGAAAATTAACATCTATTTTCTTCTCATCATATTTACTAAGTTCTAAAATTAACTTCTTATCAACTGTTTTATAGACAATATCTTTATCTTTTAATCCTATCTTATTATCAATTACTAAAAGATCACCTTTCTTTAAAGAATTAACTAAAAGACCTTTATCATTATATAACAAGTTAACATTCATTCCCAAATTACTCTTTTTAAATCTAATACCATCCTCTTGATAAACATCATCCTCAAGTTTAATTTTAATTTTCTTATCATTTACTGAGACAACTTTTCCTAATCTAACACCAACATGGTTCGAAGATTTAATATTCATAACCTTATCATTAAACAAATATCCTTTGGTAAAATCACGATTAAATAATTTTTTTAACTTTCTTATCTCATCCTCATTAACTGTCATATCCTCATTATTATAATATTTATCAATATACTTACGATATAATCTTGTCACCAAACCAACATAATAAGGACTCTTCATTCTTCCCTCAATCTTTAAACTATCAATACCACTATCTAATAGTTGTCTTAATTCTCCTAAAGTATTAAGTTCTTTGGTCGATAATAAATAATCACCATCTGTTTCAACAACTTCATTATCACATAATAATTGATAAGGTAGTCGACATGAACCCACACATTCACCACGATTACCACTTCTTCCTCCATTTAAACTACTAAATAAACAACAACCAGAATAACTTACACATAAAGCTCCATGAACAAAGACTTCTTTTTCAATATCGACATTCATTTCTTTAATTTGTTGTAAAGATAACTCTCTAGCTAAAACAACTCTTTTAACACCTAAACTCTTCATCAACTCTAAATCTTTAATATTATGATTATGACATTGCGTCGAAGCATGAATTTCTAAATCAGGAAACATCTTTCTAACCGTTACTATCATTCCCATATCTTGCATAATAAGTGCATCGACACCATTTTCATTCAAAAAAGCTACATAATTTAATAACTCTTCTTTCTCATCTTCAAAAACAATTGTATTAACAGTAACATAAACTTTGACTCCATACAAATGACTATATGAAATAACCTTAATTAATTCATCATCCGTAAAATTAGAAGCAAATTTTCTAGCTCCAAAATTTTTTCCTCCCAAATAAACCGCCGAAGCCCCATTGTGAATAGCTTGATACAAAGTTTCCATATTACCAACCGGGCTTAAAAGTTCTACTTTCCTCTTCATCTAATATCACTCCAAAACTACTTGTCTATTATATCATAATTTTAATAATATAATTAATAAAAATACATAAAATTAAATGAGGGATAATATGAAAAATGCAATTAACTACTATTATAATTTGTTTCCAGATCATATAAGTAATATTGATAACTATTTTTATTTTACTATTGATGATGAGCTTTATCACTTAAAGCCCTATACCAGAAGTCCAAACGAAGGGCAAGCCATCATCAAACTAAATAAAGAAATGACTAATCGTAACCTACTTGTTCACGAAATAGTCATTAATAAGAATAAAGATATTATTACCATTATTAATAATATTCCCTATCTTCTTTATAAAGTTATCATAAATCCTAATAAAAAAATAAGTTTAAGTGAAATAAGCTTTTTATCCAATCAAAATATCCCTTATGATAAAGAATTAGAACGAACTAACTGGGATGTCCTATGGAGTAATAAAATTGATTACTTCGAATATCAAATCAACCAAATTGGGAAAAAGCATCCTTATATTGTTGATAGTTTCAGTTACTACACAGGTTTAGCAGAAAATGCCATTAGTTATGTCAAAAATACTTTAATTGAAGCCAAACCAGAATTAAGTGATCAAGGCACCATATCACATCGCAAAATTCAAAGTAATTTATCTGTCTACGACTTATATGATCCCAATAATATTATTATTGATCATAAAGCCCGTGATCTAGCTGAATACATAAAACTATCTTTCTTTACCCAAAATCATAATATTTTTAAAGAATTAGATGTTTATTTCAACTATAATTACTTTTCTTACTATGGTATAAGATTATTATTTGCAAGAATTGTCTACCCAAGTTACTATTTTGATCTTTATGAAGATATTCTTCTAGACAAAATTAAAGAAAAAGAAATTATAACCATAACAAATACCACAACTGAATTTGAAAATTACTTATACCAAGTATATCTATATTTAAAAAAATACTATAATATTCCTGAAATAGAATGGTTAACAAAAAGAAAAAATGAAGGTTTTAACCTTCATTAACAACCTTAACTACTTCAGGTATTTCCGAAGTAATAGCATTTTCAATTCCATCTTTCAAAGTAGCACTAGCCATCGGACAATTAGAACAAGCCCCTACTAATGTTACATAGACAACGCCATTTTCATAGCGATTAAAAGTAACATTACCACCATCATTTTGTAAATAAGGTCTAATCTTATTTAAAACTTCATTAACTTTCTCTACAATAACTTCATCATTCTTAATTTCTTTTTCTTTCTTGCTCATTTTTCATCACCAATTTTATTATACACACATTTCTTAAAAACTGCAACTATAACTAGGAAAAAAAGCAATTTTATGTTATAATTACTACGAAGTGGTGATATAATATGAAAGAAATTAAAAAAAATGATATTATTAAAGCAGAAGTAACAGGAGTTCAAAAATATGGTGCTTTTGTAAATATTGATAATGAATATGATGGTTTAATTCATATTTCCGAAATATCATATGGTTTTGTGAAAAATGTCAACGACTATATTAAGGTTGGCGATGAAATATATGCTCAAGTACTAAATGTCGATGAAGATAACAACCAACTAAAATTAAGTATTAAAGATATTGATTATAAAAAAGATGGAGCTAGATTAAAAAGAATGGCTGAAACCAAAAGTGGCTTTGAACCTCTAAAAGAACATCTAGATACTTGGATTAATGATAAAATCAAAGAAATAACCGACAAAATGTAAAAAAATTAAAAAAACTATTGACAAACAACACCAGAAAATGGTATATTAGTACATGTCAAAGCCCTTTGGGGGACGTACTTCAAAGATTTGGGCGATTAGCTCAGTTGGTTAGAGCACTTGCCTTACAAGCAAGGGGTCATAGGTTCGAGTCCTATATCGCCCA
>CALVRZ010000017.1 GCA_944358875.1 uncultured Bacilli bacterium
TTTACAAAAAAAAGCGAGATGTTATATAACCAAATTTGCTATGATAGGTTTTCATCTCGCAATTTAAGTATATCATACTTCTTTAATTTGTCAATTAATTATTTATTTAGGGCTGAGTAGTAACTGCTACTTAGGAGAATAACATCTTTTATTGGCTTTGGAGTAAAAAGTAGGTATAGTATCTAATAAATAATCAATATTTTGATTATCTTTATCACTATAGATAAGTGCTAAATTGTCAATTAATTCTTGAGGGGCATTTATGTCTTTTAGATAAGTTAGATAATTAAAATATTCATCAATAGTTAGATTTTGAATATTACCTTTATATAGGAAATTTAAGATAATGATAATATAACAATATATGTCTGTATTGGTATCAGGAATAAAACGACCACCGCATGATAATTTTATTTTGTTATTATATTTTTTAGGAAATTCATTTAAAGCTTGGATGTTTGATAAATATTTTGAAACAAAAGGATGATTTTCATAAATGCGGCATGAATCAATATCAATGACTTGTAGTTTTTTTTGTTCAGGGTTTATAATGAGATTTTTTTCATGTAAATCATTTAAATGTAAGTTTAGTCTAGGATTTTCCTTTTGGATTTCTTCTAATTTTCTCAAAATGGTTCCAATTTGTTTTAAATAATTAATCTTGGTTGTTATGTCAATTTCTGGTTGATTTAAAACTTTATCTAAAGTTGGTCCATTAATAAAGGGCATGGAATAACCTACAACTTTATCGTCTAAAATTAATAATTGATCAGGAAAAATTATTTCATCAATATCTATTGTTTCCTTGATATCTAAAAGTGAATTAATGGTATATAATTTATTACTAAAATATAAGCCATTTTGACGATGAAAAATTTTTAAAACTTGTTTTTTATCTAAGGGATTAAGATAAATGTTTCCTTCGGCGGTAATTATACCATGGTCTATATAATAATTCCATAATGAGCTTGCTAAGTTTTTGTCGATAGTAATTGAATTCATAATTTTCCTCCTTTCTTTTGGCAAGTAAAATATAATTTTGGATTGCTGTTTATTTTAACATATAAAGGCAAATAATGCAAATTTATGTTTCTTTGAGATTACTTTTATTAGTTAGTTTTATTTATTTCATCAATAATTTCTATTCCGGTCATTTCACATGGAATATTGATTCTTTTGATATAATCTTGGTTAAATCCTCGGTAATTATTAATACCTAGATCATAGACTTGTTACTAGGTAATCAATTACTAATGGGATGGTTAACTTTATTAGTTATATTTTTAGGAATGATACTTTGTTTAGTTATTGAAATTAGAAGAAGAAGTATACTACGGGAAATTAATTGTCGGTTAGACCGTCGAAGTGTTTTGGCATTTATCTTTTATACTTTATTTTATGCCTTTATTTTAGCTCCTTATTGTTTAATAGGTTATATTTCTGAATTATTTAATTATAAGAAAAAATGGTAGTCTTTGATTTTATTCGACATATTTTTTGTTTTTAATATTTTATAATGGCGTTGGTGATAAAAAATGAAACAAAAAATTATGGAAAAAATGAAAAAAGTAATGATACCGATTTTTTTATCGGTTATCTGTGGTAGTATCTGTGGTAGTGTTGTTTATAATATTTATGCCAGTAAAGCGAATTATGAACTAAGTAATAGTAAGGTGTATTTAGTACAAGCAGGGGCATATTCTAGTATTGATAATATGAAAGCTAATACGATGGCTACTAATTATGTTTATTATGAAGATGATGGTATGTATAAGGCTATTATTGGGATTACAAAGGATTATGATAATCTAGAGAAGATTAAGAGTATTTATAATGGAGAGACAATTGTTAGTGAATATTATCTTAATGATAAAAAAATTAGTGATGAGCTAGGGGAACTTGATAAGAAATTAAAAGAAGAAAGTGATAATGATAAGGCTAAAGCAATTATTGATGATATGCTTAATATTTATAAAGAGAATGATAATGTTAAATTAGTTAAAGCTAATTAGTTATTATTAGAAATGACAAATACTTAATGATAAAGTGACAAATTGCCCTTATGAAAGTTATAAATTAGTGAAAAATGATTGATAAATATAATTTAAAATGGTAGAATTATAGGAAAGAATAGATATTGGAATAAGAAATAATGTTTTGATAGAGATTATGTTGTTCCAATTGGATGTTTAAGAAAATAAAGTAGAGGAGAGTTGATAGTAATGAAATTAAAAGATAAAGTTTGTGTTGTAACAGGGGGGGCCATGGGAAATGGACTTGGAATTGTTAAAGTTTTTTTGAAATATGGCGCTAAAGTGGTTATTTTAGATTATAGTGAAAAGGTTAGTGAAGTTGAAAAGGAATTTAGGGATAAAGGATATGATGTTTCGGGATATTTGGTTGATATTAGATATAATGATAAGGTTTTAGAATGTGTTAATGATGTTTATAATAAATATGGTAGAATTGATGTTTTAGTTAATAATGCTGGTATTTGTCGCTTGGAGACTTTTGATAAGATGAGTGATGAGTTACGTGACATGCACTTTGATATTAACATTAAAGGAACTTGGAATGTTACAAAGAGTGTTTTACCTTATATGAGAGAGGCTAAGGATGGATCAATTGTCAATCTATCTAGTGTAACAGGGCCAATGGTTGCTGATAGTGGTGAAGTGGCTTATGCGACAACAAAAGCGGCTTTGATTGGTTTTACAAAGGCTTTGGCACAAGAAGTGGTTGATGATAAAATACGTGTTAATGCTATTTTGCCTGGTTATATTATGACACCAATGGTAGAAGGAATGGCTAAGGAAAGTAATCCTGAAGATCCCGATAAAGTAGTTCAAGGTATTGCCATGGGGATACCAATGAAAAGACTTGGTACAATAGAGGAATTAGGTGAACTTACGGCTTTCTTAGCTAGTGAGGAAGCTAGTTACATAACAGGACAAGGAATTGTCATCGATGGTGGATCTACTTTACCAGAAACTATGAGTATGGGTGTATAGTAAAAGAACATTATCATAAATTGGTAATGTTCTTTTATTTTAATAATTTTTCTAAATCCTTACACTTATTAATATCCATATTAGGAGTATCTTTTAAGGGATAAGGAATATTTAATTTTTGATATTTACTGATAGATAAGTTGTGATAGGGTAATAACTCTGTTTTTTCAATGTTAGAATATGGTTTTAAGAATTCTTTTAACCCTAAAATATATTCTTTATTATCATTAATACCAGGAACAATTACTTGTCTTATCCAAACTCTTTTATTTAATTTGAGACAGGTATCTAGGAATTTAATGGATAAATCGATATTATGATTACCGGTTATCTTTTGATAATCTTCTTTAGTATAGGCTTTGATATCCATTAAAACGATATCAGTATATTTTAAAATCTCTTCGTAGTCAGTGGCATAACCACAGGTATCGATACAGGTATTTATGTTGTTTTCTTTACATAGTTTTAATACTTCTTTAAGAAACTCTTTTTGCAAGAGGGGTTCACCTCCCGAGAAAGTGACACCGCCATCCTTGCCAAAATAGTTTTGATATCTTTGGATTTTGGCTAATACTTCTTCTTTGGTTAATTCAAAAGTGTATGCATTTTTATCCCAAGTTTCAGGATTATGGCAGAAGATACAACGAAGGGGACAACCTTGCATGAAGAAGACAATTCTGATACCAGGACCATCGACTAGGCCCATCGTTTCAATAGAATTGAATTTACCTTTACATGTGCTCATGGAAGGTCCTTGCAATTACTTCTTCTTGTTGTTCTTTACTTAGACGATTGAATAAAACGGCATAACCTGAAACACGAATGGTTAGAGTTGGATATTTTTCGGGATGTTCTTTGGCATCTTCTAGAAGTTCACGATTTAAAACATTGACATTTAGATGATGGGCTTTTTGTTTGAAGTAACCATCTAATAGAGACACTAAATTATTTATTTGTTCATCTTTAGTATGACCTAGAGCGTTTGGTGTTATAGAGAAAGTATTGGAGATACCATCTTCACAGGTGTTAGTATATGGTATTTTGGCAACAGAGTTTAGAGATGCGAGGGCACCACTTGTATCTCTGCCATGCATAGGGTTAGCACCTGGGGCAAATGGTGTTCCACCAATTCTTCCGTCTGGTGTTGTACCAGTTTTTTTACCATAGACAACATTAGAGGTAATCGTTAGAATTGATAGAGTGTGAATAGCTTTCTTATATAGGGGATGAGAACGTAGTTTAGTTATGAATTTGTTAACTAGATCAACAGCAATTTGATCGACACGATCATCATCATTACCATATTTAGGGAAATCACCTTCAATTTTAAAATCAATAGCTATACCTTTTTCATTTCTGATAGGTGATACTTTAGCATATTTAATGGCTGATAGTGAATCGACGGCAACTGATAGACCGGCTATTCCAAAGGCCATTAATTTTTCGGGATCAGTATCGTGAAGAGCCATTTGACCAGCTTCATAAGCATATTTATCGTGCATATAATGAATAATATTCATAGCATCAACATATGTTTTAGCAACTTGGTCTAACATTTTATCATATTGTTTAATTACTTTATCATAATCTAATACTTCATCAGTAAGAGGCTTAAAATCTTTAACAATTAATTCTTCTTTTTTCTCGTCGATACCTCCATTGATGGTATAGAGAAGGGCTTTAGCTAAGTTACATCTAGCACCAAAGAATTGCATTTGTTTACCGACAGTCATCGCTGATACACAGCAGGCAATAGCATAATCACAGCCGTGAATAGGACGCATTAATTCATCATTTTCATATTGGATGGCATCAGTTTCAATTGACATTTTAGCACAATATTTTTTAAAATTTTCAGGTAGGTCAGGAGACCATAAGACAGTCATATTTGGTTCTGGTGCAGGTCCTAGGTTTGTTAGGGTATGTAAGTATCTAAATGAATTTTTAGTTACTAATGGTTGGCCATTTTCAGTCATACCACCAATAGATTCGGTTACCCAAGTAGGGTCTCCGGCGAATAATTCATTATATTCAGGGGTTCTTAGGTGTTCAGCAATACGAAGTTTAATAATAAACTGATCGATTAGTTCTTGAGCTTCAGTTTCGGTAATTAATCCTTCTTGTAAATCTCTTTCAATGTAGATGTCTAGGAAAGTTGATGTTCTACCTAAACTCATGGCCGCGCCATTGTTTTCTTTAATGGCTGCTAAATAACCAAAATATAACCATTGAACAGCTTCTTTAGCATTTTTAGCAGGTTTACTTATATCAAAACCATAACTTTGAGCCATAGCTTTGATTTCTTTTAAGGCTTTAATCTGCATACTTATTTCTTCACGAAGACGAATATTATATTCATCTAAGATTTCTTTTTCATTATCTATTTTGTCTTGTTCTTTTTTCTCAATAAGATAATCAATACCATATAAAGCAATACGACGATAGTCGCCGATTATTCTTCCTCTTCCATAGGCATCGGGTAAGCCTGTTAATAAGCCAGCATGTCTTGCTAATTTAATGTCGGTTGTATAGGCATCAAAGACACCATCATTATGGGTTTTACGATAAGTAGTAAAATGTTTTTCTACTTCTTTATTCCAAGTATAACCATAGGCTTCTAAGGAACTTCTGACCATTCTGATACCACCATAAGGGTTGATCATTCTTTTCATTGGGGCATCAGTTTGAAGACCAACAATAACTTCATTTTCTTTATCAATGTAACCAGGATCAAAATTATTAATACCAGATACATGGTCAACATCAATATCTAAAACGCCTTTTTTTAGTTCTTCTTGTTTTAATTTTTCACAGATATGCCAGACGTTTTTAGTTTTATCAGTCGAATCTTCTAAGAAAGATTCATCTCCTGTATATAGAGTATAGTTATTTAAAATGAAATCTTTAACATCGATGTTATTCTTCCATTTTTCACCTTTAAAATTTTTCCATTCTTGCATTTTCTTTCCTCCTTTAATATTAACTAGTTTGACTTATTATTTGCTACTACTAGTGTAATAACATAATATCATTTTAAGATAAATTTATCAAGATATAATAATTATTTTGATCATTTTAATGGTAATTATCAAATAATTGTGGGTAGAATATCTTTTATTGTGATAAATGTATATAAATACTTGAAATAATTTGATTTTGTGTTATGATTTAATGGCGGAGACAAAAAAGAAATACGGTGGCGCCCACCGAAATGTATAATGCCCAATTTGCCAGTATTGGGAACTTGAATTAATTTAAAGTTTTACAAGAAATTTAACTTTTCTTTAAAAAAGTTAAATAGGCGGTTGACAATTTGATAGAAAACCGCTATTATTAATATGTAAGCTTTTTTTGGAGACATACTCAAGAGGCTGAAGAGGCGCCCCTGCTAAGGGTGTAGACCGGGAAACTGGTGCGAGAGTTCAAATCTCTCTGTCTCCGCCATTATGATTTTATCCCTTGTATATCAAGGGTTTTATTTTGCCTATTGATAACAACATATTATGACATTTTTTTTAAAATTTAGGAAATAGGGTTGTTAAAAAAAATATATCATGGTAAAATTAGATATGTAAATGATGAGACTAGAGGTGAGACTAATGAATAATGATGCAACAGTTATTTTTGATCGTAATCTTATTAATGAAGAGAAGATGAAATTGATTGTTAGAGATGTTTATTTAGCTTTAAAAGAAAGAGGTTATAATCCAATTAATCAGATCGTCGGTTATTTAATGACCGGAGATTTGGGGTATATTTCTAGTTATAAGGATGCTCGTATTAAGATGAGTAAAATCGACCGAGCTAGTTTGCTTGAAATGATGTTGAAAGGTTATTTGAAATGAGATGTCTAGGGTTAGACTTGGGTAGTAAAACTTTAGGTATTGCTATATCAGATACGACTAATACGATTGCAACGATTTACACGACATTAAGATTTGACGAAGATGATTATGATTCTTTAATACCTCAGTTAAAAGATATTATTTTAAAAAATGATATTGATGTAATTGTATTAGGTTTACCTAAAAATATGAATAATACTTTAGGAAAAAGGGCAGAAATAACATTAGATTTTAAAGAAAAGTTAGAAAAGCAACTTTTAGTTAAAGTTACACTTATGGATGAGAGACTTACTTCGGTTATTTCAAATAATGTGATGATCGAGGCGGATATGTCAAGGAAAAAGAGAAAGAAAAAAGTGGATGGTATTGCGGCTCAGATTATTTTACAAGATTATTTAGATAGAGAAAGGACTATGAAAAATGGAAGAGAAGAATAATATGTTTAAAGTTGTGAATAAAGAGGGAAAAGAAGTTGATTGTGAAGTATTATTTACTTTTGAATCAGAAGAGACAAAGAAAAATTATATTGTCTATACTGATAATACAGAAGATGATGAAGGAAATACGAGGGTTTATGCTTCAATATATAATCCTAATGATGAGCGTGGTGAACTATTACCTATTGAGACAGATAGAGAATGGAAGATTATTGAAACAATTTTAAATTCTATTCAAGAGAAAGCTAAAGAAGATAGTAGCGATAATAGTAATAATAATTAATTTTAGAATAATTAGGGAGGATGTATGAAGAAATTTAGGAATGTAGCACTTGCTTTAGTCATCCTACTAGCTAGTGGTATTATATTAGTGTGTGCTGTTTTTAACTATTGTTTAGCACCTGTATCAAAAGATGATACGATTAAGAAGATCGAGATTGAAGCTGGTACTAGTGTCGCGGATATCGCGGGTCTTTTAAAAGAAGAAAACTTGATTAGAAGTAAAAATAGTTTTCAAATATATACTTTTCTTACTAATAATAGAAATTTACAGGCTGGTATTTATGATTTAAGTGAGAATATGGGGGTAAGAACGATTGTCGAAGTATTGTCTGGGGGGAAAATATCTAAAGATAGCGATGCTTCAATTACTTTTAAAGAAGGCATTAATATGCGGGAAGTTGTTCGTTTAATTAGTGAAAAGACAGATAATAGTGAAGATGATATATATGCTTTATTAGATGATGGTGAGTATTTAGATACTTTGATTGGTGAATATTGGTTTTTAACTGATGATATTAAAGATAGTAGGATTTATTATTCACTAGAAGGTTATTTGTATCCTGATACTTATACTTTTGCGAAAGATGATGATATTAGAGATATTTTTAAAGTAATGTTAGATAATACTAGTGATAAACTAAGTGATTATCAGGATGAAATAGAAAATAGTGATATGAGTGTCCATGAACTTATGACTTTGGCTAGTATTGTTGAACTTGAAAGTCCAAGTTCTGAGGATAGACCTACAGTGGCAGGAGTATTTTTTAATCGTTTAGCTGATGATATTTCTTTAGGTAGTGATGTTACTACTTATTATGGAATTAAGATTAATATGGCTGATAGGGATTTATATCAGAGTGAAATTAATGAATGTAATGATTATAATACGAGATGTACGACATTTAAGGGATTACCAGTAGGACCGGTATCTAATGTGTCAGTTAGCTCGTTAGAAGCTGTTTTAAATCCAAATAGTAATGATTATTATTATTTTGTTGCAGATAAGAATGGAAAGACTTATTTTAGTGAAACTTATCAAGAACATTTAAGTACGATTGAAGAATTAAAAACGGATGATTTATATTATGAATATTAGAAAAAATTAGAGAAACAATTAGCTTTTAGCTGGTTGTTTTTTTGTATTTATGTAGAATTCTACATAATTGTATAATAGGAACTTAACAAAATATTTTTTTTAACTAAAATACATTGACAAACACATGTTTGTATGTTATAGTTTAATTACAAGTGGGGTGATATTAAAAAACTAATTTTCAAAGATAAAGGTTGAAATACAAATATATAATATTTAATAGATTAGAAAGTATTCTTAATATTAGCAATAAAGAAAGAGAATTAGAAGAAGTACATATGGTAAGAAAGAAGTTGTTAAATAAATAGATATGTTTATATTCCCTGGTAGGGTTAATACATAAAAACTTGCATTAGATAATTAATTTTAGTATAATTAGGGTAACTTGGAAGTGAGGGATTTTCGATGTTAGAGGAAATAGAAGAATATGCTAAAGTTAATCGTATTCCTATTATGCAAAAGGATGGGATAGAATATTTATGTGAATTTATTAAAGAAAACGATATTAAGAATATTTTAGAGATTGGAAGTGCGATTGGGTATTCCGCTTTGAAGATGGCTAGTGTTAGGGATGATATTAAGGTTACGACGATTGAAAGAGATGAAGAGAGATATAAGAAAGCTGTAGAGAATATTCATCTTTTTAATTTGGATGATAGAATTAATATTATTTGGGGCGATGCTATGGATACGGTAGTTGATGGTAAATTTGATCTTATTTTTATTGATGCTAGTAAGGGTCATAATATTGATTTTTTTAATAAATATAAGGTTAATTTGGATAGAAAGGGATATATTATTACGGATAATCTTTCTTTTCATGGTTTAGTTGAGGATCCTAGTCTTGCTGTTACGAAGAATCAAAAGGGAATTGTTAGAAAGATAAGTAATTATATCGCTTTTTTGGATAATAATTTAGAATTTGATACAGAATATGTCAGTGTTGGTGATAAGATAGCTATATCAAGGAGGAAGTATGAGTAAGTTATTAGTTAAAGTTGATAAGAGAGAGAATATTGATGAAGTATTAAAGTTAGATATTGGGGGAATTATTTTATCTTATGATGATCTAGCAGTTGCTAGTAATTTCTATGTTAATATGGATGATATTAAAGAAATTAGGAAGAAGACGGATAAAATAATTGTTGTTTCTTTAAATAAGATGATGCATAATAAAGATCTAGCGAAGTTAGAAGAGGTTCTTATAGAGTTAGATAGAATAAAGGTTGATATGGTTTTATTTTATGATGTAGCTATTATAGAAATTAAGAAAAAACTTGGTTTAGATATTCCTTTAATTATTAGTCAAGAACATTTGAATACGAGTATTAATAGTAATGAATTTTATTTTAAACAAGGAGTAGATGGTAGTTTAATTAGTTCGGATATTACGAAAGAGGAACTTTTGGAAATTAGAAAGAAAACAGATAAGATTATTATGTTTACGGGATATGGTTATTTGCCTATTTTTTATTCAAGAAGGTATTTAATTACGAATTATTTTGCATATATTAAGAAAGAAAAGCAAGGGGATTGTTATTTTATTAGAAATAATGATGATTTTTATTCTATTACCCAAGATGAGTATGGGACGATAATTTATACGAAAGAACCTGTTAATTTGGTTAATGAGTTAGATGATTTAGATGATATTGATTATATTGTTATCGATGGTTTTAAAGCTAGTGATTTAGTGGATGTGATTAAGAATTTTATTAAAAAGAAGAAAATGAATGGTTTATATCAAGGATTCTTTCATACGAAGAGTATTTATAAAGTTAAGAAGTAGGAGGTGAATAGTGATGAAGAAAATTGAACTTTTGGCACCGGCCGGTAGTTTGGAAAAGTTAAAAGTGGCTTTCCACTACGGGGCGGATGCTTGTTATATTGGTGGAAGAGATTTTAGTTTAAGGGCTAATGCGACTAATTTTAGTGTTGATGAGATTAAGGAAGCATGTGATATTGCGCATGAGTTGGGGAAGAAAATCTATGTTACGGTTAATATTGTCTTTCATAATGAAGATGTAAAGGGATTAGAAGAATATTTAAGAAGCTTAGAAGAGGCAGGCGTCGATGCGATTATTATGTCTGATCCTTGGCTTATTTCTTTCGTAAAAGAGAAGAAAATTAATTTGGAATTGCATATGTCGACGCAGGCCTCTACTTTGAATTATGAAAGTGTTAATTTTTGGAAAGATCTAGGTGTATCTAGGGTTGTTTTGGCAAGGGAACTTCATTATTCTGAGATTAAAGATATTATTGATAAGACAGGGATGGAGATTGAGACTTTCGTTCATGGAGCGATGTGTTCTTCATATTCTGGTAGATGTGTATTATCTAATTATTTTACGAATCGTGATGCTAACCGAGGTGGATGTGCTCAGGTATGTCGCTATTGTTTTGATTTATATGATGATAATAAAGAAAAAGTGGAAAGTGATACGGAGTTTACGATGAGTACGAAAGATTTGTCTTTGATTAGTATGCTTTCAAAGATGATTGAAATTGGTATTGCTAGTTTGAAGATCGAAGGTAGAATGCGAAGTAATTATTATATTGCAACAGTTGTTAGTACTTATAGAGAGGCGATTGATAGTTATTATGATGGTACTTTAGATGAAGAGAAGTTAGCTTATTATAAGAAAATATTAAATAGAGTAGCTAATCGGGATAGTGAAGAACAATTTTTTAATACTTTTCCGGATGTTAAGGGCCAATATTTTTTAGGTAGACAAGAGGTATCTAATCAAGACTTTTTAGGAATTGTCTTGGATTATGATGAAGAAAATAAAATAGTTACGATAACAGAACGTAATTTCTTTAAAAAGGGTGATGTGGTAGAAATATTTGGTCCTAAAACCAAGACATTTACTTTTACCGTGCCTGATATATATAATGAAGATGGTGAATTAGTTGATGCGGCAAGACATCCTGAGGAAATTATTAGGTTTAAACTTGATATTTTAGTTAGAAAAGATGATATTATGCGAATTAAGGTATAGAGCTATTAAAAAAATATAGTAAAGAAAATACAAATATATTTTCCTACAAGAAAATATAGTAATTGATAACTTGTATTAAATTATAATTATTTAATAAAATATTATATACTTATTTTAATATTTTTGCTTTTTATGTACTAAAAACGCAAAAATAATAAAAATAATGTTGTTTTTTGGTAAAAATATAGTATAATATCTTTAAAGAGGTGATTATAATGTTAATTGAATTTAGCGTAGAAAACTTTCGCTCATTTAAAGACAAGGTTACTTTTTCAATGGAAAAAAGCAAGGGTGATGAAAATAGTAATAATGTTTTTACTTTAGAACGTTATAACTTACTTAAAAGTGCGGCAATATATGGCGCCAATGCGTCTGGGAAATCCAATTTAATTAAAGCACTTACGGTAGCTATTTCTATGGTTAGAAAATCTAATGTAATGCCTATTGGTGGAAAATGGATTGATATTGTTCCTTTTATGTTTGATGAAAAAAAGAAAGAAGAACCAACATCGTTTGAGTTTGTCTTTATTGCAAATGGTGTTAAATATAAGTACTTTTTTAAGGTCGATAAGAATAAAATATATGAAGAAGTGTTAGAAGCTTATTATTCACAGAAACCTACTTTGATTTTTAAGAGAGAAAAAGGAAATAAGTATACTTATAAAACAGATGAAAAAAAGTTAAGAGCAATCGAAGTTAAAAATACGGATAATAAGTTATTTTTAGCTACTGCTACAACATGGAATTATGATAAGACTAAGCCAGCTTTTTTATGGTTTATGAATTTTATTAATGTTTATAGTGATTTAAAACATGTATCTGATACTTCTTTGATTGATTTTAATAGCGAAGATGATAAACTTAAAAAATTTACCCTAAAATTGCTAGGTATGGCTGATATGGTAATTAAAGATATTAATGTTAATTATGAAGAAAATGATATGGTTTTATCTTTGACTTCTGGGTTAACAAATAATATAATTAGAGAACCAATGGTTAAGAATGTTAATATTGAATTTATTCATGAAATTATTGATAGTAAGGGATTGAAGAGTAGATATAAATTAGACTTTGAAGATGAATCAACGGGGACCCAGATTTTATTTGCTATGGCACCTTTTTTAATGAAAGCTTTTGAAAATGGTATGGTTATTGTTGTTGATGAACTAGAAAAAAGTTTACATCCTCTTTTGGTTAAATTTATCATTGGTTTATTTAATAATCCTAATATTAATAAGGCTAATAGTATGCTTATTTTTTCAACACATATGATTAATTTGATGGATTTAGAATTGTTTAGAAGAGACCAGATATGGGTTGTTGATAAAAATATTGATACTGGTATTAGTGATTTATATTCTTTAGATTCTTTTTCTGTAAGAAAAAATGAAAATATTGAAAAAGGTTATTTGAATGGAAGATTTGATGGTATACCTTTTATTAAGGATGATGTTTCGCTATGGCAAGATTAATTCAAAAGAGAGAAAGAAAATCACTTATTTTGATTAAAACAGAAGGAACTAAGTCAGCAGAAAAGATTTATTTTAATAATTTTAATAGTAGAAATTCTAGAATTAAATTTGCAACTGGTAATAGTACAGATGTAAGTGGGATGCTAGATGATTTAATTAATTATATGGAAATGAATGATATTAGTGTTAGATATGATGATAAGATTTTTTTAGTAATAGATACTGATTTAGATGATAAGAGAATATGTGATATTAAAAAGGTTCAAAAAAAATGTATTAGCTATGGAATTAAAATTATTACTTCTGCTCCTACTTTTGAAATATGGTATTTAATGCATTTTAGAAATAATAACTTAAATTTTAAGAGTAGTAGTGATGTTAAGAAAGAAATAAAAAATTTAATTCCTAAGTATAAGGAGACTAAAAATATATATGAAATGATTTGTGATAAAACTGATATAGCTATTAAAAATGCTAAATTGATAGAAAAAAGATATAAAGATATAGCGAAAGATATGTATTCTTTTGCACCACATTCTTATGTTTATTTAATTATTGAGGAAATTAAAAAAAACAATAATTAAAATTATATTTTAAAGTATAATTTATCGTATGACAACTTAGTGAAATTTACTTGACAAAGCATAAGAAATATAGTAGAATTTTGAAATAGTGAAGAGGTGAGAATATGTCAGAAGATAAAGTATATTTGACTAATGAAGGATTCTTAGAACTTGAAGAAGAGCTTAATGAACTTAAAAATGTTCGTCGCCCAGAAGTTATTAAGGCTTTAAAGGATGCTAGAGCTTTAGGAGATTTATCAGAAAATGCTGATTATGATGCTGCTCGAGCAGAACAAGCCCAAATTGAAGGTCGTATTTTGGAACTTGAAAAGATTATGGAAAATGCGCATATTATTGAAAACGATAATAGTGGTAAAGTTGGTTTAGGTGCGACAGTTTCAATTAAATATATTGATGACGATGAAATTGAAGTTTATCGCATCGTCGGTTCCAAAGAAGCTGATCCTTCAAACAACAAGGTATCTAATGAATCACCATTAGCTAAAGCTATTATTGGACACAAACAAGGTGATATTTGTCCTGTTGAAAGTCCAAATGGTAAATATGATGTTGAAATTGTGGAGGTAAAATAAGAATGAGAAAGACAATTAATTTTAAAGTAAGTGGAGAAGAATGGAAAAAGGCAATTGATGAAGCTTTTAAGAAATTAAATAAGAAAGCTAAAATTGATGGTTTTAGACCAGGAAAAGTTCCAAGAGATGTTTATGAAAAGAAATATGGAAAGCAAGAAATTTTACTTGAGGCTACAGATACTTTAATGCAACAAAGATATAAGGATATTATTGAAAAGGATAAAATTATTCCTATTATTGAACCTAAGATTGAGATTGTTAAATCAGATGAAGAGGGATTAGAAGTTAATTTTAATATTATTACGGATCCTGAAGTTAAACTTGGGGAATATAAGAAGTTAGGCGTTAAGAAAGATAAAGTTGAAGTATCACAAGATGAAATTGATCATCAAATTCATCATATGATTGAGCACTATGCTGAATTAGTAGAAAAAGATGGTAAAGTAGAAAATGGTGATATTGCTATTATTGACTTTGAAGGATTTATGGATGGTAAACCTTTCGAAGGTGGTAAAGCTGAAAATTATTCTTTAGAGATTGGTAGTCATAGTTTTATTCCTGGTTTTGAAGAGGGAATTGTGGGGATGAGTAAAGATGAAGAAAAGGATATTGAACTTACTTTCCCTAAAGATTATCATGCTGAGGATTTAAAAGGTAAGAAAGTTACTTTTAAAGTTAAAGTTAACGATATTAAGAATAGAGTTTTACCAGAACTTGATAAAGATTTCTTCGATGATTTAGGAATTGATGGTGTTACTAATAAAGAAGAATTAGAAAAAATGGTTAAAGAAGAAATTGCTGAACAAAAAGAACATCACGCTGACAATGTTTTTATTGATGCACTTCTTGAAGCTGCTTCAAAAAATATGGAAATTGAACTTGAAGATGAGTTAGTTGATCGGGAAATTAATAATATGTACAAGCAGTTTGTAGATAGACTTGCTATGCAGGGAATTAATGAAGAGATTTATTTTGAATATGCTAAGACAACGGAAGAAGATGTTAAGAAAGAAATGCACGATGAAGCTTTAAATAGAATTAAATATCGTTATTTACTTGAAGCTGTTATTAAAGAAGAAAAGATTAAAGTAACAGAAAAAGACGTTGATAAAGAAGCAGAAAAGATTGCTTCACAATATGGTATTACAACCGAAGAATTATTTAAAGAAATTGACCGTGATATGTTAAAATATGATTTAGAGATGCGTAAAGCAATCGATGTTTTAAAAGAAAATAATAAATAGTTTAAATAGTACTACTTAAGGTGGTACTATTTTTTAGGGTTGTAATATTTGTGAATATATGATAAGATTTAGTTGTAAAGTTTTATTTTAGGGAGTGTGAAATGGAATGAATTATACGGGTTATCCTTCAATCGATCGAAGGAACGAAGATAATGTAAGTTTTTTGGCAAAGCATCCTTTTATACCTAATATGAGTATTTATGAGGCGCTTAGGTTTATTAATCTTAATAATAAAGGGTATGCCATTGATTGTGATAATTTAAGAATGACCTATGGAGAGTTATTTGATAATGTTAAGATATTATCGAAAGCTTTTAGGGAAATGGGCGTAAAAAAGGGGGATATTGTTGTTGTATCTTCTCCTAATATAGCACAAGCGATTGAAACTTATTTGGCTTGTAATCGGATTGGCGCTATTTGTTCAATGCTAGGGGCTAGTCCAACTTTGCCGGAGGTTATTCATGATTTGAATTGGTTTGAATCACCTTTATTAATTAACTATGGTGCAAATAATGTTTATAATGATGAAATTTTAAAGCAGACAAAAGTAAATAATATTATTTCCATCGACGAAAAAGAAGTTGATCGTAAGGACTTTAATTTATTGGCTAAGGATTTAATAGGTTACGATAAGAGAGTTAATTTTTATGATCTTAAATTGGTTAGTGATTGCTATCGAGGAAAAGTAAAAGAACATTGTAGTGGTAAGGATACAGCACAGATTTCTTTTACAAGTGGTACGACAGGAAAACCTAAAGCTATTGTTCTTAGTAATGAAAATATTATTGCTAATGCGCTATATTGTAAGAATTCAACTGGTGTTAAAATTAATAGAGATGAGAAGTGTCTTGTTGTCGTTACTTTTAAAGTTCCATATGGTTTGGATACTTCGGCAATTTTATCGATGTTATGTGGTAAAGAGATTATCTTAGCTCCTAATTTGTCGGCAGCCACGATTCATAATTATTTAGCTAAAAGGCCTAATTTTATCTTTGGTACAGTTAATTTTTATGATATGTTGATGGCTTCGCCAATGGTTGATAAGATGGATTTATCAGATATTAATATTGCAATGAGTGGTGGCTTATATTTGTCTAGTCAGAAGAATGCTCTTATTACGGATTATTTTAGGAGACATAATAGTAATGCTAAAGTATGTAATGGTCTTGGCTTTAGTGAAGTTGGAGGTGCAGGAACGAATGCTTTAGTTGATGTTGACCCTGAGACAGTTGGTAGACCACTTGTGGGCGCTAATATGATGGTAATTGATCCTGAGACGGGTAAAGAACTTAAATATGGTGAAGAAGGCATCATTTGTGTTTCAGGTAAACATGTATTTTCTCATTATTATAAGAATGAGGAAGAAACAAAGAAAGCTAAATTTACAGACGATAAAGGTGTTACATGGTTTAAAAGCGATGCAACAGGTATTTTAACAGAGACGGGGTATTTGAAAACAGCGGGACGTAATCAAGATTTCTTTGGTCGAATGGATGAATCTGGTGAATGGGTTAAAGTATATTGTAATCATGTTGCTGATGTTTTGAAAAGTTTACCTTGTATTGATGATGCAGTTGTAGTGGCAACGGATAATCCTGATGAATATGGCGATACAGGAGCAGCTTTAGTAGTAATAAATGATGAATTTAAGAATGATCCGGATATTATTAATAAGATTAAGTTGTTACTTACTAAACCTGTTGAAGATAGAGTCACGGGAGAAGTAATGCAACTTCGAAAAGTTGACCTTCCTAAAATAATTACACCAATAGATAAAATGCCTTATATGGAAACAGGTAAAGTTAATTATGATACAGTAAAACAGTTAGTTAAAAAAAGATAGAAAGTGGTGAGTAAATTAAATGAATTTTAATCCTAATATTTTGATTATGGGGTGTTCATTGTTTTATATTATTTTGTTGTTTATCAATTTTTTGGTTGAAAAGAGGACTTTAAATAAAGAAAATAAGATCTTCTTTGTCTTGATTGTTTGTTCACTGATTGGAGTTATTTTGGATATATGTCAAGTTATTGGTTTTAATTATATTGGAATTGATAGTTTATTTACTTCTTTAGTTACAAAAGGATTTTTACTATATTTAGTATCTTGGGCAATATTCTTCTCTTTTTATACTGTTTATGTTTCTACGTCTTTAATAGAAATTAAAGAAAAAGGGATAAAAATATATAATAATTTAAGAAGTGTTATTTATGCTATTTATGTTATTGCTATTTCTTTAATTATAGCTTTACCATTATATTTATATAGTGATGGTAATATTCAATATAGTTATGGTCCTAGTGCTTCTGTTGTTTATGGAATATCAGTTTTGTGTATAATTACATGTCTTATATCTATTGTTATTAATTTTAAAAGATTAAATAAAGCTAAATATACCCCTATTATTTTCTTTGTAACAATTGGTGTTGTTATTATGACTTTCCAACAAGCTAATCCACAATTTTTACTATATAGTAGTATGGAAGTATTTATTTTATATTTGATGTACTTTACAATTGAGAATCCTGACTTTAAGATGATAAGAGAACTTAATTATCAGAAAGAACAAGCAGAAAAATCAAGAAATATTTCTAATAAAGTTATTGATACTTTTACTTCTAATTTAGAGCCTACGATTAATGAATTTAATCGCTTTGGTCATAAGAAAATTAATTATAATGATATGAATGAAGTAAGAGAAGAAGTTAAAAATATGCAAAAGTTCTCTTTGAATTTTGTTGATCAAATCGATAGTTTGGTTGCTCTTGCTAAAATTCAAAGTGAGGGATTTAAACTTAATAAAAAGAACTATGAACCTAAGCAACTTATTTTAGATATTTTGGATTTGTTTAAGTTAAAAAACAAGAATATTTTAGTTAATACAAATGAAATTCATAAAATACCATCAGTGTTATATGGTGATGCTACATTAATAAAACAGTTATTTATGTCTTTATATGATGGTATTTTAAAAGTTAGTGATGTTAAATCATTGGATTTTAATTTGAGTAGTATGTCGGTCGGTAGTTTATATCGTGTTACTATTTTAGTAGAAGTTGATAAGAAAAATATTAAGAAAGAATATACTGATTTTTTTAAGAAAGATACGTTAATATTAGAATTTGAAGTAGTTAAAAGATTAGTAAATTTAATGAATAGTAAGTTTGATATTAGCGTTAAAAATAATAAGTTATGTTTTGAAATAGTTTTAGATCAACATAGTATCAATGATTATGAGGATGATAAGATAGATGAAGAAGAAGATAAGAGTAAGATTAATTATTTTGATGCTTCTTCGAAGAGAATATTAATTATTGATGATGATAAGGAAAGAGTTAAGAAATTAAGAGATATTTTAGCAGGCTATAAAGTGTTTGTCGATAGCATTGAAAGTGCTAAAGATATGGATAATAAATTTACTTCTAGTAAAAGATTTGATATGGTAATAGTAGATGATATTATTCCTGATATTGATGCGGTTAGGAGTTATTTGATGGTTAATACTTCTAATAAGTTAGCACGTGTTATGGATCATGTCAATTATGATTTAATTAAGATAATGATGGTTACTCCTAATAAGATGAACTATGAGAACAAGTATAAGGAAGAAGGATTTGAAGATACGATTACAAAACCTTTAACTAATAAGAAAATTGATAGTATTATGAAGAAATATATGAAGTAGAAATAAAAATATTTCATTGATTTGGTTAATGACACTTTAAATGATACTTTAAATGATACTTTAAATTTATTGAAAAAAGAACCTAATATTAAACAAAAGCAAATGTCTAAAAAATTACATGTTTCTGAAATAACAATAAAAAGAAATATCAAGGAATTAAAAGAAAAGGGGTATATTGAGAGAATTGGTTCTAAAAAAATAGGATATTGGAAAGTAATAAAGTAAATTTTTATACTAAATATGAAGTAACTTATAATTATATAAGTTGCTTTTTTAATTTCTGAGGGACGCCATGCGATAAAATTTAAAAAAAATTAGCAAAAAGGACTTGACATTGCTAATTATTAGTCATATAATGTATTTAGCATTCATAAATTAGAAGTGCTAAGGAAGTGGTAAAATGATTACGGAAAGACAAAGAGCAATTTTAAAATGTATTGTTGAAGAATATATTAAAACGGCTAAACCAGTTAGTTCTAATCATATTTGCAATAGTTTGAATTGTTCTAGTGCCACAGTCAGAAATGAAATGGTTCGTCTAGAAGAACTTAAGTTACTCGAGAAAAATCATTTTGCATCAGGCCGTATTCCTAGTGAAGATGGTTACCGTTATTACGTCGATAATTTAATGGAACCTAAAGAAATGACCGGCGAAGATATGTTGAAACTACAGACAATATTTCGCAATAATGAACTTGATTTAAATGATACCATTAAGCGTAGCATTGAACTTGTTTCAGAAATTACTAATTATACTTCAATTGTTTTGGGTAATGCTTCTAAAGATAATCGTCTTAAGAAAGTGGAAATTGTTCCCTTGGAAGCGAATAGAATTTTAACGATGGCAATTACGGATAAGGGTTTTGTTGAACATAAGAATATGGTGTTGCCAGAGAATGTCGAGATGAGTGAGGTTGTGAAAACAGTCGAACTTATTAATAAGTTAGTTGTTAATACACCAATCAATGAAGTTAGTGAGAAATTAGAGTACGAAGTTAAACCAATTATTTCGAAGTATGTTAAACAGCATGAGGTTTTGTACAATGCTTTCTATGATGCGTTTAATGAGTTTACAAACAAAGCTAACGATGTTCGTGTTGTCGGTCGAACTAATTTCTTGAAACAGCCAGAGTTTACGAATATCGATAAGGTTAAGGAAATTTTAAACAAGTTTGAAGATAGTAATCTTATTAATACTATTACTGCAGATGATGATAATGATATTAAGATTTATATCGGTGAAGAGAGCGAAATTACGGATGATGTTTCAGTAATTAAAACGAAATATGATATTAATGGTGAAGAAGTAACAATTGCTATTATGGGGCCTAAGCGAATGGAATATGGTAAAGTGGTAGCAATGCTCGATTATATTAAGGAAAATATTGGAGGCATGAATGAAAAAGAAAAGTAAAGAAAACTTAGAAGAAATACAAAAGGAAAGAGAACAGGAAGAGGAAATGGTCGTTGAAAATGAGATTCCTGAGACGGATGTTCTAGCTAAACGAATTAAAGATTTAGAAGAAGCACTTCTAAGAAACCAAGCTGAGCTTATAAACTATAAAAGAAGAAGAGAAGAAGAAGTTACGAAGATGTTCAAATATGCTAATGAGGACATGATTATGGACTTTCTTCCTATCTTAGATAATTTGGAAAGAGCTATTGCAATGGATGATGATAATCCTGACGATGAGGTTTCAAAGTTTCTAGAAGGTATTAAAATGGTTTATAAGCAACTTAGAGAGATGCTTAATAAATTTGGGGTAAGTGAGATTGAATGTTTAGATAAGGAATTTGATCCAACTTATCATCAAGGTGTTATGACCGATAAAGATGAAAGTAAGGCTTCAGGTGTTGTTCTTGAAGTGTTACAGAAGGGTTATATGTATAAAGATAAAGTTATTAGACCGGCGATGGTCAAAGTTAATGAATAAGGAAAGGTGATATTATGAGTAAAATTATTGGTATTGATTTAGGTACAACAAATAGTTGTGTTTCAGTATTGGAGGCTGGGGAAGCTAAAGTTATCCCTAATCCTGAGGGAGGTAGAACAACACCATCAGTAGTGGCATTTAAAAATGGTGAAAGAATCGTTGGAGATGCTGCTAAAAGACAAGTTGTTACTAATAAAGATACGGTAAGTTCAATTAAGAGACTTATGGGTACTAATGAAAAGGTCGAAGTTGCGGGTAAGAAATATTCACCAGAAGAAATTAGTGCAATGATCTTAAGTTATTTGAAAGATTATGCTGAAGGATATCTAGGTGAGAAAGTAACGAAGGCTGTTATTACGGTTCCTGCTTATTTTAATGATGCACAAAGACAAGCAACAAAGAATGCTGGTAAGATTGCTGGCTTAGAAGTTGAAAGAATTATCAACGAACCTACGGCTGCAGCTTTAGCATATGGTTTGGATAAGCAGGATAATTTACAAACTGTACTTGTATATGACTTAGGTGGTGGTACATTTGATGTATCTATTCTAGAACTTGGCGATGGTGTCTTTGAAGTTAAAGCTACGGCTGGTAATAATAAACTTGGTGGAGATGATTTTGATAATCGTATTGTTGATTATTTAGTTGATACATTTAAGAAAGAGAACGGTATTGATTTAACGAAAGATAAAATGGCTATGCAAAGACTTAAAGATGCTGCGGAAAAAGCTAAGAAAGATTTATCTGGTGTTACTTCTACGCAAATTTCTTTACCATTTATCTCACAAGGTAGCGATGGTCCATTACATTTGGAAGTTACATTATCAAGAGCTAAATTTGAAGATTTAATTAGAGATTTAGTTGATTCTACATTAGAACCTGTTAGAAAAGCTATGAAAGATGCTAAACTTAAAGACAGTGATATTGATAAGGTTATCTTAGTTGGTGGTTCAACACGTATTCCATGTGTTCAAGAACTTATTAAGAAAGAACTTGGTAAAGAACCTCATAAGGGTGTAAATCCTGATGAAGTTGTGGCTATGGGTGCTGCTATTCAAGGTGGTGTATTAACAGGAGAAGTTAATGATATCGTCTTACTTGACGTTACACCATTATCACTTGGTATTGAAACGCTTGGTGGTGTTATGACAGTATTAATTGAAAGAAATACAACAATTCCAACTAGTAAGAGTCAAGTATTCTCTACAGCAGCTGATAATCAACCTGCCGTTGATATCCATGTTTTACAAGGTGAAAGACCAATGGCAGCCGATAATAAGACTTTAGGTAATTTCCAACTTACTAATATTCCACCTGCTCCAAGAGGGGTTCCACAAATCGAAGTTACATTTGATATTGATGCTAATGGTATTGTTAATGTTAAGGCTAAAGATTTAGGTACTAATAAAGAACAATCTATTACTATTACAGCTTCTAACACTTTAACAGATGAAGAAATTGATAAGATGATGAAAGAAGCTGAAGCTAATAAGGAAGCTGACGATAAGAAGAAAGCTTTAGTTGATGCTAAAAATGATGTTGAACAAGTTGTATTTATGACAGAAAAAGCTATTAAAGATCTAGGTGAAAAGATTACGGATAAAGAAAAGAGTGAAGCTGAAGATTTAATTAAGGATGTTAATAAGGCTTTAGAAGGTGAAGATATTGATGAAATTAATAAAGCTAAAGAAGCATTATTAACAAAAGCTAATGAACTTGCAACAAAAGTTTACGAAGAAGCTGCTAAAGAAAATCAAGCTAAAGCTGAAACTGAAACTAATACTGATGAATCTTCTAGTGATAGTAAAAAGGGTAAAAAAGATGATGACGATGTTGTCGATGCATCTTTTGAAGAAAAATAATAGTTTAAGTTCTAGTTATTACTAGGACTTAATCTTTAGTTGGAGGATATATGAATAAACGTGATTATTATGAGGTGTTAGGTGTTAGTAAGAGTGCTAGCCAAGATGAGATTAAGTCGGCTTTTCGTAAGTTAGCTAAAAAATATCACCCTGATGTTTCGAAAGAACCTAATGCGGCTGAAAAGTTTAAAGAGGCTCAAGAAGCTTATGCTGTTTTATCGGATGCTAATAAGAGAAAACAATATGACCAGTTTGGTCATCAGGCCTTTAATAATAATGGAGGAGCTGGCGGTTTCTCTGGCTTTGAAGGTTTTGATATGAGTGATATTTTCGATGATATTTTAGGAGGCTTTGGCTTTGGTGGCTTTACTTCTTCTAGTAGTAGACGTAGTGCTAATGGACCTAAAAAGGGTAATGATGTTTTATATAAGATGACAATTACTTTTGATGAAGCAGTTCATGGGACGAAGAAAGATATTAGATTAGATGTGATGGATGAATGTCCAGAATGTCATGGTAAAGGTGGCTTTAATGCTAAGACTTGTAGTGAATGTCGTGGTAGTGGAACGATAACATCAGAGCAAAGGACGTTATTTGGTACTTTCTTAAATAAGACAACTTGTCCTAATTGTCATGGTACGGGTACAACTTATGAGAGAAAATGTACGGAATGTCGTGGTACAGGTAGTGTAAGGAAAACAAAGACAATTACCGTCGATGTACCTGCTGGTGCTGATACACATACAAGGCTTAGAATTAATGGTAAAGGTGAAGCTGGTACGAATGGTGGTAGACCTGGGGATTTATATATTGATTTGACGGTTAAAAGTCATGAGATTTTTACAAGGGAAGATGATGATATTTACCTAGATTTACCTATTAGTATTGCTGATGCGGTGTTAGGATGTAAGAAAGAAGTACCTACTATTTATGGTAAAGTTGATTTGACAATTCCTGCTGGTATTCAAGGTGGTAATAAACTTAAGTTACGTGGTAAGGGTGTCGAAGATGTTTTAACACATCGTAAAGGTGATATGTATGTCGTTGTTAAAGTTGTAATACCAGAAAAGCTAACACGAGAAGAAAAGAAAATTTTTGAAAATCTCCGTGATGTTACGAAAGAAGATAATTCGTGGCTTAAGAAGATAAAGAAATTTTTGAATAATTAAAGCTAGTATTAGATGTAAAATACTAGCTTTTTTCTTGGGATTATGTATTTTTTATGATAAAATATTACTAGGAGAGTGATAAGATGAAACCAGTTGTACTATGTATTTTAGATGGTGTTGGTATGCGTGATGAAGTTCATGGTAATGCTGTTAAACAAGCTAAGATGCCTAATTTTAATATGTTATGGGAAAAATACCCTCATACTTTGCTAGAGGCAAGTGGGGAACTGGTTGGTTTACCTAAAGGACAGATGGGTAATAGTGAAGTAGGCCATATGAATATTGGTGCTGGGAGGATTGTCTATCAACCTTTACAACTTATTAATGAGAAGATTAAGTCAGGGGAATTTTTTAGTAATGAGAAATTTTTGGAAGTGATTAATCATGTTAAAAGGAATAATACTAAACTTCATTTATGTGGTCTAGCTAGTGATGGGGGAATTCATTCACATATTGATCATTTGATGGCTTTACTTGAATTATGCAAAAAGGAAGATGTTAAGAATGTTTATTTGCATTTGTTTTTAGATGGTAGGGATACTCTACCAAAGGTAGCAGAAAAATATTTGGATATGATCGATAAGAAATGTAAGGAATTAGGCCTTGGTAAGATTGCTACCATTGGGGGAAGGTACTATGGAATGGATAGAGATAATCGTTGGGATAGGATTGAAAAGGCTTATCAGGCGATGACGGATAATGTAGGCGAACATTATGATAATTATCATGAGGCTATTGAAAGTAATTATGAAAGAGATAAGGGAGATGAATTTGTAATTCCGGCGATTATTGATAGTGATGGTATGATTGAAGATAATGATGGTATGATTGTCTTTAATTTCCGTCCTGATCGTTTGCGCCAGTTATTTAAGATTTTTACGAATGATAGTTTTAATGAATTTTCCCATCATAAATATCAGAATCTTAAAGTTGTAACGATGATGTATGTTAATGATGAAGTTTTGGCACCTTATGCTTACGAAATTCCAAAACTAGATAATACTTTAGGTGAATATGTTAGTAAATTAGGTTTAAAGCAACTTAGAATCGCGGAAACTGAGAAGTATGCGCATGTTACTTATTTCTTCGATGGTGGTGTCGATAAAGTTTTGGATGGTGAAGATAGGATACTAGTTCCTTCACTTAAAGTAGCTACTTATGATTTGAAACCAGAGATGAGCGCTACTGGTATTACTGATAACTTGCTTGAATGTTTAGATAAAGATTATGATTTAATTGTTGTTAATTATGCTAATGGGGATATGGTTGGCCATACGGGCGATATGGAGGCGACGATTAAGGCATTAGAGACGGTCGATATGTGTTTGGGAAGATTGTATGAGAAAGTTTTAGAAAGGGGCATATTATTAGTCACGGCCGATCATGGTAATAGTGATATTATGTTAGATGATAAGAATAATGTTATTACTTCTCATACGACTAGTAAGGTTCCTTTAATTATTACAAAAGATAATTTAGAATTAAAAGAAGGGAAACTAGGTGATATTGCTCCTACAGTTCTTAAACTTATGGAAAGAGATGTTCCTAAGGAAATGACCGGCGATATTTTAATTAGAGGTGATTAGATGCAACGTTATTTTGCTAAAAATAGGGAGTTAGAACTATTAGAAAGTGATATTCATCATATTAAAAGGGTCATGAGAATGAAAAAGGGCGATAAGATTGAAGTAGTTTTTGATAAACTGGTTTATGTCTGTGAAATTAAAAATCTCGATCCTTTTAGTTTTCAAGTAATTGATGAAATAGAAGAGAATAATGAACTTGATATAGATTTAGTGGTGGCTATTGGTTTAGTTAAGGAACAGAAGATGGATTTAATCTTACAAAAACTTACGGAACTTGGAGTTAAGGAGATTATTCCTTTAAAAATGGAACGTAGTATTGTTAAATTAGATGATGTTAGATATAAAAAGAAAAAAGAAAGATGGGAAATGATTTGTAAAGAAGCTAGCGAACAAGCACATCGGAATGTTATTCCTAAAATTGGGCCAATGATGAGTTTGAAAGAACTTACTAACATAGATGGCGATATTAAGCTTGTCGCAAGTGTCAAAGAAAGTGAAAACTTTATTAATAAGTATTTACAAAAGATGAATAAATGTGTTAAAATGATAATAGTAATTGGTCCTGAAGGTGGTATTTCTTCTTCGGAAGAAGATTTTTTAGTCGCTAATGGGTATGAAAGTGTTAGCTTAGGCAAATTGGTCCTTCGGGTTGAGACAGCAGCAATTTATGTTGCTAGTGTAGTAAGTTATAGTTGTATGAGGTGACAAAATGAACATTTGGGAGAATTTTGGTGTTTTTTACCAAAGTCTTGATATTGGTGGTTTAGTGGTTGTATGGGGATTTTTATTTGTTTTTTTATTTTTTATGGTGGCAACGTTTCTTTTATTTAGTAAGAATAGGGAGTTAGGAAAACTTTTACAGGAAAAAACAAAGAAAGTGGCTGAATTAGAAGCTGAAAAAAGAACTTTATTGGAGAAAAAAATAGATAAAGTTGCGGTTAAGGATTTAAATAAAGATATTAAACCAGTTAAAGAAAAACAAGAAGCAACGTTAGAAGAAGAGGCTATTTTTACAGATGATGAAACTGATGATGCACCAGTAGTTAATAAAAATAACATTAATAATAATATTAGTATTAATAGTAAAGAAGATGTTAGTGATAAGGGTAAAATGATAGGTAATGTTACTGATAAAGAAGTTGTGATTAATACTAATAGTAATATTGATGATAAACGAAAGGAAGAAGTAAAGCAAGCTACGAAAGTAGGACAAGAAGAGATTATTGAAAGTCCATCTGATACTATTTCAACTAGATCACAAGTTAGTAATAATACGGTTTCTTCTAATAATAATCTATATAGTAGGAGTGCTCTTAAAGATAATCGAAGATTTCAAACGTCACCAATTAATATTATTAGAGAAGAGTCTTTGGATGAGACAATGCAAAAATTAAAACCAATTGAAATTGGGGAAGCTAAAGAGGATGTTAAACGAGAAAATGTTAATTTTGTTGAAGAAATATCAAGAAAGATGGAACAAGAAATTAAACCACAGACAATTGAACTTACGGATTATGAACTTAAACAAGAAGAAGAAGCTATTATTAGTTATGATGAACTTATGAAAAATAAAGATCGTCTTTTTAAGATTACTGATGATGAAGAAGACGATGCACAATTTATTGAAGAACTTAAATATTTTAGAAATAGTTTGCAATAACTATTTTTTTCATTTATAATATTGTCTTAGGAAAAAGAGGTGAAGCGATGAAAGTTTGTGTAATGTCTTTGGGCTGTAAAGTTAATATTTATGAGAGTGAATATGTTATATCTTTACTTAAGGATAATGGTTTTGAGATTGTTAATGATGATGAAAAAGCAGACATTTATATTATTAACACATGCAGTGTTACAAATGAAAGTGATAGAAAGAGTCGAAAATTAATTCATCATGCAAGAAGAGAAAATAAGGATGCTATTATTGTCGTCATGGGTTGTTATAGTCAAATTAAATATAAGGATATTGAAATGGATGCTGATATTGTTATTGGTAATAAGGATAAGTCTTTGATTGTAGAGTTGATCAATGAGTATATGAAGAAAAAAGAAAAGATTGAGAGAATTTATGATTTGAGTAAACAAGAATTTGAGCAAATGGAAATTAGGCACTTTGAGAATCATACGAGAGCTTTTGTTAAGATTCAAGATGGCTGTAATGCTTTTTGTAGTTATTGTATTATTCCTTATACGAGAGGTAGAATTAGAAGTAAAAAGGAAGATGATGTACTTAGAGAAGTTAGTAATTTGGTTAAAGCAGGATACAAGGAAATTGTTTTAACGGGTATTCATACGGGTAAATATGGAATGGATATTGATACTAATTTGGAAAGTTTGCTTAGAAAGTTGATTTCCATCTCAGGGTTATATCGTTTAAGATTATCTTCGATTGAAATTAATGAAATTACCGATGGTATTTTGGATTTGATGGCTCATAGTGATGTTATTGCGAATCATTTACATATTCCTTTACAATCAGGAAGTGATAGAATTTTAAAATTAATGAATAGAAGATATGATAAGAGTTATTTTATTAAAAGAGTTTCAGAAATTAGAAAAATAAGATCGGATATATCTATTACGACGGATTTGATCGTTGGCTTTCCTGGCGAGACAGAGGACGATTTTAATGAGACATTAGATACGCTTAGGGAAATTGGTTTTACAAAAATTCATACTTTTCCTTATTCGAAAAGAGACAATACGAAAGCCGCTTTAATGAAAGAACAAATTCCAGGTAATATTAAGAAAAGAAGAGTTCATGAAGTGTTGGAATTATCTTCTCTTGGTGAAAAAAAATACTATGAACAATTTATTGGCCAGATTTTAGAAGGTGTTAGTGAAGTTAGAAAAGATGGTCGTATTGTCGTTCATACTTCTAATTTTATTCCTATTGTTGTCGATGATAAGATTAACAATAATGAAATTGTCTTGGTAAGGTTAGGTAGAATAGAAAAGGAAATGGGCTATGGTCAGGTCTGTGAAATTATAAAAGTTTAGTAATTTATAATTGACTTTATACATTGAATTATATTATAATAATGGTCATTAAGGAGGTAATAAGATATGTCATATTCTGATGATGTTATTAAAGCTCAAACACTGGCTATTAGAGATTTACTTAATAGTGGTTTAATCGAAGAAATGCGTTTAGCTAACTTACTTAAAGAGGCAGAACTTGGTCTTGTAGATGTTAGTGAAGTTAAGATGAGCCCTGTTTATACAGATGCTTTAGCTAAAAGAAAAAAGTTAGTAAAGAGTAAATAATAATTGTAAAATTATAGTCAAATATTTCTTTTTTCTTGGTTCTCTTATAAAAATATGTTATAATTAGGTAGTTATATTTATATTATTATAGAGAGTGAGGTAAGTAATTTTGAGTATTATACAAAGTATTATTTTAGGAATTGTTCAAGGTGTTGGTGAATTTTTACCAATTTCTAGTTCAGCACATTTAGTATTGGTACCTTATTTATTTGGTTGGGAAGAATCGGGTCTTGCTTTTGATGTGGCTCTACATTTTGGTACTTTGCTGGCTGTCTTAGCTATCTTCTTTAAAGATTGGTGGAACTTATTTGTAGGTGCAGTTAGAAAAGTTACTAAGAAAGAGGATTCAACCGAGAATAAGATGTTTTGGTATTTGGTAATTGCTACCATACCTGGTGCTTTAGTGGGATTTATATTAGATGATGTAATAGAGAATGTATTTCGTAAGCAAATATGGTTAATAGCTCTTGCTTTAGCAGTTATGGGTGTTCTTATTTATGTAGGTGATAAATGGGCTAGTAAGCATTATAAGAAAGAAACAACTTTTGATAAAATTAGTTTGAAACAAGCTTTTATTGTAGGTTGTTCACAAGCTCTAGCTGTTATTCCTGGTTTTTCTAGAAGTGGTACAACCATTTTAACAGGAAGACTTATGGGTATTTCGAAAGAGGCTGTTACTAAGTTTACTTTCTTATTGTCAGTACCAATTATATTTGGGGCAACAATATTAAAAGTAGGAGATTTGACCTTTTCAATAGAAGTAGTTGTAGGTGTACTTACTTCGTTTGTTGTAGGTGTACTTAGTATTAAGTTTTTACTTAGTTATATTAAGAAACATGATTTTTCAGTATTTGCTTTTTATAGAGTAATACTAGCATTAATTGTTTTTGTAAAATTGATTTTCTTTTAATCAATTTTATCTGCCGATGTAGTTCAGTGGTAGAATAGAAGCATGGTAAGCTTCAGAGGACAGTTCAATTCTGTCTATCGGCACCATAGGAGAATTAGTCGAACTAGAAATAGTTCGTTTTTTAATGAATTTCAAACAGCTGGTCAAAAAGTGGTCGAAAAGTGGTCAGAAAAAATAGTTGTGGTGTAAAAGTTATAAGAAATAATATAAAAGATAGTTAAATTTAATAAATTTGTGTTATAATGGATATGAAGTTAAGTTTATTTGTTGTGATAACTTTAGTTATCATATATATGGGTGATTAGCTCAGTTGGTTAGAGTGCTTGCTTGACGTGCAAGAGGTCATAGGTTCGAGTCCTATATTACCCACCATTTGTGTTGATTGACATCTTAGTTAAAGGGATGTTTTTATATTAAAAGACAAGGATTATTTTTAATACCATAGGAACTTAACAAAATAATTTTTCTGGCTAAAATGTATTGACAAACATATGTTTATATGTTATTGTTTAATTACAAGTGAGGTGATGGATTAATGAAGACTTATAAAGCTTATAAATTCAGATTATATCCTAGTGAAAAACAAACAATCTTAATTCATAAGACTTTTGGATGTGTAAGATTAGTCTATAACTATTACCTTGCTAAACAAGAAAAAGAAGGAATAAAAAAAGCATTTACTAATTGCAAAGATTTAAAATACTTGCAAGAAGAGAAAACTTTCTTAA
>CALVRZ010000018.1 GCA_944358875.1 uncultured Bacilli bacterium
TTGTTCTTTGAAAATTTAATATGTAATAAAATTTAAAAAAATTAAAATAAATTTACACACTAGTCTTGACAAGACCCTGACCCACTCAAAGTGACGTCAGATTTGAGAGAAAATACAGGCCGCACACCGAGAGTATCGTTCACAACACTAATGCTGATGCGACCATTGGACTGCACGAAAAAATCGTACGCGAGAGTGCCCATAGTGCCAAGGAAGTTAAACGGGCTCATTGTCCAATACTGCTGACCTGTGTATAAGTAGAAACTACTGTTACTACTATCCCAGTTTGTTCCTGCCATTTCTACCTCATCTGCTGTGACTAACCCTACTGGATATGTTAACGCTCCATTGCCATTTGTTATATCACTTACTGTAAAGGCATCATTTTTTTGATTACATGTTAATACAGGACTCTTATTTGTATATAATCTATATCTTGCCATATATCCTGTTTGATTTATTCCATAGCCTAATGCTGTTCCGTATCCACTTAAATTATCTATTTGTCTATCATTACAATAGATTACATCCGCTACTTTATCACTATATCCAGCATCCTGGATATTTGTTTTATACCAATTATCTACTACTGTCTTTACTGTACTACTATATGTATTTGCATGTGCATGATTATATGATGTTGTTTTTGTACTTCCAGAACAACTTCCTGAGGTACACTGATTGTCTATTCCCATCATATATCCTACATATGCATTATCTTCATATGTATAGTTAAATGCACTTGTACTTATTTGTCGATCTGTACTACTTTGTCCATTCGCATGGGCACTCGCTCCATCATATATCATTCTGATACTGCCATCGCCATTAATACTAATAATGCGCCAGTAAAAGCCCGCAAAATATACATAATTATTTTCTACTGCCCCCCTAAAATAATATGTTGTTCCATAATCATCTTGCGCACTATATACTCCTTCATTCGTTGTAGCTGCACTTCCAAAATTTGGTGTTTCTGAGTTTGCACTTAATCCTAAATATTCTAACATTTCTCTTGATGTCCTCGTTGGTTCACTACCATCATTTCCAGTATAACAATAACACACTTCCATCCATTTGCCGTTTACTTGTTTACTTGAACAATCTGTTGTACATTCCATTGTTGATGTACAACTATCATTGCCGGCTTCTTCACTTGTCTGAAAACTTGTTATAGGTATTTCTCCTTCATTATAGATTATATCATCTGATCCTTGACTATCTGTAGCATACCCTGTTCTTACACCTATTTCTACGGTTATCTCACTATCAGATGCATTTTTAATTACCATAGGTACCGTTACTTGGGTATCTTTTTCAAGTTGGCCTTTAGCTAACATTGTTAAATCATCTGATAATTGAGCAATTATTACTCCACTTGGTAATGTACTAGGACTAATCATTTTATAGTACATTCCGTATGAGATAGTACCTTCCATATCATTTTCTACAACCGAATTAAATCTGAGTTTAGAACCAGCACTTACTTTTAGTTCTTGGGTACCATTAATCTTAAATTTATAGACCATATTGGTATCCATATTAACCATATTTGTTTCAACATTTGATGTAAACATCGCATGTGTCCCATACATAATTAGACTTGATAAGGTAATAATTAATAATAGTAATAAATAGTATTTTTTTATGTACTTCTAAAACACCTCTAACCTATTTTAGACTTTATATTACTATTGTAACCTGAAATGGATTGCCTGTCAATAAGCTAATTTAGATTATGTTAAAATGCACTTGAAAGGAATGTTAATATGAATAGATTACGGGACTTAAGAGAGGATAAGGATTTACTGCAAAAAGATATTGCTAGTTATTTAAATATGTCGCAAACGGGTTATTCTAAGTATGAGGTTGGAACGAATGATATTCCTACTTCGGTTTTAATTAAATTAACTATTTATTATAATACTAGTGTTGATTATATTTTAGGTATTACTAATGAGATTAAGCCTTATCCTAGAGCTAAGAATGTTGATGAAAATTAAAAAATGTAGATTTGATTCTACATTTTTTAATCTTTAATTCTTTTGTGAAAAAATAATTCAATTATTGAGCCCATTCCTAATAAGATTGTTAGGAAAACAAATACTCCACCAACATATGGTAATTGACATAGGATATAGACAATAGTGGTTCCCATGATACCCATGATGTATTTTCTTTTTTTTGTTTTAATGAACTTGTTCCATATAATGTTACCAACAATATAACCGGTTGGGATAATTGATATTAGTAACAATATAATGTAGATAGCTAGAAGTAATAAACCAAGTGGCATACCGAAGACAGTTAAACATAGAATAATAGCTATTATTGGTAAAATAATTAGTGATACGAGACCATATCCCATATGTTTGACGATATCTTTGGTATCTTTATTTATTTTATTGAATAGAACTGGGATGATATAGAATAAAGCCGTAAAGACAAGTAATAATGATATTAGAATTGAGGCATTGGAATAGATTTTTTCAATTATTGTAGGTTCAATTCCTAATTCACTTTTAAAAGTTGATGTTATTCCTAAATTAGCTATTTGGCTGATATTGGTGTTTGCTTCTTCATTGTACGATAACTCTGATGAGATCATAACGTTGTCTTCTATTTCTATATTTTTAGCTGTTAGTTTTACTTTACCGCCGAACTGAGCATTGTTGATTTTGATGGTATTAGCATTAATAGTTACGTTTCTAGCAAAGTCTCCTTCAATATTAACAGTATTGGCATAGATAATAATATCTCTTGTTATTTTACTATTAGCGTTGATATTGACAGTATTGGCAAACATGAAGGCATCTTTAGCACTTCCTGTGAAGGAAATGTTATTAGCTAGAATTAGAGCATATTCACTACTTGCATTATAAGTTAGATTGTTGGCACCAATTAAGCTTGCTCCGTCAATTGATGATGAGATAATAACATCATTACCGCCGATTAGACTACTACCATTGATATTATAATCAACGACGATATTGTTACCTAAAGCGGTATCAAACTTATTAATTTCATCAGCATTTACTTGATTGGGAATTAGTAATATTAATAACATAATAAGTGGTAAAAAGATTTTTTTAAACATTTTGGTCACTTCCTTTCATAGTGATTTCATATAATTTTTTTAATTCTTGGCCAATATTTTTTAAATCTCTTGCTTCGGCGACTTTTTTAGCTTCTTTGGTTAGATCTTTTAGTTTACCTTCGACAATTAAAGGTATTTTTTTTTTGAATTCTGCCAGATCTTTAGCTTTGTAGACATTTTTTCCATCTTCTAACCAATCTTCGAAGACACCAATATCTCTTATTAAAGCAGGTGTTTCACAAGCACAGGCTTCCACGATTGGGATACCTTCGGTTTCTTCTAAAGTTGGGAAAAGATATAGATCACATCCAGACATGGCCGCTTTTATCATATCTGGTTCAACATAACCGGCAAAAGTTAGATTGGGAAGCTTAGTATTTACTGCTTTTCTTACGGGTTTAGTAGCAGCACTTAAGGGACTATAACCAAACCAAATAAATTTATATTGAGGTAAAAGTTTGGCTAATTCAACAAAATCGACAATGCCTTTTCTTTCAATATATAAGCCAATACCAATGATTACTTTTTCGTTATCTTTGATATGATATGTTTTTCTAAATCTTTGCCCTTCTTTTTTATCTTTCTTAAAGAACTTAGTTTCAATTCCATTTGATAAAGCATAGATGGGTTTACCGATGCCATATGTATCTAACAGTTTTTTAGAATATGGAGTTGGAGTTATGATGATATCTCCTAAACGGTAGCATTTGATAAGCCATTTTTTAAATAAAGGGGCAATTTGTCTACAGAAAATAAATCCATCGCGAAAGTCTTCTTCAGTTGAATGGGCATGATAGACAATTTTCTTGCCTTGTTTTTTGGTTTTTTTAGCAAATAAATATGATTTAGGGAAATAAGTATTAATATGCAAGATATCATAGTCATCTTTGGGATTAGTTGTATATTCTATTTTGGCATATTCTAATGCTTTCATTTGATGTTTGATGGCTTTTCCTAATCCTGATTTACCGACTAATTTTTCATTTTCCGTATATAATAGTACTTTCATTTAACTCTTCTCCTTTATTTCTGTAAATTTATTATTTATATCTTTTTTAAAATATTTATAGGTTGTTATAATGATAATGGCAATTGGCATGGATATGACGATACCCCAGAAACCTCCTAGAATACCACCAGCGAAGACAGCGAAGATATTTACTAAAGGATGTATTTTGTTACTTTTACCGTAAATACGAGGGGCAATAACATAACCATCGATTTGAGGGCATACTAAGCATACTATTAATGTTAGATAGAACAATGATGGACTTACGACTGAAGCAATTAATAAAGCAATGATGTTGACAATTAGGCCTCCAAAATAAGGAATTATAGTAGATACGGCCGCTAGAATACCTAGAATTAGATAATTAGGATGGCCAATTAAGAAGAATACAGTCGTATATTCAACGAGTTGAACTAGTATGTTTTTACCAAAACCAATAAAATATTGTGATACTTCATGGTCTAAGGTTTTAATATAGTTATATATTTTTTTTCGTCCTTTGGATAAAGTATTTTTGATACCTTTACGTATTTTATCCATATCGGCTAGTAAATAGATAGAAACAAATAGGATAATGATGAAGGAACTTATGACATTAATACTAGCATTTAAGATGTTAATTGCGCCATCAGATATATAAGTACCTAAAGTTTTAATAATATCTTTAGAAATATCAGATATTGATGTTTCTAGGACACCTAGGTTTAGTTCATATTTGTCGGCAAAATCACTTATAAAGGTTGATATATTAGTTAAGAATAAGAGAACTTGATCATATATCATGGGAACTAAGAGAATAATAATTGTTATGAGAAACCCAATGGTAATGACACAAACTAGTAAAATAGCTAACCATTTGGGAAACCCGGCTTGTCTTAATTTTTTAACTAATGGATATAAGGCATAAGCAATAGCAAAGGCAACGATGAAAGGAAAGATGATTTGCATTATTTTTCCAACAATACCTAACCATAATCCTTTAGATATGTATAAAAGACAAAAGATAGTTATTATTAAGACAATATTTACGAGTTTATAATTGACTTTATTATCTTTCAATCTATCCCTCCTTTTCTAAAATGATTGTTATTGGTCCATCATTGATAAAATCAACTTCCATTTCACTGCCAAAGATACCTGTTTCGACATGGATATTATGATTTTTTAATTCTTCGTTAAATTTATCATATAGATTGCTTGCTTCTTTACCATTTAAGGCTTTAATATAACTTGGTCTTCTTCCTCTGGATGTATCTGCATATAATGTGAACTGACTTATTGATAGAATACTACCATTTACATCTTTCAGAGATTTATTCATGACACCATTTTCATCATCAAAAATTCGTAAATTGATAACTTTATCAGCGAGATATTTAATTTCTTTTAGGCTATCATTTTGGGTAAAACCAACAAGCAACATTACTCCTTCATTTATTGCTCCTACGACTTGGTTGTTAACACTTACTTTGGCTCTTTTGCATCTTTGAACAACAACTTTCATTAGTTCATCCTTCTTTCGACTTTAGTTACGGTTGGTAAATTATTTAAAGCTAAACAATATTTGTTTAATTCTTCTAAATTATTTACTAAAAGGGTAATATTATATGCTTTATAATCATTTTTATTGATAGTACTTAAAGCGTCGACGACAATATTGTTACTTGCTGATATAGTTACGATATCGACTAAGTTATTGTCATTAGTAGCATAGATAATTAATTCTGTTTTATATTTTTTAGTAGTTTGTTCATTCCATTTGACATTAATTAATCGTTCATTTGTTTCGGTTATGTTATGACAATTGCTACGGTGAATGGTTATACCAGCTCCTTTGGTGACATAACCAATAATATTATCGCCAGGAATAGGATTACAGCAATTACTGATATTTACTTTAATATCTTCTAAACCTTCAACTAAAATATCATTTTTGTAGTTTACTTTTGTGAGATTGGCTTGATTATTTAGTTTTAAGAGAGGCTTTTCTTTCTCTTCTTTTTGCGTTAATTCTCTGACAATGGTTACAGGGCTTATTTTACCTGAACCAATAGCTATATATAATTCGTTTATATCATTTAATTTGTGATTTTCAATGATATTTTCTAATTCTTTACTATTTATAATTTCATTAATGGCTAAACTATTTTTTCTTAATTCTTTTTCTAAAGCTTCGCTTCCTTTGACAACATTTTCATCTTTTTCGATGCGATTGTGGTAAGCTTTAATATGATTTTTGGCTGTTTGAGTGACAACAAAGTTTAGCCAGTCAATGTTAGGTCCTTTACTACTTTTGCTGGTATTTATCTTGATGACGTCACCAGTTAAAAGAGTGTAATCAAGTGGAACGATAATATCGTTGACGATGGCTCCGGTGGTTTTGTCCCCTACTTCACTATGGACTTTATAGGCAAAGTCGACGGGTGTTGCTCCTTTGGGTAATTCGATGACATCACCTTTAGGTGTATAAACGAAGATAGAATCTTCAGGTAAAACGTCTTTTTTAATACTTGAGATAAATTCTTCGGATGAAGTACTCTCTTCATTTAATTCGATGATACTTCTGAAGATACTTAGTTTCTTTTCCATAGTATCTTTGATAGCTTTACTACCATCAGAGTGTTCTTTATATGACCAATGGGATGCGATTCCATATTCAGCGATTTTATTCATATCATAGGTTCTGATTTGAATTTCAAATAGTTCCCCATCACTACCAATAACGGTTGTATGAAGGGATTGATACATATTGGTTTTAGGCATAGCAATATAGTCTTTAAATCTTCCTGGAACTGGTTTGTATTTGGAATGGATAAGACCTAGGACTTGATAACATTCTTCTTCAGTATTTACTAAAACACGAAGAGCAAAAATATCATAGATTTGACTCCATTTTTTTCCTTTATTTAACTTGTTATAGATACTATAGACACTTTTAGTTCTACCTTTTATTTCATGCTTAATATGGTGTTCATTTAATAAGTTAGAAACTTCTATTAACATACTACCAACGTTATCATCTTTTTCTTTTTTCATATTGTTTAATTTTTCGACAATATCATAGTAAGCATCTGGTTTTAGGTAACGTAATGATAAGTCTTCTAATTCACTTTTTATTTTGTTTATACCTAGACGATGAGCAACGGGAGTTAAAATTTCAAGAGTTTCCTTGGCTTTTTTCTTTTGCTTTTCATCACTTAAAACATAGAGAGTTCGCATATTATGAAGACGATCCGCTAGTTTAATGATGAGAACACGTACGTCTTCAGATAGACCTACTAATATTTTTCTTTGATAAGTTGCGGTTTGCTCTGAATCACTATGAAAATGGAGTTTATTTATTTGCGTAATTCCCATGACGAGGTTAGCTATTTCTTCACCAAAATTTTCTTTTATTTCATCATATGTGCCATTGGAATCTTCAATAGTATCATGAAGAAGAGCAGCAGATAGACAAGTTGCATCAGCATTTATATCAGTTAGAATATAAGCTACTTCTAGGGGATGTTCGATATAATCATCACCAGAAATTCTTTTTTGATTTAAATGTTTTTTATAGGCAAACCAATAAGATTCTTCAATAAGTTTAATATCTGATTCGTTATCATTATATTCTTTTACTTTGTTAATTAGGTCATTTATCGTAATCTTTTTCTTGTTTTTCATAATGGCATCTCCTAAACTTATTTTTCTTTCTTTTATTATATAACAAATTATTCTTTTTTTAAAGTATTTTAGGAAAAAAGAGGTAATTTTTAAAACTACCTCTTTAGTGCTTTTATTTTAGCTTTAACTTTGTACATAGGCATTTCTTCATTGAACCTAGGAAAGACTGGCTTTAGACTTTTTTTGATAACAAAGTATTGCTCCGGTGGATATGGTCTAACCCAGTTTTTGTCTCTATATTTATCATTTCCAGTAATGTTGTTTATTTTTTTTGTTTCTTTTTGACCCGGAAATGTTTGATAGTAAATGTTGCCATATACATCTTTTATTCTTATAAAGATAATATTTTCTTTTACTAATATGATTTCTTGGTTTTTGGTTACTTTAGCTATATTACCAAAATATAAATCTTTTAAGTTTAGTTTTTGAAACATTAGCAATTTACTCCTTTTACTTGTAATTCTTCAATTTCATCATCATCGTCTTTATCTTTTTTCTTTTCTTTTTTAGGTTTGGTTATTCTTCTTGTTTCTAAGATTAACCATAATTGGTTAGAGATAAAGATAGATGAATATACACCAGCGATGAATCCAACAAATAAAGCTATATTAAAGTTAACAATCTCTCTTGCCCCTAAGAAGATTAAACATATTACTGGTAATAGTGTTGTAATGGTTGTTAAAATACTTCTTGTTAGAGTTTGACGGACACTATTGTTGACTAAATCATTAAGATCTTCTTTTTTAGTTATATTGTTTTTGTAATAACGTTTATAATTTTCTCTGATCATATCAAAGGTTACAATAGTATCATTGATGGAATAACCGATGATAGTTAGAATAGCTGCAATAAAGATAGAAGTAACTTCTAGTTTGAAGACGGCAAAGAAGAGAATTATGATTATAACATCATGTAATAAAGCAATTAGGCCAGATATTGCGTAGTTGAATTTGAAACGTATGCTCACATAAATGACAATACCTAGACTAGCTAAAATTAAGGAATAAATAGCATTCTTAGTCAATTCTTGTTTAACGATTTGACTTACGACAAAGATATCAGTATTAACTTGGTAATTGGTTTCTAATTCATTTGCTAAAGTTGATATTTCATCTTTGTCTAAATTTTCTTCGATAACAATAGTTGTAGAATTATTTGCTTCATCAACTTTTTTGATGGTATATTTTTCTTCAATATCTTTTTGAATTTGTTCATCATTGCTATTTACTGTAATACTTGTTCCTCCGGTGAAATCAACGCCTAAGTTTAGATCATTAGTAGCTAAAAAGATTGAACCAATAACAATAACAATGATTGTTAGAGCAAAGAAATACTTTCTTGTTTTGACAAACTCTAATTTTTGGAATGGAATAATTAGTTTTTTGCTTTTAGTGATTTTCTTTTTGCTTAAACCAATAAAGAAATTAGGTTTGTCATCGAAAAATTTAGTTTTGACAAATTGTTTTAGGATAAATCTTGAGAAGAAGACCATAATTCCAATGGTAACAAAAATGGTAATTATTAAAACGGTTGCAAAACCTTTGATAGAACTTTGTCCGAAGATAAATAGAATAATAGCGGCAATAATGGTAGTAGCATTAGCATCGATAATACTTGTAAATGATTCTTTATTACCTTCTTCAAAGGCTTCTTCAAGACTTTTGCCTATTTTTAGTTGTTCTTTTATTCTTTCAAAACTAATAACGGAAGCATCGACGGCCATTCCTATACCTAAGAGCATCGCAGCGATACCTGGTAGGGTTAAAACACCACCGATTAGATAAAAGATAATAAAGGTAAATAATGTATATAGAATAACATTCATGCTAGTAATAAAACCTGAGAAACGATAAATAATACACATCATGGCACTTACTAGAATTAAACCGATAAGTCCTGCGAATAAAGTTGTATTTAGTGAACTTTCACCATAAGTAGCTTCGACAGTACGGGATGTTATTTCCGTTAATTTGGTAGGAAGTGCTCCTGAGTTTATTAGCTCAACTAGGCTTTCGGCTTCTTCTTGAGTGAAATTACCTTGAATGATAACATCTGAGGCAAAAGCTTCATTGACAGTTGCGGCACTTAGACACTTGGAGTCCCCTAGAGAACCACATTTATCTTTTTCTCTTTGATAACTATCCCCTGTTTCGTAATCTAACCATATGACGATAACATTATTAGTCATATCTTTTACTTTTTTGGTGACATTATAGAAAGTATCGGTATCTTTGATGGAAAGACTGACGGCAGGGTTACCATATTGGTCAGTTGTTACTTTAGCATTTCCTCCAAGTACACTACTAGTCATTAATAAATTGTCGTTAGCATCTCTAAACGATAAGACGGCAGTAGATGAGATAGTATCTCTCGCCTCTTCGGCATTAGTTACTCCTGCGAGTTTGATTCTGATACGATTATCGCCTTCAATCGTAATTTCTGGTTCACTTACCCCTAAAATATCAATTCTTTTAAGAATAGCTTTATAAGTGTTGTAGACCATATCACTATTTAATTCTTGATCATCTTCAAGAGGTGTTACCTCATATAAGACTTCAAAGCCCCCTTTTAGGTCAAGACCATAATTTGTTTTGTCTAATAAAGGTATGAATGCGGTCATACTTAAAGCAATAATAAATAGACAAGTAATTGTACCATATAATACTTTTAGTCCTTTACGATGGACTATTTTGGCTAAAATTAAAAAGATAACTATTAGTACTCCTAAAATTATCATAAGTAAATTTATATCCATTGTTTCACTCCTAATCTGTATTTAGTTTTTTTTCTTCATTGTAAATTTTTCGTTTTAGATAATGATCAACATCGACAATATTGATATGAATAATATCATTTACCATATCTGATATGGTTAAATTGATACTTTTACTCCATTTATATTGTTTTAAATAATTCCAAATATCAATATCACGAATATAATTATAATTGGTCTTTTTTAAGAGAGTTGTTTTTACTTTGAAGGCCGGTTTTAAAGCTTCAAATAATTCTTTTTGACTTTGGTATTCATCCATACTATCACCAAGAACATTATATAACATTTTTGGGTATTTGGAAAGATGTTTTTAAAAACTATTGCATGGTAAAACGAGGTATGTTATACTTATGTTAAGAAAATAACTTGGTAATGACATAGGGATTTTAGTATGGGAGGTGAATGAATAAATTATTCCTTGTTTTACGAATATATAATGAAAGGATTTGTTTTATATGAAGAAAGATATTAAAGATATTGTTATTGGTGTATTATTATTTATTATTATTGTTATTATTTTAGTTTTAATATTTGTTGAATTAAATAATAATGATAATTCTATTACTAATGATGATAATTTAGCTAGTAATAATGAAAAAGAATATGATTGTAGTTTTACTAAATCATGGCGAATTGTTGATGATTTTGACTCTTATGTGGCGGAAGTGCCTGAATGGTCATTTGTAGCTGTCGATCAATTTCAAAGTCATTATTTGTTTGCTCATCTAATTCCAACCGAACTTAAAGATACTTTAGAAATTGATAAATATTATGAATTTACTTATCATATTGAAGGTACTGGTTTAATTGAAGATATGTCTGATATTAATGAGTATTTGGTGTTAGATGATAATTCTAATGCTCCACTTAAAGTTACACTTTCAATTAATGAAACAGATAAAGAAGGATTAGAGTTAATTAATGAAGATATTTGTGAGTAATTATGTTTACTCACTTTTTTGGAGGAAGAAATGGAAATTAAAAATTTAACAAAAATATTTAAAGTAGTTGGTAAAGATGATATTATTGCTCTTGATAATGTTAATGCTACTTTTGATAAAGGAAAAATGTATGCAATTATTGGAGAAAGTGGTGCTGGGAAAACAACTTTGATTAATATTTTAGGTTTACTAGATGATTATAGTGATGGTGAATATATTATTGATAATAAGCCAATTAATAAGTTAACGGAAGATGAGAAAGCGGATATGAGAATGAAGAAGTTTGGTTTTGTTTTTCAATCTTATTATTTAAATCCAAAGTTAAAAGCTTATGAGAATGTAATGATACCTATGTTTATTAATAAAGATATTAAGAAAAGTGAGAGAAAAGATAAAGCTATTTCTTTGTTAAAACAATTTGGACTTAATGATAGGATCACCCACTACCCTAACCAACTATCAGGTGGTGAACAACAAAGAGTAGCTATTGCTAGAGCACTTGCAAATGATCCTGAAGTATTAATCGCAGATGAACCTACGGGTAATTTGGATAAAGAGAATGAGAAATTAGCATTTGATTATTTAAAGAAGATTTGTAAGGAAGGTAAATGTGTAATTGTTGTTAGTCACAATATGATTGTTAAGTCATATGCTGATAAAATATATTACATAGATAAAGGTAAATTATATGAAAAATAGTGATGTATTGTACTTAGCTTTTTTAAATATTAAAAGAAGTAAATTTAGAAGTGTTCTCTTTATATTATTTACCTTTTTAGTTTTGATGCTAGGTAGTATTGCATTAAATTATCAATATTCCATGAATACTTATGTGGATAATTATTTAAATAATAGTATATATGCAAGAACAATTTATGTTGGCAATCCTTATGAAGAAGATAGAACATCTTTCTTCAATAGACTGTATAAATATGATCATATTAGTTATGTTTATAATCAGAACAAAGTATATAAAGAAGTTTATTTTAATAATTTTCCTATTAGCGATAATACATATGCAACAACATTTTTGCCTATTGGTGGTGATTTTAAGTTAAATATTGTTAAGGGACATGATATTCAAGATGATTATGATATTATATGTCCAGTTAATATGGTAATTCAATTAGGAAATAACAATGATGTTCTTCCTACTTCTGACGATTTATATGATATTAGTGATTGGGTGGGAAAAGAAATTGATGTAACTTATTATAAAAAGAAAATGAAGAATTTAGAAGAAGGTAGTATTATTAATACATATAATCAGAAATTTAAATTGGTTGGTGTTTATGATACGGTTAATTCTTTTGATTCATACTATTCTTGTTATATGAAAGATAATATTCTTGAGGATATTGTCGATGAATCACAAACTATATATATGGGTGAATATAAAAGTATTACAGACCATATGGAGACAGCTTATAAAATTATTGTCGACGATCCTAGGAACACAAAACAAGTATATCAACAATTAGTAGATGATGGATGGATATATCCTACTATGGCATATGATACGGATTTAACGGCTTTTAAAATAATTGATATTGTTGTACTGGTTGTTACTTTATTAGTTCTTGTATTATCATGTTTAATCTTTTATATTTTCTTGAATAAGAATATTAAAGATTATCAATATGATATTGGTTTATATAAGACTTTTGGTTTTAAAAATAAAGTTATTAGTAAAATTATGTTATATCAAAGTTTAATTTTAAGTGTGTTTAGTTATATACTTTGTTTAATTACTTCAATTATTGCATGTTATGTTATTGATATGTCACTTAATAAGGATTTAAATAATCTTTGGCTTAATGCTTTAATAAGTCCAATATATATGATAATTATATTTATAGTTATGATTTTATTAATTATGATTATGGCTAGAAGAGGAACTAAAAAAATTGAAAAAATGGAGGTTAAGAAGATATTTGATGAAGATAATATTTAAAAGTTTAATTAATTCAAAAAGTACGAAAAGATATCTTCTTATCTTTTCATTAATACTAGCTTTCTTATTTACATTTTTGGGAGTTAAGAATAGTTTTGATAAGAAGATAGATGATATTTGTAATCAAGAAGAATATAGAATGTTAATAATTGAGGCTAAAAGTGATGAGATATTGGAAGAAATCTTAAATGAAGATTATATTATTTCTTACCATGAACAGGATGATGAAATGGTTATTGTTTTTGATGATTATAAAAATATGGATGATTTTGATGATAAGTATAAAGATAAATTAACTACTTATATCGACAGTAGATATCCCTATCTTTCTTTGATGGAAACAGTATCTAGTAGTTTTAATATTGTTATTATGACTGTAAGTGTTATTTTAGTGTTTATATTTACACTTTGTATGTTAGATATTATTAAAAAAAGTTATTATGAACTTGCTCTTTATAAAATTCTAGGCTATAAAAATAAAATCCTTCATTTGATTTTTCTTATTTTAATGCTTATAATCTTCTCTTTTACTTATCTTATGGGTTATTTAATGTTTGTTATAATAGGATTTATATTTAATTTGATGGATTGTTATGATCTTGTAATTTCATTAATTCCTGATTTTAATTTTATTTATGTATATTTATTTGGTATTATAATTGTGTTAATTTTATCAATTTTTTTAAGACTACAAATATATTGTATTACTCCGATTAAACTTATTAAGAAAGAAAAATAACCTGTAATTATTTACAAGTTATTATATTAAAAGATACAATATTACTATGGAAATAACAATAGTTATAGTTCCTAAGAGCCAATATGAGACGTAACCAGCATTTTCGACTGGTTCTTTTTCATCTTCAAGGGTTATTTCATCGAGAACTAAATTTGATTTTAATTCTACCTCAGGTTGGATCTTTGGAGGATCTTCTTTTTTACTTACAACAAAATTCATACTGGTTGTTTCAATTTTATTGTAATTTATGATTTCAGCGATTAATTCTTGAATTGTTTTATATGAACAACGACTTTCAAATCTTTTAGCAAATGAAGATAATTTATCTTCATAAATACCATTTCTAATTAGGATTATTTTTTGACTAACGTTTTTTCCTTCTTGTTTTAAAATTAAATAAGCATTATTTAAAACTTTTGAAAGTAAGTTTTCAATATTGGTAGTATCTTTAACAACAGGAATTACTAAACTATTAGGTATATGATCTATTTTTTCAAAATTAGATATTAAGAAATTATCTTTAACACGCATGAAATCACTTACATCATCTATGGTAAATTCAATGGTAATAGTTGTATCAACACTATTGCTTGGTATGGCTATATAATAAGAAAAAGATACATTATCAATTAGATATACGTCATGATTTTTTAATTTAAAAAGTAATGTTTTACTTATCATTAATGTCCCTCCCTAATCTATTCTTCTATAATTATAGCAAATAAAAAGAGAAAAGTCATTACTTTTTCTCTTTTTTGTCATCCTTTTTGTCGACATTTTTTTCTTTTTTTAATAAATCTCTTATTTCTCTTAACAATTCAACATCTTCAGGTACTTTGGGATGTTCTTCTGGTTGAGGTGGAAGTGGTTTCTCTTTTTTCAAAAATTTGTTCATTAAAACAGTAATAAAGAAAACACAAGCTGCAATAACTACAAAATCAATAACACTGTTTAAGAAATTCCCATAGTAAATAACAGAATCACCCACAACTAGATTTAAATCAGAAAAATCTAGTCCACCTAGAATAACGCCAACAATAGGCATAAATAAGTCATTGACAATAGATGATACAATACGACTAAAGGCAGTACCAATAATAACACCGATGGCTAAGTCGACAACATTTCCACGCTTAATAAATTCTTTGAAATCGTTAAACATTTTATTTTACCTCCAATTTAATTATAAAACTTTTATATAATATTGTAAATATTTATTTTAGAAAAACTAAAAAATACTTTAATTTGTTATATTAAATTAACTTAAATTATGGATATGTTTTAACTATAACTTTTTCTTTAGAAAATTTTCAAATACTTTAAGTCCATAATCTTTGTTATAATAATTAGGAAATTCATTTAGATGTGCTAAAGCTATTTTGGCGGTCATCACTAAATCATCATTTGTAACATTTGTTATGGGATTAATCATTCCATGCTCGGCTTCAATATTTAGTCCTTCTAAAAATTCTTCTTGGGAGAATTTATCAAACTTAATACCTAATACATGTGCTGCATAAAGAGCATCATTTAAATTATACATTCTATCACCTTGTATATTATATGACAAAAGTTAATATAATATATAACATTTAGTTTAGAATATACTGTAAGTTATTATTACTAACTTTAAATAAGAATGTTAATTAACATAAAGATACTTCCTAAAAGAAAGAAAATAGATGTTAATTTAGGTAATTGATATTTTTTAGATGTTGGTAGTAATTCACATAATGATATATGTGACATAATACCAGCGATGATAGCAAATAAGATACCTAGAAATGTACTAGTGACAAAAGGTGCTAAAAAGAAAAAGGCGATAATGGCTCCTAGTGGTTCGGATAAGGCAGAAATCAAGGTATATTTAATAGCTGTTAGTTTACTACCAGTTGAATAATAAATGGGAACCGAAATACTTATTCCTTCTGGAATATTATGTAAGGCGATAGCGATGGTTAGGCTTATACCTAGTGTTAAATTACTATTACTGGTGATGAAAGTAGCTATTCCTTCCGGAATATTATGTAAAATGATAGCTAACATTGAGATAATTCCTACTTTGTACAATGTTTTATTATTACTGGTTATGTTTATTTTTTGATCAGGTAAATAGTAATCAATAAGCATAGAGATAATAATACCTATAATAATAAAAGATAAGGTCATTAATATGGTTGTGAAACTACTATGACTTGTATTTAGAAGAGAAAGACTTTCGGGGATTAAGTCAGTAATAGATACGGTTAACATAACACCACTGGCAAAGGCAAGTGAAGCTGCAATGACCTTCTCTACCCTTTTGTTTTTGAAAAAAATAATGATGGTTCCTAACATTGTCGATAATCCAGCGATGGTAGTTAAGAGGAAGGAAAAGATAGTACTATTCATGTAATCACCTGATAAAATATATGAATTATGAATTTAAATTTATGATTGATTTTAATAGAATAAGCAAATTAAAAGAGAAATTTACAAGCATTCCTCTTATTTCTTGACTTTGGTTTTAGGTTTAATGGTTAAAATAGCATTACATTCACTTATGATGTAGTTTATACTTTCTTCACTTATTTTTAATATTTCTTTTAGTTTGCTCATAGTAATAGTATCTTCATTTACTAGATGATTGTTAACAGCATAAATTAATATATTTATATCAGATATACCACTATTTTTTAAAATTTGTAAATCTTGGTAACTATTTATTAAGTTTTGTAGAAAATCATTAACACTATTTAAAAGACGATTTTGGATTAATATTTTATTTAAATTTCTTCTAACAATATTTTGATATATTCTTGTTTCATCTGGTGTAAGTTCTCTTTCAGTTTTATTACCTAGATTATGGCCAAATTTTAAGTATATTATGTCTTGTTCTCTTTGACTTAATGAGTTTATACCTTTTTTTAATTCTTCAATAGTATAATTTTTAAAATCACTAATTACTTGTTGAGATTTCTTTTCTATTTCTTCAAGCATTTCTTTAAATTTTGGTAGTAATTCTTTAGCGAAATATTCTTTTTCTTGATTGGTAAAATAAATAGCTTTTTGAGAATAAATTTGATTAGTGATATATTTTAAAATTAATATTTGATCACTTTTATTTAGATTATTTATTACTTCGGTAAAAGTATCTAATGAATACTCGCCAAAATAGCTTTGAAAATAATTGAACTGAGTTTTAATTATAGATAGATTATCTTTTGTTTGAGCGTTTTCTTCAAGAGTTTCAATAAGATTAGGTATTTTAACGTATATTATTGATTAATAATATTTTCATGTTCTGTGTCAGTAATATTATTTAGATAATTACTTAATAACTGATATTCTTTTTTAGTTAATAGATTTAGAGCTTTTTCTATTTGAATATTTTTATATTCACCATTATAAAAACGAAAAAGTTGTTTGGGATAAATTGATATGATGTGTTTTCTTTTTACTTTAACTAATTCTTCATCAACTTTTCTCATTAGAAGAGCATAAGTTATTTTTTCTTCATGATTTAGATTTTTCATAATGTCTAAATTTTGTTCATATAATTTTGTGGCTTTTTTGAGGACATTTAATTGTTCTTTTTTTAATGAATGAAAAAAGTTTTCTCTTTCTAATACAGTAGAACTTTGGATTTTACTTAATAGTTTGGTAATACTAAAAGATAGCTTTTTGTTATCTTTTATATCGTTGATTTTATCTATTAAGTTAGCAAGAGTTTGATATCTTGCATGACTTAGTGATTTGACAACGAGATTGTTTAGGTTGTTATAATAGTATTTAAAAATAGCAAGATCTTCTTCAGAAAAATAATAGTAGATTTTAGGAATTACTATCTGACTATTGATAGCTTTACGAAAACTATTGTAGATTTCGAACGTTCTTATTACTTTTTCACTTTTTTGAAGAATGATTTCTAAATCATGTTTTTTCTTTGAACTTCCCTGTTCATAATACTTTGAACTTAAAAGACAGTTAAAAACTTTCTTCTCATAGTCATTTAGACTACTTAAAACTAATTTGGACCATTTACGTGATTTTAATTCTAATTTTTTTAAATAATTTATTAGATTTTGGTGAAGATTATTAATATCTTCATCAATAATAATGGGCCAAGTTTGGTTATTACTAAGATGAAAATTATATTTATACAGTAATTTTTGTTCTTCAGTACTCATTTGGTTAAAAAATGGTTGATTAGTTAAACATAATAAGTATATTATATGGTTACTATTTAAAATAATGGTATTTATGTTTTTTATTATTAGAGTTATTTCGTTGATAGATTTATGATATTTATTAGCAATTAGGATTAGTCTTTCACTATAATTACTATCTAGTGATAGAAAATCTAAATATATTCTTCTTTTTTCATTATTTATTACTTTAGACTTTAATATATTTTTAATTAATGTATCTACTTCTTTTTCATCAGTAAAAATTAATTTGTTATTAAATAATTCACTACTTAAATTATTTATTAATATCATGATTATTCCCCCTTTTTTTGGCTTTTAATATTATACAAAATTTATTTTATTTGTCAAGGGGGGGAATTTTGCTATTATAAATGGGGTCTCTTACTAGGCTCTTGTTCATAATATTGGCATAGGGCATTAAATACTTCCTGTTGTTCTTTGGTATACTGACGAGGATCTTCGGGAGCATTAATTATGATCATTTTTCCTTTATTATTTCTAACACCAGCGAATAAGACATAGTTATAGTTTTCGACTAGATAACCACTAGCTTCTTCGTCAGGAATATTTTCTTTCATTTCTTGAAGTAAAAATTGATGAGCCCATGGTCCATGGATTTCTTCTCCTATTTCAATACTACTACAAATATAAAATGTTCCATCTGGTGAAATAAAGCCAGTATAACCATACATTTTTTCTATATCTTTGGTACTTACAAAATCTTCATAGTATTCATTTTCATTTTTGGTTTTAACTAAAATTGTTTTTAATTTTTTTAAAAATGTAGTTTTTTCCATTTGATAATCACTTCCTTAAATTATGCTAAGTTTAACATATTTTGATTCTATTTTCAAGAAGTGGTATTTTTTCTCTCTTATATTTTAAGAATATTATCTAATAATAATAGTGTAGTCTGTGAATACAAATTACAAAGGAGATGTTAAAGATGTTTTTAAAAAAAATTAAAAACAAAATTCTGTTTCTCTTTATATCATTATTAGTTATACCCATGAATGTATTTGCCTATTCCTCTTATATAATAGCAGGTGGCGAAAATATTGGTATTGAACTTAATGCGACAGGTGTTATTATCGTAGGCAGTTACAAAGTTGGGAATCTTGATCCGGCCTCAGATGCTGGGCTTATGAATGGTGATAAAATTATAAGTATCAATAATACTCCTGTTTCTTCAATTGAAGAAATGCTCGATGTAATTGATAGTAGTAATAATTTGGATGAAATTGATATTACTTATTTAAGAGGTAGTAAGACGAATGAAACTACTTTAAAAATGGTCAAGGATACAAATGATGTATACAAGACAGGACTATATGTAAAGGATTCAATTAATGGGGTTGGAACACTTACTTTTATTGATCCTAATACAAAATTGTATGGTGCTTTAGGTCACGAAATTATTGAAAAAACGACTGGGCAGAAATTAGAAATTAAGGATGGTAAGATTTACAATTCTACTGTTACTAGTATTACTCGTAGTAGTGATGGTAATCCTGGTGAAAAAAATGCTAAATATGACACAACTGAAATATATGGTAATGTTACCGAGAATACGAGTTCAGGTATTTTTGGAGAATATTCAGATGCTATTCCTGATAAAAAGCTATATAAGGTAGCTAGTAGTAGTGATATTAAACTTGGTGAAGCTAAGATTCTTACGGTCATAAATGAAGAAGAAGTAGAAGAATTTACAATTAATATATTAAACGTAGCAAATGATGAAAGAACAACTAAAAATATTCTATTTGAAGTTACTGATAAAACTTTATTAGAAAAAACGGGTGGTATTGTCCAAGGTATGAGTGGTAGTCCAATTGTTCAAGGAGATGCTATTATTGGTGCGGTTACCCATGTTGTGGTTGATGATCCTACTAAAGGATATGGTATTTTTATTACGACGATGTTAGAAGAAGCAGAAAATTAAAAGAAGGTGTGATATCCTTCTTTTATTCTTCAACATGAAATTCTTCAATTTGACCATTTTCTAACATAATTTTATTTACTTTATCAGTTACTTCAGTTAGTTTGTCAGAACATTCTTTGGCTAGTTTCATAGCTTTTGTATATTTGTCAATAGCGTCATCTAGGTCTACTTCACCATTTTCTAGTTCGACGACGATTTTTTCTAATTCTTTTATTTTATCTTCAAATTTTATTTCTTTTTTATCCATTGTTTTCACCTACCTTTATAATTTTAGTTTCTAAGTATCCATCTTGTAAATTTATAGTAATGTTATCGTCTTTCTTTATTTTTTGGATACTTGATACGACATGATTATCTTTTTTAGCTATAGCATATCCTCTTTTTAAAGTATTTAGAGGATTTAATACTTCTAATTTGCTTATTTGATGTTCTAAATTTTGCTTTTTGAATTTGTATAATAAACTTGGATTAGTTAAGACATAGCTATTACTACTTTTGAATAACCTAGTTTTAGATAATTCAATTTTTTGTTTGATTTGATTATTTAGTTTGTCGATGATACTATCTAGCTTTTGTTCTTTTATTTCATAGATTGATAATGGTTTTTTTAGAACATAGCTTTCTTCTAATTTTTTTAATTGTAATTTTTTGGTATCAATAATATTATTTAATGATGTATAACATCTTGTTTTAGTGGTATTTAAATAAGTAATTATGGTATTGATATCTGGTACGGCTAATTCAGCAGCCGCGGTTGGAGTCGGCGCTCGTAGATCAGCGACAAAATCCGCTATGGTGAAATCTACTTCATGGCCAACAGCACTGATAATTGGTATTCTTGAGTTATATATAGCTCTTGCTACTATTTCTTCATTGAAAGGCCATAAATCTTCAATGGAACCACCACCACGACCAACAATTAGAGTATCAATATCATCAAAGGTATTGGCTAATTCAATTTTTTTAACGATATCTTGGGCAGCATCATTACCTTGCACTAATGATGGGAAAAGAATTGTTTCACAGACAGGATATCTTCTTTTGATTGTTGTTAAAATATCTCGGATGGCTGCGCCAGTTGATGCAGTTACAATACCTATTTTTTTGGGTATTCTTCTAATTGGTTTTTTATGTTCACGATTAAATAGTCCTTCTTTATTTAATTTTTCTTTTAATTGTTCAAAAGCTACATATAAATTACCAACACCATCTTCTAACATTTCTTCAACATATATTTGATAGTTGCCATTAGATTCATAGACACTTATTTTACCTGTTACTAAAACTTTCATACCATCAGTTGGAACAAATTTTAAACTTCTTGTATTAAAGCTAAACATAATAGCACTGATGCGACTTGTATCATCTTTTAAAGTAAAGTAATAATGCCCTCTAGTGTGGGCTTTAAAATTTGATATTTCTCCTTTGATGTGTACTTTTCTTAAGAAAATATCTTCATCAAATTTTTCTTTAATATAGTGATTTAACTCTCCAATAGTTATATAATCATTAATCATGTTTTACCTCGTTATGATATATTTTATCTAGTATACCATTAATCATTTTGACAACACTATCATCTGAATATTGCTTAGCTAATTCAATTGCCTCGTTGATACATACTTTAGAAGGTGTGTCAGTATACATTAACTCATAGATTGATAGTCTAATAATAGCTTGATCAGTATAGCCTAGTCTTTTTAGGGTCCATCCTGATAGATATTTATTGGCTAAGGTATCAATTTGATCGATATTGTTAATAACACCTTTTACGACACTGTTAACAAACTCATCGTCTTCAGTTAGATTTTCATTTATTACATTATCAAGATTATAACTGATGTTTTTTTCTTGATATAAAGATATTTGATATAAAATAGTCATTATTTTTTTTCTTGCTTCACTTCTTGCTAAACTCATAAAATCATCCCTTCTTTAATATCATACCACATTATGATTTTTTTTTTAAGTCTTTTTTGGTGTTTTGACAGAAAAAAATATAAAAATATAAATAAAAGAAGAAAAAAATAATATTTTGTTTTAAAATACATTTTTTCTTCTTTTTTCAATATATAGAGTTTATCAAACTATTCCATATCTACTGTTAAATCATTTTATTATCTTTTATAATATCCAAAAAATATACTTTCAAAAATTTCATAATAATATTGTTATTTATAGTGATTTTCCTAATTTATCCTTAGCTGTTATATCATTATATATGCCATTTTTTTTTAAGATATCTTCTAAAGAAGAATTATAACGTCTATACTTTTCCAATTCTGTAAAAGCTAAGACAAACTGTTCTAAAGTTAAATCAATTTTATCACCTGTTTTATTATTTTCAACTGTTACAAAATCATTTTCTAAAGTTTTTCCAAAAACAGCAACATAAGGAGTTCCAACTACCTTACTATCTTTAATCTTCGCCCCAATTGATAATTCACTCCTATCATCATATAAAACTGAAACACCATTTTCTAACAACAAATTGTATACTGCTTGTGTCTTAATTGTTTTATCTTTGTCATCTAATTTAGGAATCATGTATATAGGATATGGAGCAATGTTTATTGGTAAAGAAATACCTTCAAATTTATTTTGATTATTCTTTAATAAACTATTTTCATATATCATTGCTAGTGTTCTACTAACCCCAATCCCATAACATCCCATTATAAAATTTTTAGGTTTTCCATCTTCATCTATATAAGTTGCATTCATTGCTTTGGTATATTTATCCCCCAATTGAAATATATGACCTAATTCGACTGCTTTTCTTGATTGTAAAGACTCAATATTTTTTATATCGTAGACACTCTCTAAATATTCTTTATAATCATCTCTTTCCAATAATTCACAGTTAAATGCTTTTCCGGAAACACTATCAAATAAAATATTATCTTCCCCTATATCTGAAATACACATAAATTCTTCTGATTTATTACCCCCAATTGAACCACTATCAGCACCGACTGGTTGAACTTTTAAACCTAATGTTTCAAATATTTCTAAATATGCTTTTTTAATTCTTTCATATTCTATATCTAAATCATTCTGATCTCTACCAAAACTATATGCATCCATCATATCAAATGATTTCCCTCTAAGTAAAAATCCTCTTGTTCTTATTTCGTTTCTAAATTTTTCACCTATTTGAAAGTAAGTAACAGGTAAATTCTTATATGAAAGAAGTCTACTATTTGCATATTTAACAACTGCCTCTTCAGCAGTAGGAGTTAAGCAATAATTTCCTTTCTCTGTTTTACATCTAAACATAACATCATCTTGTACATATTTTTCCAAACGACCTGATTCTTTCCAAATATTTTCAGGTTGTAATAAAGGTAAAGATAATTCAGAACACCCATATTTTGTTAAAATAGAACTAATAATATTTGTTATATTTCTTTTTACTAAATAGGGAACATGCCCATATGCATATACACCACTACTAAACTGATCAATTTGCCCCGTTTGTACAAGCATATCTTGTACTGGAAATTGATTATCTAAATTTGTTAATTTTTTTGTTATTAATCCGATTTGTGAAACTTTCATTAAAAATTCCTCCTCCTTTTTCTGAAGTATTATATCATATTAAATAAAATTTTTCAAATAATTTAAAATCAATTTATATATTTTATAAACAAATATATAATAATATTACATAAATATTTATAGTCAACTTAAAAGATAATTTCTTATAAGTTTATAGAATAAAAATCAGTAAAAATGAAATAATCATCTTGCTTAACGAACTCTAAGTCAAAACTATCAAATGGAATTTGCTTTACTATATTTCCTAAAATAATATAATCTTTTTTATTACAACCATTAAAATTTAAATATTGTTCACCAATAATATCAAATTTAATACGTTCTTGTACAATTCCTTGTTTTCTTTTCTCAAAATTTTTAAAAATTTCAATTACAATTATACTACTACAATTTACTTTATATTTAGATATAGAGCCAATCATTGAAGGCATAACTGTTTCATGAATTAAAATTTTATATTTTTTTGAATATCTATTATAAAATTTTTTTATAACATTTTTATCTCTACAATTATGAATTGAAGGTAAATTAACATCAATACTATTATTTTTTAACGAAGAAAGTCTTAAACTTAATCCATTTTTTATTATAAAGTCATCCCTAACTATATCGTCATAATTGATTAAATCTACAGTCTTTAAACCATATTTTTTTAAAAACAATATTCCATTAAATTTATTCACAATTCAACCCTTTTCCCATATTATTTATAGCCTCAATAAAGCATTCTCTTATCTTATCATCTGAATCAAAATTAATATTTACCTCAGTATCTCTTCTTGATAAACAAGGTTTTAATTTCATCTCTGTAGATACTCTTATATACATATATTTTTTACAAGAAGAACACAATCTATTATCACACAAACTATGCATAACCGTCAAATACCAATCATTGAAATAAAAGTATTCAACAGATTCACAATCAGATTTTACCACATTATCTGCTTTTTTCCTTAATTTATTAATATAGTAATTAAATTTATCTTTTTTATATGTTATTTTAAGATTTTCTACTTTTGAAGGCTCAACCAATCTTAAACCCAAATTATTTTTCTTACAAAAATTAATAATATTATCATAGTCGTTTTCATCATATAATTCATCAAAAACTATACAATTGACTCTTGTTTTACCATTAAAATTTTTTATTACATTATCTAAGTTATTATATACTGTTGAATAATCTTTATAATTACTCAAAAAAATAAACTTATTACTATCTAAAGTATTTAAACTTAATGTTAATGCATTAACATTGTATTTATTTAAAAGATTAATATTCTCAGAATTTAATAGTGAAATATTAGTTGTTAAATCAATATAGCTAATTCCTATTTCTCTCACATATTTCAATAAATCCTCCAAATATGGATACATTAACGGCTCCCCACCAGTAAGTTTTATATTTGTAATTCCAAATTCTTTTGAGATTGAAATAACTCTTTTTAATTTTTCTAAATCTAATGTTCTATATTTTTTATCCTTTTCGCCTTCTGCAAAACAATATTTACATTTATAATTACATTTTGTTGTTAAAACCAGTCTCATAGTTCCTGACTGAAGATTCATTTTTGGATAAAAAATGCCTCCCTTTATTATTCCATTAGTTAATACAGTGTTATCAGTTTTAAATTCTTTCATTTATTTATCCTCCTTTGCAAGTAATGAAATATATGAGTTGGATGATCAAATATTTCATTAGAAAACAAATTTTCTAATGAATCATTTAATATATTGCCTACATTTATAGAATCCTCTTCATAAAAACCTTGAGAAATAACATCACCTGTAGGTGTTAACAAAACACAAGAATGTATATATTCATTATAATCGTACAGCCTAATATTTCTATTAGATTTTTCTTTTTCATGTAATATTTTATTTTTAATAACTTCAACTTCTTCAGGAGATATTATTTCATCAGGATAGTTTCTACCTCTACCTTGTGGTGTAAATATTATAAATAAATGAGAAAAAACTCCCAACTTATTAGATAAATCAATTAAATAATCTACATACTTTTTATTTGAATTAAACAAAAAACTATTTAATCTTATCTTACAACCTGCATCTTTTAATATTTTTATATTTTCTATTGTTTTATCAAAAACATCACTTTGTCTTTGAGCATTATGTACATCTTCAGGTCCATCAATACTTACTTGAACTAAATCGGCTTTTTTTAATACTTCAATATTATTTTTATTTAATAAAGTAGTATTAGTTGTTACAATTGTACTAATATTATTTTCCTTAGCATAATCAATAAGTTCGCCTAAATCTCTTCTTAATAATGGCTCTCCACCAGTAAAATCTAACCGATTTACTCCTAAATCACCTAATTCTTTAATTATTTTTTTTGCAACATCTGTATTTAAACCATAAATACCATTGCATCCAGAACTAGATAAACAATATTTACAATTTAAATTACATTTTGTTGTAATTTGCCAACATACAGATAAAGGAGCTTTTAATTTTAAACTATAAGTATCTTTTTCTGTATCATAATAAATATATGCATCTGTTTTTTTTATCATATTTTTACCTTCCTTTTTTTATCTAATATTATTTGAGGATAATATTTGCTCTCTATGTTATTAATGTCAATACCTATATAACTAGCAAAATTAATTATTTTATTTTTATATTGTTGAATATTATTATCATTAGTAATAATTTCAATTTCTACATATTGACCTAATTCATCTATTTTATCAAAGCAAATATTAAATTCTCCTAACGTAGTTTGCATTCTTTCTTTTGTAAATTCAATTGTTTTTACAAAGCCCAAAGAATCAATAAATTCATCAACTTTTTCGGTATTTTCAACTAAAAATTCAATTTCCCTACATGCGCAAGAATCGTCCATTCTTCTCTTTAAAGTAACTTGTTTAATTGAATCATCTATAATTCTAGTCCTTATAACTATAGTTTGAAAATTAATATCATAGTTTTTATTATCTTTGTGAAAAAAAACAGCATCTCTTTGTACAATTTTTTTCCCAAATATACAACCCATTTGTAATAATTTTTGATATATTTTATTATAATCATTAACCTTAAATTTTAATTCAATTTCATTCATAATTTTATTACTTTTATTAAACTATTTAATTTAAATATATATAACTGGTTTTCACTTTACTACTTCTATCTTTTCAATTAATATAATATTAATCATTTTTAATAAATAGTAACATTATCCACTAGATTTACTCATGATACAACTTATACTTAATCTAGTTTGTATTCTAATCCTATTAATAAATAGTTTAATATTATTAATCAAAAACACCTCCTAAAAAACAAAGCGAGACAATAAAAACGTATATTAATTAGTTTTTGTTATCTCGCTTATATAACTATTATTAGTTATAAAATAATCGTAATTAAAACAAGTATTGTACAAATTTTCAACACTTTTATTATAATTAACAATTACATTAAACTTTTTATTCATACGACCACTTCCAAATAAATTTGATTATATTTTACCACATTTTTTCTATTTGTCAACAAATTATTAAAATTTATTTCCTTTATATTTAGCAATAAATTCATTTTTATAATTGTCAAAATTATCTTCTTTAATTGCTTCTCTTATTTCTTCAGTTAATTTAATTAAGAATCTTAGGTTATGAATAGATAATAATCTTTGACCTATAGTTTCATTGGCAACGATTAAATGTCTAATGTAGGCTTTGGTATAATGTTTACAGCATTCGCAATCACATTCAGGGTCAACAGGGGTAAAGTCTTCTTTGTATTTGGCATTTTTGATATTTATTTTACCGGTTCTTGTGAATACATGACCATGTCTAGCTAATCTCGTTGGTAGAACACAATCAAACATATCGACACCACGTTCGACACCTTCTAAAATATCTGTTGGTTCTCCTACTCCCATTAAATATCTAGGTTTATCCTCTGGTAAATATTTAATGGCATAGTCAATCATTTTATACATAGTTGGTTTATCTTCTCCTACTGATGTTCCTCCAATGGAATAGCCATCAAAACCTATTTTGATAGTTTCTTTAGCACTATACTCTCTTAAATCTTCAAATTCGCCACCTTGAACGATACCAAACAGGCTTTGATTTTCATTGTTGTGTACAGCTTTACCTCTTTTAGCCCATCTGATAGTTCTTTCAACACTATTTTTCATATATTCATAAGTTGATGGGTATGGAGCACATTCGTCAAAACTCATAGCTATATCACTATCTAGTTTATTTTGAATGGCAATGGATTTCTCTGGTGTTAGTAATAACTTATCTCCATTTAGATGACTTTTGAAAGTTACTCCTTCTTCACTTATATCTTTGGGTTTAGCCAATGAAAAAACTTGGAAACCACCAGAGTCAGTTAAAATAGGACCATCATAATTCATAAATTTATGTAGTCCTCCGGCCTTATTTACAATATCTTCTCCTGGTCTTAACCATAAATGATATGTATTTGATAAAATAATACCAGCATTTATTTCTTTAATATCTCTGACATCTAAGGTTTTGACAGTGGCTTGAGTCCCTACGGGCATAAAGATAGGTGTTTCATATGTACCATAATTGGTTGTAATAGTTCCATATCTTGCTTTTGTATTTTTATCTTTGTGTAATAATTGATATTTTATTTTCATTTTGATACCTCTTTCCTTGTATGATTATAACAAAAAAAAGAAAAAAAGAAAAGTAATTGATTACTCTTCTATTATGGCTCTAAAATTTTTGATGGGAACAAAAATTTAAGTAAAGCCTTAATTTTATTAAGAAAAACAGTAATAATTTATT
>CALVRZ010000019.1 GCA_944358875.1 uncultured Bacilli bacterium
AAAGTAAAGCTGCACTACCGCATTCTCTACTACCATTTTGGAGGACGATCAATCTTTTCTTCATACTATTTACCTCCTTACTTATATTATTGGAGGTGTTTGGGCTTTTTCCTTTTAAAAATCAAAAAAAATAATCTCTTTTGTGATTTTTTTTCTTTTAGAGATTATTTTTTACTTATTATTTAGTATATTCAAATTCATAATCCATGATTTTAACGATGTCTCCTTCTTGAATACCCATTTTTTCTAATTCATCATCAATACCCATATGACGTAATTTGTTAGCAAAACGATAATAAGCTTCATCAGTGTTAAAGTTGGTCATTTGGAAGAGTTTTTCAACTTGATCGCCAGTAATGATATAAGCATTATTTTCTTTGACAATGTTAAATGGTTTTTCTTGTTTAAATTTGTACAAGACATGTTTTTCTTGAACACTAGTATCAAAAAGGACTTCATCTTTAGTGTTTAAAACGAGATCTTGAAGATTGTTAATAACTTCTTCTAGGCCATCATTATTAAAGGCTGATATAGCAAAGATTTGACGATCTGGTAGTTTTTCTTTAAATTTTGTTAAATTATCATTAAAGTTTGGTAAGTCTTTCTTGTTAGCAATAATTATTTCTGGTTTGTTTAATAGTTTTGGACTAAATTCCCCTAGTTCTTTTCTTATTATTTGATAATCTTCATAAGGATCACGATTTTCTTCGGCACCCATATCAATTACATGAGCGATAATTTTGGTTCTTTCAACGTGTTTTAAAAATTTGTGCCCTAGACCTACGCCTTCACTGGCACCTTCGATTAGACCTGGAAGATCGGCTACAACGAAACTGCCCTTTTTGGTAACGACAACACCTAAATTGGGTGATAAAGTGGTAAAGTGATATGATGCTATTTTAGGATTGGCATTAGATATCATCGATAGAATGGTACTCTTACCTACAGATGGCATACCTACTAATCCAACATCAGCAAGCATTCTTAATTCGACTTTTATTTTTCTCTTTTCACCAGGTTCGCCACGTTCAGCATATGATGGACATGGATTACTACGTGTAGCTAAAGATACATTACCACGACCACCGCGACCACCATAAGCGACGATAACTTCTTCTTCATTTTTGGTTAAGTCAGCGATGATAGCACCAGTTTCGGCATCTTTAATAGTTGTACCAACGGGCACTTTGATAATAGTGTCAGGAGCACCAGCACCATTTTTATTTTTACCTTCACCATTAGCACCCGTTTTTCCTTTAATAATTTTTTGGTAACGAAGATCAATCAAGGTTTTTAATCCATTGTCCGTGACAAAAATGATGTCACCACCCTTGCCTCCATTGCCACCGAAGGGACCACCCATAGGAATATATTTTTCACGGCGAAAAGCCATACAACCGTCACCACCACGACCGGCTTCAACTTCTACTAAAACTTCATCGTAAAACATGAGATATCACTTCCTTTTGGTTTTATTATACACTATAATCAGGGAAAGAACAACTAAATTATTATTATTTAATATAATTAAAAGGCCTATGCTATATTAGCATAAGCATTTAATTAAATAACTATTATATTAGCATGATTTGTTCTAACAATTATCAATTTGTTATCTTTTTGGTAAATTTGGAAGTTTTTGTTAATTTCTTGTTTAATTAAGTAGCTATTTTTTAGGAGCAAACATCGCTGCTCCTATAAGAATGATAATAACAATAATCATTCCAATAATAACGATATTAAAATTGTTGTTGCTAGCATCGTTAACGACAGCACCGGTTTGAACGATAGCATTAATATTAATAAGGGTTGAGTTGTTTAGAGAGCTATCATATGAAATAGCTCTTGCTGTTGTAGGAATCGTTAAAATTAAGATAGGAATTAAGTATTTTAGTTTTGACTTAATAAATTTCATATGATAGTTTCTCCTTTCTAGAATATTAATGACATATTGTTAAAATAGTGCCAATTGATAATAATGTTGCAATATTAGGTATTAGATTATATAACATACGATATGCGATTGGTACGACAATACTATCACTTTCATAATACATATATGAATATGTTGCATATAAGATAAAACTAGGTATGATATTAACAATATTAATTAAATTATTATAACTTAATAATACTTCAAATGAGGCGTTTAAAACCGCAGTTATAATGATAAATGCCCATTTATTATTTATTATATCCTTAAAGGTCTTTTTAAATACTAATTCTTCAATAATTGGGTAGTAGAAAATAGTGCTAATAAATAATAAAATTGGTTGATTATCGAAGATGTTTAGAAGACTACTGGTGTTATCGCTTTCACTATTAGGAAATAAACTTATAATAATAATACTAGCTATAGTGTATAATACTAAACCAATAGCAAAGATAACAAGACTTTTAGTAATATTTTTTTTGAAATTTGTTTTTAATTTTTTAAAATCTTCTTTGATACTACTATAGTAGATAAAAATAATTAACCCTAAAAGAAGGAAATCTGCGATTAGTTGCATGTAAAGAGCAAAATTCCCCTCTATATGAAGCATATTGACAATGGCATTCATAAAGTAAGGCCAAATAAAGTATAATAATATTACACAAATACTAATGTTTAATGGGCTAAAGATGTTTTTTTCTTTTTGTTTATTCATTCTTTACACCTCTTTGTTTTATTGTAACAAAAAGAGGAAAAAAAAACAACTATATTTTTATTATTTACATTTGTTTGACAAGGGAAATATAAAAGGCAATATCTAATTGCCTTTTATATTTCTAGTGAAATCCAAAAATTCTTAAGATTAAACGCCACATAAGCATTCCTCCTTTCCTTTTCAGATTCAAACTATCTGATAGATTATCGCATATCTATCTACATCTTAATTATATCATATCTGGAAAAAATTGCAAGCATTTTAGTTAAAGTGATTATGGGAAATTATGTTATTGTAAAGTTGGGTTAGTAATTTCTTCAATATTACCAATATTGGTATACTCTATTTTGACTTCATAATTAGTAAGTGTTTCATCATCTAATTTCATTAATTCAGTATAGTTAATGGTTAATGTTAACTTATTTTCTTCTTCTAAAATTTCAATACTTATTTCTTCTAGTCCTTGATGAGATGGAATAATAGTATTGATTGGAACTTGAATAATTGTTAGAATACTAGTACCATCATTAGTGTTGTGTTCTACTTGACCTTTTTTAATATATTCTTTAATGTTATCAAGATTTAGATAACGAGATTCAATGGTATCAAAAAGATCTTTTTCATTAGTTAGTTCATATTTTTCATTTATTTTCTTATAATAAGTATCATCATTAATATAATATTCATCAATATTATTTTTTATAACTGTAATAATATTTTGGTTCCTCTTACCCTGGTAGGTGATGATAGTATCATCAGGGTTTGGTTCTTGGGTATTACTTTCATCTGCACTTGCATTTTCGTTCGTTGTTGTTTCATCTGTTATTATGGTTTGATCTTCCATAGTATTGTTATTAGTACTTTGGGTATCATTATCAATATTATTAGGATTATGACTGATAGTAATATTTATATTATATTCATAATTTTGGTCATCAATTTTAGCTAGTAAATCCTTGTTTTCTTCTTCATTAGCAATATTTTGATTATCATTTAACCCACTGGGACTACTAAAGGCTCTTGATATATTTAAATATAGAATAACACCAATAATGAGAATACCATAGAGAGCTAATTTAATCGCGGCCTTATACTTTGGGTCTTTCCATTTTTCTTTTAAAGTTGTTTTTTCTTTCTTCTCTTCCATACTAACCACACTTTCTTACTTTAATTTTTTATTTATTAGTTCTTCTTTATTTATACCATTTAAGTAATCACTTACGAAACATCTTTTTTTACCTTCAATTTGGATATCTTTTAAGGCTAGCAAATAATCATTCGTAGCAACCATAAGGCTATCTTTAGTGATCTTTTCAATGGTGCCTGGCTCTTTTTGACTAGGAATATCAGTGATACTGGCTTTTAGTATTTTAAGACGTTTATTATCTAGGTAACAATATGCACCTGGTTTAGAGCTTAGTCCTCTTATTTGATTATTGATAATATTAGCATTTTGATTAAAGTCTATTTTTTCTTCTTCTTTTTTGATATTTAGGCCATAAGTTACTTCTTCTTCATTCTGTTTGATAGAGTTGGCTTTGTTATTTATGATATCTGGTAAAGTATCCATTAGTAAGTCTCTTCCTAAATTAGATAATTTAGGATATAGGGTATCTAAGTTATCACTATCTAAGATAGGAATTTTTCTTTGACTGATAATATCGCCCGCATCCATTTTACTACTCATATACATAATTGTAATACCGGTCTCTTTTTCACCATTTATGAGAGCCCAATGGATAGGAGCTCCCCCTCTTAGTTTGGGAAGAAGAGAGCCATGGACATTAATGGCACCATATTTAGGATAGTTTAATAATTCGTCAGGAATGATTTGACCATAGGCACAAGTTATAATAATATCTGGCTGTTTATCGATTATTTTTTGATAGTCTTCTTTGATTTTGGTAGGTTGAAAGACTTCAATATTATATTCTTTAGCTAAAGCTTTAGTTGGGGTTGCTAATAAATTTCCTTTACGATCTTTTTCCCTATCTGGTTGCGATACAACCAAAGTAACATTATAGTTTTTAATTAAAGATTCTAAGATAGGAACAGCAAAAGTTGGCGTTCCCATGAAGACAACATTAATATTTTTCATTTTTTTCACCATTTTAATAATAACACAAATAAGAAAAAAATACTAGATAATTGTCTAGTATTTTGACATAATTATTATTAGTTATTTTTTATTTTAGCGATATAGGCATTAACATTAGATGCCCAAGCGGGGTTTTCTGCATATTTAGGATTCATTGTTTCGGCAGTGGTTAAGCCATAGGCATAATAGTTATTATAAATGTTATTTAAGAAACCATATATCCCCTCTTCTAGAGTTGGATAAGATTTGTAAGCGCCACAGCCACTTCCTTTTTGCCCCCCGATATTATTACATTCTTTGACGAGATAACTACAGTTCCATCTACATCCTGTTTCTTCTAAGACGATAGCTAAGGCTAAGTAAGGGTCAATTCCTAACTTAGTGGAATAAGATGCAAAGGTATAACCATATCCTTTTAGATCACTATTTAATGATCTTTCTAACTTAGCTGCTAATTCATCTAAAGTCATATTATCATAAACGATTGGCTCCGTTATGGTAATATTTTCAATTTTATTAACAGTATTTTGGGCAACTTCTTCCATGTTAGCATTTTCATCGTTAGATACTTCTTGGACATCTTGTTGGTTTGGAGCTGCAATATTAGGTGTTTCTAAGCTAGCAATCATTGTTTCATAAGTTGTCTCATCTTGAACTAATAATAATTTATATGTTGTCATCGTGGCAATTAAACACAAAATAGTGATAATTCCCACGAGTGACAGCCCTGATATTTTCACTTTAATTCACCTCTTGCTTTTTTTTGAAAAAGCTCCTCTATTGTACCATATTTGAGGTATTATGTCAAATTTCAGGGCCGTTTTGGTAATAATTGGTTATTTTTCTTAGTTAATTTTTGACCTTTTAAAATAAGTGATTTGGCATTATTTTTGACGTTTTAGACTAACAACATAATCTTTTTTATCGATGACACCTTCAACTTTATAGATAGCAAAGCCATTAGATAGAAAGTCTCTTTGTTCATCTTTATTTAAGATCCATGTATATAAAGCTAGGATATCTTGACAATTCAATTGATTTAGAAAGTCACGATATGTCTTTACATCCATACCAAGATAGTGATAAATATTAGAAAAGATAGCTATATCATATGAATTGTTTAAGTGTTTTGGTAAGTCAGTTAAGTTACAATTATAAAAGTTAGGCAAACTACTATTTCCTAGAATATTTTGTAATTGATAGTATTTTTCTTTATTTAAGTATGGAATATAATCTTTAGTTGAATTATTAAAAATAGCCTTGCTTATCTTAATCGATGAAAATTTTCTTTGTAGTTCAATTAGTTTATCAAAGAAGTTTTTTACTTCATCGATTAGATATGGTCTTAGTTTGGTATAAATGACTTGATTGTCTAAACCATCTTTGATAAACATTTGCATAAAGTCTTCATATGATAATACTTTAATAGCGGTATATTTTAAAACAAAATGATGCCAAGCTAAATAATTGATATCAAAGACATCAATATTTTGAGCCCCATTTAATTTGGCTAGAAAATATTGATCACCACTGCCAAGAACAGTTAAAATGTTAGCATTAGTAAAATTATATATTTCAGGAAAAACGGCTAAATTTTCATTAGTAAAACCATATACTTTATCTTTTTTCATATTTGTACCCCCTTTTTTTTGTGCAGGTATTATTTTATCATAATTTTCTTTAATGTCAAGCAAAAGAAAAAGAACCTTAAAGATTCTTTATTAACTCTTTTACTTCTCCTAGTAAGGTTCCTAGTTCGTTAGCATTAGTTCCACCACCTTGAGCAAAGTGTTGGTTTCCTCCCCCATTGCCGCCACATTTAATGGATAAATCTTTGATGATGTTACCACAGTGAAGTTTTTCGTTTGAAGTATTACTTTTAGCAATGAAATTAGCATTATCGCCTTTTAAATTAGCTAAAAGAACGAAACTATTAGGAACTTGATTTGATAAGGCATCGACAACCTGTTTTAGAACTGGGATTTCATAGTCCTTGGTAATAGCAATGATGACATTTATGTTATTTATTTCTTCTTTACTATCAATAAAAGCTGATAAGTCACTGACAGATTTTTCGGTTTTTTTAGCTAGGTAGTTTTTTTCTAATTCTTTAACACTTTCTTTTAAGGTAGCTAATTCTTGTTTGTTAAAGACAACATCTTTATAGCCGGTAGGTAAATCGTTATTAATATCAAAATTTAGTGTTAGTTTGATACCTAGCGAGTCTGCTTCTTCAATGATTTTTTTAGCTTTGACTAATAGTTTTTTCATCTCATCATTATATGGCTTGATAGCTTCATATAAGGCTTTAGGAATATTGCTATCAGTGGCCGCTTCGATACGGAAAGTATCAGCACCTTTATTTTCAACAGAAATAATAGCTACATGACCAATATCTTTGGTATTTTTAACATGAGTACCACCACAAAGTTCAATCGAAGGTCCCATCGTAACAACTCTTACTTTATCACCATATTTGTCATCAAATAAGGCCATAGCACCTTTAGCAATTGCTTCTTCTTTAAACATATATTCAATTTTAGTTTCATAAGCGGCTTTTATTTTTTCATTGACACTGTTTTCAATTTTGACAATTATTTCATCGCTTAAACGGCCAGGATAAGTGAAGTCAAAACGGAATGTTTCTTCTTCAACTTTAGATCCTGCTTGATGAACATTGCTACCTAAGAATTCTTGTAAAGTCTTTTGAAGTAAGTGGGTAGCACTGTGATTTCGCGTTACGTTTTCTCTTTTTTCTTGAGATACATGGGTTAAAACAGAATCATTTTTATTTATTTGTCCTTCTAATACTTTGACATATAATAGATGTTGTTTGTTAGGAGCTTTAACGACTTCCAAGACTTCTCCTTTGAAATGATCATTTTTTAAATAACCTGTATCATCTATTTGACCACCTGATTCAGCATAGAATGGGTTTTCTTTTAAGATTAGATATCCTTCATCAGTTAGGCTATCTACAAAATTATTATCTTTCATGATAGCAATGACGGTTGTTTCTGAACCTAAAGTGTCATAACCAATGAAAGTGCTTTCTTCAGTGAAGTTCATTAAGGCTTCATTTTGTAGATTCATACTTGATTCAACTTTACGACTACTTCTAGCTAATTCTTTTTGGGCATCCATGTATTTTTGGAAACCGGCCATATCAACTGTAAAACCTTGTTCTTCTGCATATTCGACAGTTAATTCAATAGGAAAACCATATGTATCATATAATTTGAAGGCATCACTGCCATTTATTTGTTTGTTAGGACTTGTCGTAAATATTTCTTCTAGCTTTTTCTCTCCTGAAAGAAGAGTACGATGGAATAAATCTTCTTCTTTAGTTATTAATTCTTTAACTAAACCTTTAGTTTGCGTTAATTCAGGATAAATGGTACTATATTTATCCACGACAACATCGACTAAGTCTGCCATAAAACTATGATTGATATTTAACTTACGACTCATACGAACGGCTCTTCTTAAAAGTCTTCTTAGGACGTAACCACGACCATAGTTACTAAAGGTAGCACCATCTGATAAGGCAAAGGTTAAACTTCGAATATGATCAGCGATGACTTTAAATTCCATTTGGCCTAAGTATTCGATACGTGCAATCTCGGAAATAGCTTCCATGATTGGCATAAAGAGATCGGTTTCATAATTAGTCTCGGTTTCTTGCATGATACAAGCCATTCTTTCAACACCCATACCTGTATCGATGTTTTTGCTTGGTAGTTCTTCATAATTGGCGCGATCAATTCCTTCTTTAGCATTGAATTGACTAAAGACATTATTCCATATTTCAATATAACGATCGTTTTCTAATTCTTGTTCTAATAATTTGATACCTTGTTTTTGGGGATCATATTTTTCGCCACGATCGTAGAATATTTCACTATCAGGACCACTTGGTCCTGGACCTATTTCCCAGAAATTATTTTCTAATTTGATAATATGAGATGGATCGATTCCTAAACTTACCCATAAGTTATATGCTTCTTCATCGGCAGGATAAACGGTTATATATAGTTTATTTTTATCTAAGCCAAAATATTTATCGCTTGTTAATAATTCGTAAGCCCATGTTAAGGCTTCTTTTTTGAAATAGTCACCGACAGAAAAATTACCTAACATTTGGAAAAATGTATGGTGACGAGCAGTTTTACCAACGCTTTCGATGTCACCTGTTCTAATACATTTTTGGCAACTAGTTAAACGGCGACTCTCAGGTATAACTCTTCCATCAAAATATTTTTTTAATGGAGTTACACCAGCATTTATCCAAAGAATCGTGGGATCATCTTTAGGAATTAGAGAACTGCTAGGGATCTCTAAATGTCCTCTTTCTTTAAAAAAATCTATATATGTTCTTATTATTTGTTCACTAGTCATTTTTTTCATTATTATCCTTCTTCCTTATTATTTCTTCTAATCTTTCGTAATATTCTTCAATCGTTCCATTGTTAAAAATATAATAATCGGCATAGCCAATTGGTCCTCCTTTAGCGAGATTCTCAATTTCAGATATGTCACGATCATTCGCTTCTTCTTCGGTTAGAGGTCTTACTTCTCTTATTTTTAATCGTTCATAACGAAGATGTTTATCGACAACTATACTAATAATGGTAATATTATCACCAAAGGCATTAGATAATTCCTTGACTTCATCCCATGAATAGACACCATCTAGGACAACATTATTATGTTTTATGGCTTCTTTAATCTCAGGAATTAATATTTTGGCGTATGCTGCCATACCTAATTCTTGACGAAGACGATTTCGCATCATTTTTTCATTTTCAGGAGTGATAGCTAAACCTTCTTCTTGAAGTTTCTTCATGGTTACACCACCAAAATATATTTTACTCCAACCTTTCTTTTCTAAGTATTCAGAGGCAATAGATTTACCGGCTCCACACATGCCAACAATAGCAAACATCTTATTCATTTAGGCTACCTCCATTCTTTCCTGTTCTTTAATAAATTATACTATATCTATTTGGCTTTGTAAAGGAAAATGATGGCTAAAACATATCTAAAATCATGACGTATATTAATTTTCTTTAACTTTCTTTATTAATTTTTACAACTTAAAAGGAAATTAAATATTTACTAGTAATAATATAGGTAGAAGCAATTAGAAATGATATTGTTTTTATGTTAAATTTGAAGAAAGGATTGGTAAAATATTAGAGAAAATTTTTGATTATGTTTACACTGATGTAAAAAAAGATATATGTGATACTCAATTAAAAATAATGATTAATGCTAATAATGATTTAGTTAATTTATACTATCGTATTGGTAAAATAATTCATGATAATTATAAATGGGGGAATAAATTTATCGATAATTTGGCATTTGAATTAAAACGCGATTTTCCAGGACAGAAAGGATTCTCTGTTAGAAATTTAAAATATATGAAAGCGTTCTATGAAGAGTATTGTAATGATAATGATTGTTGTTTACATTTATGTGCAAAATTACCATGGAGACATAATATTGTTTTATTGCAAAGAATTAAAAATAAAAGTATAAGAAAGTGGTATATGGAAAAATGTATTACCGAAGGGTGGTCTACAGATGTTTTAATTTATCAGATTGAAACTAATTTATATCAAAGACAAGTTACTAATAAAAAACTTAATAATTTCAAGTTAACATTAATGGAAAATAGTGATTTAGCAAATAATATGATGAAAGATCCTTACGTTTTTGATTTAATAGAATTATCTACTAACTTTAAAGAACGCGAATTAGAAAATAAAATGGTTAATAAATTGCGAGATATATTATTAGAATTTGGAAATGGATTTTCATATATAGGAAATCAATATAAGATTACCATTGATAATCAAGATTTTTATATTGATTTGTTGTTCTATCATACAGAATTAAAATGCTATATTGCTGTTGAACTTAAAACAAATGAATTTAATCCTGAATATGGTAGCAAGATGAGTTTCTATTTAGCTGCATTGGACGAACAAATGAAACGAGATGATGATAATCCATCTATAGGCATTATATTGTGTCAAATGAAAAACAAAAAAATTGTTGATTATACATTAAAATATATTAACAAGCCTATAGGTGTTAGCGAATATAAAATATTAAATCAAATATCTGATAATTTGTTTTATAATTTTAGTTTAACAAAAGATGAACCAGATGATGATATTAGTTAAATTGTGCAACGCGTTGCACAATTTGAACATTTGTTTCTTCATTACTACTATACTACTTATAAATCCTTATGTTTATTGACTTTACGTTAGATTAAATATTATTGATAATGATTAATTTGAAATTGTGCACCTAGGTGCACAATTTGGGCATTTGTTTCTTTGCTACTCTTATACTACTTATAAAGCCTTAGTTTTATTGACTTTATATTATATTGTATAAGATATATTGTTAGTTAATATGAAATTGTGCAACGCGTTGCACAATTTAAACATTTGTATTTATATCACTACTCTATTGCTTATAAAGCCTTGTTTTTATTGACTTTATGTTAGATTAAATATTACTGATAATGATTAATTTGAAATTGTGCACCTAGGTGCACAATTTGGGCATTTGCATTTATATCACTACTCTATTGCTTATAAAGCCTTGTTTTTATTGACTTCATGTTGCATTGTACAATATATATTGTTAGTTAGTATGAAATTGTGCAACGCGTTGCACAATTTGAACATTTGTTTCTTCATTACTACTATACTGCTTATAAATCTTTATTTTTATTGACTTTACGTTAGATTAATATTATTAATAATGATTAATTTGAATTTGTGCACCTAGGTGCACAATTTGGGCATTTGTATTTATATCACTACTCCATTACTTATAAAGTCTTATTTTTATTTTGTATAAGACATATTGCTAATTAATATGAAATTGTGCACCTAGGTGCACAATTTGAAACTAAATACTATTCAATATTTATTTTGGTATGTTCTATTCGTTCCCATGTTATATTCTTTTTTACAATTGCTGCAATAGCACAATAAATAAACGTTAAAAGAAAAATGGGATTATATAAAATTATTTTTACTTTAAGACTATTTTTTACTTTGATGTGTTTTCTTTCACTAATTAACTGATAAATGGTAAAGAACATCATAACAAGATAAGTTATTCCAATTACAATAAGTCCTAGAATTAGGCTACTTAGATCATATGTAGATTTAATTAACATATATATTTGATTAATAATAATAGCTAGATAAAAAATAACAAAGGCTAGTGCTAAGATAAGAATAGGTCTTAACCACATTATTTCTTTATAAACAGAACCATAATTCATTTGATTATCAAAGATTTTCTCTTTTAACTGAGGTAAATAGTTTACTCTAGCATTGAAGTAGCCTCGTATCCATCTTATACGTTGTTTAATAGAGGCCTTTAGGGTTGTTGGTTGTTCATCATAAAAGATGGCTCTTTCTTCATAGCAGGTTGTTAATTTATGGACAGTAGCATATAAGGTTAATTCATAATCTTCCGTTATCTCATGGAAAGGATAACCTCCAAATTCTTTGATAATATTTCCTTTAATATAGAAACCAGTACCGGTTATGGTAATATTTTCATTAGTTTTATTTTTTCTTTTATTAATATTGTTGGCAATGGTAAAGACAAGACCAGAACAAGCAGATATAACATTACTTGACCAGTTTTTATTGTCACGATAGCCAACACCAATGTCATAGCCTTTTTGATAAACTTTACTCATATATTTAAAGAAGTCTTTATCTAAGATATTGTCAGCATCAATAATAAAATAAGCATCATATTCTTTTTTTATTTGTTTAATAGCTTCATCTAAGGCATAACCTTTTCTTTTTAATTCTAGATGTTTTCTAACAATATAGTTACATTTATATTCCTTACAAATATTAACCGTATGATCTTTAATATCTTCAACAATGACATAAACATTTTGCATATTTATTTTATAGGTTTGATTTTTAATACTATCAAGGGGTCCTTTTATTACTTTAGATTCATCTTTGGCAGGAATTAAAATACAAAAATCAGGTTTTTTCTTTTCTTCTTTGATGGGATGATTATTATTTTCACTTTCTAAAATACGATTAGATATAAAAATAATTAAACTTATTGCAACTAAAATGAGACATAAAATATATATAAACAACATTACTACTTCCTCTTTTCTACTATACTAATTATATAATAAATAGAAAAAAAGAACAAGAAAAAAAATAGAATTTAATCTATTTTAGAACATCTAAAAACATTTGGAGCATGCTTATATTATTTAGGGCTTTGTTGATTTTATCTGATGGTTTTAATTCATATTTATCTTTCATATCATTGACAAAAGCTTTGAAACTAGAGGGATCTCTATTTAGTTCTTTATACCAATAGGAATTTTCGTGTAAAAAGCGATGATATTTTTCATTGGTATTTATTTTATATTGCAATTCTAAATTCATTAGTCCTCAAATTTACGATAGATGGGACGAGGTTCATAGTTTTTGACAGGATCACTTTTGTTATCTTTTATAAATAAATCACCAAATAAACCAATAGCTTTTTGAAGAGATGTTATACCATCTTGAACTTTGTCAACATTAATGTTTTTAGCCATGCCGATAATATCATTTAATGTTACTTTACCATTAGAAGAACTTGGACTTGGTGCTTTGGGTTCTTCTTTTTGTTTTTCTTTATAAGAATGCCAAATATTTTCATCTTCACCATATAAATCATATATTTCATAAAATTTTTGCCATGTCATTTCACCTTTTTTAACATAGTTAATAAGACCTGGGTTTTGTCTTACAAAACTTTTAAATTCTTCTATCTTAGTCATGATAATCACCTATAATAATATATGCTTCAGGTATAAATAAGTAAACAAAAAAGTAGAAATAATTTTTTCTACTTGAAATTACATTTCTAAATTATGGTAGACATTTTGAACATCATCTAAATCTTCTAATTGTTCAATTAAAGATAGTACTTTTTCACTTGTTTCTTCATCTAAAGCTATATAGTTATTAGGAATTAATGATACTTCAGAAACGAGATACTCATCATAACCTTTACTTGTTAAACCATCTTTTACTTCGATAAAGTTATCGGGAGTGGTATAGATTTCGTAACCATCTTCAGTGGCTTGGAAATCTTCAATAGGTAATTCTAAAGCATCTTCCATAAGTTTATCTTCATCATATTTTTTATCCAAGATAATAAGACCTTTTCTTTGGAATAGATAGCTTACAGAACCATCTGTACCTAAATTGCCTCCACGTTTAGTTAGAGTACTGCGAACAAAACTAGCAGTACGATTACGGTTATCGGTTAAGCAATCGATGATAAGAGCAATACCACCTGGTCCATAACCTTCATAACGAATACTTTCATATTCTTCAGCATTGTTTTTGCTACTAGCTTTATCGATGGCACTTTGGATATTAGCTTTAGGCATATTTTCACTTTTGGCTTTTTCAATAACCATTCTTAAAGCGGCATTGTTATTAGGATCGGGATCACCTGATTTAGCTGCTACATACAACTCTTTAGTTAGTTTTTGGAAGACTTTACTACGGGCTGCATCGATTGCCCCTTTCTTTCTTTTAATTGTTGACCATTTTGAGTGTCCTGACATTTTTCTTACCTCCTTGTTTTATTTATTATATTTTAACTAATGTAACTTAATAACACAGGTGCTAAAATAATGAGTAATATTAAGGGAACAAAGAATAAAACAGAAATGATACTTATTTTGATAGGAACTTTAGAGATTTCCGCTTTTATTTCTAGTTTTTTCTTTTCTCTTAAGTAATCAACTTGATTATACATGGTATCAATAATACTATTACCAAACATATCAGCTTGGGTTAAGGCTAAAATAATATTATTGATAGTTTCAGATGGGATATTTTTTTGCATATCATTTAAGCTTTCAGTTAAGCTTTTACCAAACTTGACTTCTCTTAATGCTTCAGCGAATTCATCAGATAATTCGGAATCAATATTACTAATCGTAACATTAATGGCTTCTTCTAAGTTACGACCAGTTTCTAGGGATAGGGTTAAAACTTCAAAGAAATGCATAGCCTCCCCTTCTAGTTTACTAGTTCTGGCTTTGATTTTATTATCAACTAAAACTTTGCCAATAAAATAGTAGTAAAGAAAAGTTACAAGGGGCGCAATGACATATCCCAAATCAATTACATATAATACCACAAAAAAGACAATAATGGAAGTGAAAAGTCTTAAATTAAGAAAAGTTATGGTATCTAGTTTATTGTATATTCCTAAAAGAGTTATTTTTTTATCCCATTTGGCAATAGTCTTTTTATTATACATCATACGAGCTAGTTCGGGTTTTTTATTCATATACTACACCTTCACTTTCATTATTTTTTGTAAGAACCAGATGTAGGCAATAAACATTAAGATGATTAAAGCTAAGACCATATAACCAATAGGACTATTGAATAAGGGATCAAAATAACTAGGATTTAATAAGTAAATAATAGCAACGAAGATAAAAGGAATAGCCATTAGGACTTTAACTACTAAGTTAGGACTTACAGTAAGATTATGCAATTCTTCTTTTAATTTCTTTTTATCAAAGAGAGTTTTTTCAATGGATGAAAAGACTTTGACAATGTTACCACCAGTTCTATTTAAAATCGTTAAAGATGAGGATAAATATCTGGCTTCTTCAATATCGATTCTTTTAGCAAAGCGATTAAAGACAGTGTCAATTTCTAAACCATATTGCATATCTCTATACATTTTCTTAAATTCATCACTGATTGGTTCAGGTAATTCTTCTGAAGCTATTTTGACAGCTTGGAGTGTTGATTTTCCTGATTTGAAAGCATTATTCATAATGATAATGGCTCTTAACATTTCGTTTTCAATTTGTTTAATTCTTAGTTTTTGACGGTAGATAAGATATAAATCTAAGATATAGTAACCAATAAGGAAATTGATAAGTAGTTCTAATGGGGTTACTAATCTGGTTTGTAAAACTTGAGAAAAGACCGTTAATAAAACGAAGGCAATACCAATAAAGAACTTATGAATAATGTATTCAATTTCTTTGTTTTCTTCACCATATAAGATATATTTTTGATAGCGATGGGATATTTTTTTTATAATAGTTGATTTTTGGATTTTGTGACGAATTTTTCTTACAAAAGTGAAATATTTTTGACTAATACTATCTAAAACAGATGTTGACTCTGCTTTTATTGGTTCAATACTGTACCTGGCAATTCTTCGTTCATTTTTAAGAGCAATATTTTGTCTTAGCATGTAAATGATTACAATGAATAAGATAATGATAATAATTATTTGAATAATCGTTAAACCTAAATTGTTACTCATAGTAATCATTCCTTTCTATTCGAATATATCTTTAATACTTGTTATTCCTTTTCTTTTGATTTTATCATAAACTTTAGGGACATAGTTATAGACAACGAATTCACCCATAACTGAGCCATCATCGGCGATACCTTTTTGTTTGAAAGCAAAGATTTCTTTAACATTTACTTTACCTTCTTTATCCATACCTAGAACTTCGGCGATACTAGTTATTTTTCTTCTTCCATCTGGCATACGATCGATTTGAATAATAATGTCAATGGCATTTTCGATGTAACCACGAACAGCACTTACAGGTATTTCCATTTCATTCATTAGTAACATGGTTTCAAGACGACTTAAGGCATCAACTGGTGAATTGGCATGAAGAGTGGTAATGGAACCTTCATGACCGGTATTCATGGCCTGCATCATATCAAAGGCTTCTTTACCTCTTACTTCACCAACGATAATACGATCAGGACGCATTCTTAAGGAGTTTCTGACTAAATCTCTAATGGTTACTTCCCCTTCACCTTCATAGTTGACAAGTCTTGTTTCTAGAGAGATGACATGGGGTTGATAGAGATGAAGCTCGGCAGCATCTTCAATAGTGATGATACGTTCATCATGGGAGATAAAACTACTTAAGATATTTAAAAGGGTTGTTTTTCCGGTACCAGTACCACCAGAGATGATAATATTTAATTTGGCTTCAACACAAGCTTCTAAGAAACGTGCCATGTGAGTTGTTAGTGTTCCTTTTCTTAATAAATCTTCAATACTATCTAAGTTTTTACTAAATTTACGAATGGTTAGAACAGGTCCTTTTAATGATAAAGGGGGGATGATAGCATTTAATCTTGAACCATCAGGTAATCTAGCATCGACCATAGGATTAGCAGCATCAATGGTTCTACCTAAGGGTTGAACAATTCTTTGAATAGTTCTAATGATATGGGTATCATTAATGAAAGAGATAGAATCATCTTTAGCTAGTTTACCATCAATTTCGACATATACTTCATTAGGGCCATTAACCATAATTTCAGTGATGGTATCATCTTCAAGTAAGGTTGTGATAGGACCATAACCGTTTATTTCATTTTGTATTAAATTAAAAATATGACTTCTTTCTAGGTTGTTTAAATCATAGCCCTCTAGGACATTATCAATTTCATCATTGATATATTGTTCTAACATCTTATCGTGAGGGATATTTTCATCAATTAGATTTTGGATGATTTTATTTCTTAATTTTTCTAGTAAACTTTTATCAGGAAAAATATCATAATCTTTAACATCTTTTAAATCTAGATGTTTGGGTTTGACATTAAATGCTTGGGTAAGGCTTGTTTTGTTTTTACTCATGATATCTCTTCCCTTCTCTATGTTTATCATCAATTAAGTCTTCAGCCATTTTTTTCATATTATTTATATCGTTATTATGGAATCTTAAGATGTTTTTATTAAGAGTTAAGATTTCACCATTTAGAATATATTTGTCAATGTTTTTGATATAAAAGTTATTAGAGATAGTGTAATCGATATTGGTTTTAATGATATTCCTTATATCGAATAATGATAAGTAATCTTTTCCAGTATCTCTAGAATTGTTTAGGCAAACAAGATAGTTTTCTTTATCGGTATCTTTAAAAATACTAACTAAACTTTTCATATTTTTTAAATCCACTAAATCGTTAGTGATAATAAATAAACTCATATAGGATTCATCTAGGACTTCTAAGTTGATTTCGTCTAGGGAATGACTAGTATCTACTAAAATGACATCATATTCTTTGCTAGCTAAGTCAAAGATAAGTGATAGGTATTTGCTTTCGATTTTACTGGCATTTCTTGGATCTTTGGGTGATGCTAAGACATCAATGCCTTTGTTATAGGTTTCTACATAATCACTTAGACTAGTGAAACGATTATTGGAGATGCTATCAATCATCATAAAGATATCTTTGTTATTTTTGACATCTAATGAGGCTGCGATGCCTCCTCCATAGAGATCTAAATCAATAATTAGTACTTTTTTCTTTAGCATGTAATAAATGCCCGCGAGATTAAGAGTCATGGTGGTCTTACCTACACCGCCCTTGACTGATGAGATACTAATGATTTTTCCTTTATGTGTCATTTATTTCACCCTCTCAATTCTTTTTTCTTCACCACTTAGATATCCTTGATATGTGGATACGATTTCAAAGCCATCAATATTTAAGGCTTTACTTATGATACCATCGATATATGCTTTAGTGGTTACATTAATGGTATTATTTTCAACAGTTACTTTTACATTAGATAAGTCTTTGGCATTCATAGTTATGTAACTGGTTAAATCACTTTCTAAATTTTCTTGATCTAAATTATCTAAGCCATATTCGATAACTAATTTATTTACATTATTTAATTCTTGTTTTTTAGCGAATGCTGAACCTAGGTCGATGACAAGAACCATAATCGATATTAGGATAGGAATAATAACGATAAACATAACCAAAGTTTGACCTTTATTATTCAGTTTCATCATGAGGTATTATCCTTTCTACGGTTAATTTGTAGGGATCATCTAGGACATAATTTAAGCCGGGAGTAATTAGGTCAACATAATTTGTAATAGTTATAGTAGTGTATACTTCATCTTCTGTAATATTTACTTCTAAATCAGGATAAGTGGTTTTAATTGTATTTAAATCAGCACCATTTTGAATGAGACTAACGATGTCCGCACTTTGGTTTTCTAAAGAACTTTTTGCATTAAAAATGACACCAAAGTCGACGATGATAAATAGTATCATTAAAAATATGGGTAAGATTAAGACAAATTCTATTAAGGCTTGACCACGGTTGTTTAGTCGCATGAATACCACCTATCTTTCCTATCATAATAATTATATCAAAGAAAAGAAAAAAAAGAAAGATGTTTATCTTAAGTTATATGAAAATTATTTGTAAAAATTACTTTTGACAATTTAATGTATTTGTGATATTATTAGTATGTAAGCAGGAAATCCTGCATAAAATAAAAAAGGGAAATACTTAACTTTCGCAGGTTGAGTACTTACCCTATATTGTTTTTGTAAGTACTTAATCTATTGTAGATTGAGTACTATTTTTTTATGCATAGTATCATTAAAGACACTATTAATAAAATGATAATTATGATTAGAAAAGTTATTAGTAAATCTTTTTTCTTCATAATATCAGGCCTCCTTCCTATGAGAAGTTGGCAAGTACTCAACAGTTAGTATTTCCTAATACCGATTATACTATATATTTTGTTGTAAAACAAGCGAACAATAGCAATTTTTACTCTTTTGTTGTTAAGTTAAGTTGTTAATGTTAATTTATGATAATGTTATTATATATTTTATATATTAATTATGATATTATTTTAAATGAAGAAGGTGTTTATATGAAAGCAAGAAAGAATATAGGTAATGTTCAAATTAAAGTATCTAATTCTAAAGTAAATAATGAATTATTGATGGCTCTTAATGAAAGCAAAAAAATTATACATGATATGAAAACAGGAAAAAGTAAAGGTTACAATAATATAGATGAATTATTTAAATCTTTAGATAGCTAAGATTAGAGTAATTGTAACATTTCTATTACGCATTTTTTGTTTTTTTTCATTTTTGCGTAATAGAAAATTACAGTTAAAATAAAAATTGATACATATTAGTGATTAATAATAGTATCAATTTTTTTATTATATTCTTCACATTTTTCTTCAAGTAAAGGAAAATTACAACATCTTTTTACAATCTTTTGTTCTAATGTGTTATTTATATATTTATTGTATAGTTTTTGCGACATATTGTATATTCTTGTCTTATGACGATTTAACCAATATAATTGCTCTTGTAATAGCTTAATGTATTTTTCTTCTTTCTTTATCTTATTTTCTTTTTTTAAATCTAATATTATAACGTTATTATCTTTAACAGGTAACATATTATTAAAATTAACAACACCTAACTTGCCATTAGCTATTTTTAATAGATCTATTTTAGATTTTAATTTTAAATGTTTAGCTTTAGGACTTGATAATGGGGCAAAATACTTACAGTTATTTATTTCAAATAAGACGCCAATAAAAGGTCTTAACTCTTTATTACCATAATTATATGGAACTTTATTATCATATTGTCTTAGGTAATCACAATAATTTGCATCTAATTTTACTAATAGTAATGTTTTATCCATAAATACCACCTGACCTTTATATAATAGTAAAACTAGAGTGTGCTCTCTAGTTTCTTTTTTAAGTTCCTCTTGTGGTGGGAATCACCGCTTTTTTAAGTTCCTCTTATGGTGGGAATCACCGCTTTTTTAAGTTCCTCTTATTGGTGGGAATCACCAGCTTTTTTTTATTGCTATTAATAATAGCAATATTATTATATGCATTTTAGCATAACTTAATTGCTTAAGTACCTATAATATACTATTTTTCCTTTTAAAAGTCAATATTATCATAGAAAAAGTAAGAAAATTTTATCTTTCTTACTTTTTGTTATTATTTATTTTTTTATTTTCTTCTTCTTCATCATCTTTTTTGAAGATTAAATATAATAATCCAAGGATAACTAAGATAATTAGAATGATAATAATAATTTTATCAATACTACTCTCTTCTTCCTCTTCGTCATCTGTTTTTTCTTCATCATCTTTAGTTGTTGAATCATCTTCTGTTACTTCTTCATCAGTATTACTTTCATCAGTTGTATCTGTTGTTACTTGGTTTTCCATAGTACTAACAGCAGGTGCTTCATTTGTTTGGGCTGTTGTTTCAGTAGCAGGTTCTTCAGCTGCTTCTCTAATTACTTCAATAGTATATGTTTTAGTAGTACCATCTTCAGCAGTAACAGTTATGGTAATAACTGTTGTATCACCTGTTAAAGTGAAGGTTGTGAAGCCATCAGTGTTTGCTAAATTATCAGCAAGAGTACCTGTGAATGTTACTGTTTGAGTACCACTTGGTACATATAATTTATATTCAGTTACATCTGGAGTGAATGCTTTATCAAAAGTACCAGTTGATGGTGTTAACATAGATAAGTTATTGTTAGAACTTAATTCTACTACTTCAACACTTGTAGTAGCGCCAGTAGTGTTTACTGTTTTTGTTGATAATGAATTGGCAACATTAGTATTACCTAAAGTTATATCATATGTTCCAGCAGGTGAATCTTTTAAAACAGTAAAGTTAAATGATACTACTAAACTATCGATGCTTATATTTTCATTAGTAGTAATTACAAAAGTACCATTGGAATTGTTGATATTACTATAATTATCATCGACATCGTAACCAGTTAAATCTAGTACACTGTGGTCATAATTTAAAGTACCCATGATAGCATTAATTTCGCTAGTACTAAAACCAGTTAAATTTAAGTCAACAGTGAAAGTATCTCCTTCAACAACAGTACCATTGTTAGTGCCATTAGTGGCGATGCTTGCACTTAAATTATCGTTAATACCATTGTCAACGATGGTAAATCCTTTATCATTGACACCAGTAGTATAAATTGATGCTTCTTTTAAATCAATAACACCATCACCATTTAAATCAGCAGCTTTAATTTGATCGTCTGTTAATGATTCAAGTCCTACAAGATGTTTTATAATACTTGTAATTTCATTTTCATCGATTAAACCACCATTAATGTCACCTTTAACAATAATAGTATAATCGCTAACATAGCCTTCAATGTTTATAGAAACTTTCATACCTGTGGTAATTTTACTTGTTTCATTGGCTACATTACCACTTGCATCGTAAACGATAACTTGAGCAGTACTAACATTATCAGTGATTGTTTGTTTTAATTCACTAACAGTCATTAATTCATCTGTTTCCTCAAATTGACCGTTGAAACTAGGACTGGTAATTAGACCATCTGCAAAAGTGATATCACTAATTCCTGTTAATTGTTCTTCAACAATAATAGTGTTAACTTGTTCTTCCCAATCACTTGGTAATAAAGCTTTTTGTTCATCACTTAAAGTAGTATAACTTAAATATAAGTTTAAAGCTTCATCAGCAGTAGTAACATTATCTAAGTTGAAGTATTCCTTAACGGGAGCATTTTGACTAACATCACCATAGTGAATAACAACATCTTTGGTTAGTAATAATTCGTTATTGTCATTGTAATAATTAAATGTTAAAGTGTAATCTCCAGCATATAAGTCACTAAATATTAGTTGTTCAGTAGCGTTAATTTGACTTTCAAAAGTATTATTAACGATTAATTGATAGTGACCAGTGATTGGCTCATCAGGATTATAATTTCCTAAATATGGGGTTAAACTAAATGATACTTCGGTATCAAGAGGAACATTATAACCATCAGTAGCATTTCCTGTTACATTAGTACCAGAAATAACAACTTCTAATTCATTTCTTAAATCTGATACAATAACAGGTTCACTAGTAATACTATCTTTAGATTCTAAATTATTGTCAGTAATATACTTGACTAATCCATCATAGCTTTGATCAGTAATAGTACTAATATCTTGTCCAACATAATATACATTAGTAGTTAAAGTATATGTTCCATTTACTTTTTTAGGAAAAGTAAATTCAACATTAGGACTAGTTAAAAGACCATTAACTAAAACAGCTTGACCTTCATTCATTGTTTTACCATTATCATAAGTAACTTCTAAATCAGCTTTAACAATATAATAATCTTCATCTAGATAGTCCCCGGTTAAAGTGTTGGTAAATACAATATTACTCTCATCAGTAGTATTACTAATTTCAATGTTGTATAAATCAGTAATTTCTTGCGCCATTATTTTAACAGGAGCAGCAAACTGAGTAAATACCATACAGAAGACTAAAAAGACTTTAGCTAATTTACTAAGTTTTTTTTGATTTCTTTTCTTCATTCTTTACTTCCTTTCTTTTATAAAAATTTTTAATAAGTTTGTTTTTATGTTTTAAACCCCACTTATTACGACAACTACCCTCTATCTAATTGTCATAATAAGTATATCACAAAAATAAGTATTTGCTAGATATTTGACACTTTTTTGACATTTTTTTAGATATTTAGATTTTATTTAGGAAAATAATGGTAATTTATGATTAATTTGTTAATTATTTGCATATGTTTTTCTTGACTTAAATTATTATTTTATTATATAATATTTATGCGTTTAGCAGCATTATCTTTATTTTTAGTAATGTGTTAGGTATTAGTAACTATTATGTCTGCTGCTAATAGTGAAAGTACAACTTAAAACACCCTATTTAAAAAGAAAGATAACTTCTAAAATGCGGAAGGAGGAGAAAAGAAATGGCTAGATATACAGGCCCTAATAACAAAAGAGCTAGAAGAGTTGGTTTTTCGATCTTAGAAACTGGTACTGATATTGCTAAAAGACCTTATGGTCCAGGACAACATGGTAGTGATAGAAAAAGAAAACCTTCTAACTACTCTGTTCAATTAACAGAAAAACAAAAAGCTAGATTTATGTATGGTATTTCGGAAAAACAATTTAAGAAATTAGTTAATGAATCTGGTAAGATGAAAGGTGTTCATGGTGAGAATTTATTTATTCTACTTGAAAGTAGATTAGATAATATTGTTTATCGTATTGGTTTTGCTAATACAAGAAGAGCAGCTAGACAACTTGTTAATCATGGACATATTACTGTTAATGGTAAGAAAGTTGATATTCCTTCTTACAGAGTAAAAGTGGGAGATGTTATTAGTTTAAAAGAAAAATCTATGAATCATCCTGCTGTACTTGCTTCTTTAGAGAAAGTTAATAAGAGAGTTGATTTTATCTCTTATGATGAAAGTAAGAAACAAGCTACTTATGTAAGATACCCTGAAAGAAGTGAATTAAATGCTGATATTAATGATGCATTAATAGTTGAATTTTATAGTAGAGTTTAGTTTACTCTACTTTTTCTATGTGAAAAGACCCGCGAAGGAATTAACCTTCACGGGTTTTATTTAGCAATTATCACAGGCTATTGTGTATGGATCATCAAAACTTCCGGTTCCCCCAGTGACATAGACATCAGATTTAAGATAGAAGGTTGGGCGGGCGCCGAGGCCATAGTTCGCAGTGTTGCTGGTCACGTAACCACTGAGGTGCACAGCGAACGAATTGGTGCTATTGTTGCTTCTTGGAGTGATGGTCCATTCATATCCTTTGTAGAGCCAGTTTTGATTTCCATAGTACTGTGAACTGCCTGTTGTTGTATCAGTGCTACTATAGTAACCACTGGCGTACATGTAATCAGATACGTACATGAGTCCTATAGGAGCTATAGTACTAGTGGCATATGCTCCCGAGTTAGCACTAGTACAACCTGAATAGTCTCCTCTTTCACAGAGGTAGAAATTTTGTTTACTTAGACCAGTCCCACTATAGCCATATAGGTACCAAGTTACATCAGTTTGGATGTAATTTCTGAGGTTACTAGGTAGACCGTAGCCTACGATATCACTACAATCGTTAGTACGATAATCGGTACTACTATAGTAGTATGTCCAGTTGGAACAGTTACCATAGGTATTAGAGGTGTTAGTTTTATTGTAGAAGTATTCATTAAGAAGGACATTTAAATTAGCTTTGACACCGGTGGTATTACCAGTCCAGTCATTTTTGTAACTTGAATAGGTACCTGAGGTGTTACTGCTATTGTAGTTACCCCAAGAGAATGAACCTAAGATACGACTTCTTATTAGCTTGACTAAATTTTGTCCGGTTACACCATGACTATAATCGTCAAAGACACCAATAATACGATACATATCATTATTAAATCTAACATAGTTATTTGGTTCTGCACCAACATAACGATATTCATGACCATTAGTTTGATAAACACCTGTTGCTCCTGCTGACCAACTTGTACCTTGACTTTGAGCAATAACGGTATCTGCTAGAGTAGAACCTGCTGCAAGGGTTTTTTTATCATCATTTGAATAAATGATGATACTACCTATAACTAATACTAGTATTATTGATAATATTATTATTATTTTCTTTGACATATTATTATTCATCCCTTCTTAATTTATTCAATATTGTATTTAGAATATTATTTAACCTATATTTTAAATAATATTCTAAATACTTATTATCTTCATATTCTTTAATATATAAATCTAAATTATCTTGAATTATATAATTTATATGTAATTCTTTTAATTTATTTATATATTTGAAATCAACTAATTTATTATCTTTAACAATATATAATTTCTTTTTAACTAGTAAAATAACAACATAATCAGGATAATATTTTTTAGTAAAATTATATCTATTAATTTTACTCATAATGTATTTTCTAGGCAACTTATGTAAATAAGTTGCCATCTACATTTTCCTTTCTGGTATAACAACAAGGATAGTTTATGTCTCTTATATCTATCATATTATACCCTTAAACATAATATATCCCAAACATAAGAGGCTCTAAAGGCGCCGTTGCTATTGTTCGCATTGTTGTTGTTCACGTTCCCATTGTTAAGGGGCGTCATTAATTGGTGCTTTTATAAAAACTACCCTAAATATTTATCTATTATCCTAGATACTTTTATTTTATCATATTTATTGCTATTTGCATAGTTATTTATACTACTAAATAATTTATTATATGTTATTTTACCTTCTTGATATTGTTTATTGTTATTTTTGATATTATTTTTTATATTGTTTAAACTACTTCTTCTTAATTTGATGATAGTTTTACCATTAACTATTTTATACTTATACTGTAAGAAGATAAAACCTTCTTTAGATGATGTTATTTTAGTTTTATTTTCATTTATTTGGAGTTTATATTCCTTATTTAAAATATCTTTTATCTTTGATAAACAATATTTTAAATACTCTTTATCATGATGGATGATGACATAATCATCCATATATACAACCATATATTTTAAATGTAATTTATGAATGATATAATTATGTAATTTATATAGATAGAATATTGCTAATATTTGATTAGTCATCATCCCAATTGCTAAACATGCACCTTGTTCATATAATGGTAATTTGTTTATTTCTTTAGCTTTATAAGGATATTTTTCTAATTCTTTTTCTTTTAATTTGATTATGGTATCATTTACATAGTTATGATTGGTACTATCAATCATAACTTCAATTAAATGATACTCATAATCATTTAATTTATCTTTTAATAATTCTTTTAATAATTGATGATCAATAGAATAAAAATATTTACTTAGATCTATTTTTAAGATATAGAAATTAGTATATTTTCTTTTATTTATTTCGATATATTTATTTAATAGACTAATAGCATAATTAGAACCCATATTCTTTCTAGTCGCGGTGTTTCTTATGTCTAGGTAGTTAGTTAGTTTAGGTTCTAAAATGTATTTAGACACAAAGTGATTTATAATTTTATCATAAATACTTTGTGACATAATAATACGATATTTAGGATAACGAATTAAAAAAATATTATATTTATGAGGCGCGTATGTATTTTCTTTTAATGTATTATAAATATTAGTTAGATAAGTTATTTTATATTTTTCAAATTCGTTTATTCTTTTTTTATTTTTTACTCTTTTTCTTATTTCATCATTGTATATTTTTAATATATCATCAAAAACAATTGTATCTTTATTCATTACTACTTTTTATCCATCCATGAGTCATTTTTATGATTGTTTCTAATTTAGTAGTAAAACTAAATAATTGTTTTTGATTAATATATTTGTATAAATAAGCTCTTTCTAAATAGAAATCTAAGATAGCTAATCTAGAAAGGATTTCTATTTGACTATTATATTTAATTATTGAATCTTTAGTATTATTAGCTAAATAAATTAAATATAAGATATCCGTTACTTCTCTTCTAATTGTATCTCTATTGTATAAATCTTTCCTTGGAATATTTTCTAATAAGGGATCTAAATCAAGAATAAAGCGTTTAAAATAAGGGGCTTTAAGTTTATTTGTTGTAACATTTTCAATAGCATTTAAGATATCATTAATAATATCAATATCATCAATATTATTAATGATATCAATAATTCGATTTATTCTTGTTTTTAGATCTTGATAGTTTAGAGACTTAGATAAAATACGATGGTATTGATTTAAATTAGAGAATTTTTTAGTAATTGGATTTTGATCTTTATAAATAATTTCATAATTTATTTTTAATTCATCTAGCTTATTTAATACTTTAGTTAAACCTGTTTCAGGAAAACCTGTTTTATTATCTTTTTCAATTATTTTATAGTCAAAAAGATAATTAAAGATGATAGCATCATCGTGGTAAACATTATAAAATTTACCATTTTTAAATATTAATAAGCAATCTTTATTAATATTATTATTTATCTGTGTTGTTGTGCTGTGTTGTTGTGCTGTGTTGTTGTGCTGTGTTGTTGTGCTGTGTTGTTGTGCTGTGTTGTTGTGCTGTGTTGTTGT
>CALVRZ010000020.1 GCA_944358875.1 uncultured Bacilli bacterium
TATTTTAAAAGTTGGCTCTAGTTATCAGTATGAAATTAACGATGATAAAACCGTGTCATTTAGAACAACCAACATGGGAAAATTCTCTAGATGGAAAAATTTTGAAATCAGATATTGTTATTGCTGAAAATTATTTAGATGAAAAAGAAATTAAGAATTTAAATAATTTAGTAAATCTATTTTTAGATATTGCAGAGAATAATGCTGAAAGAAATATTCCAATGTATATGAATGATTGGAAAAAGGAAGTTGAAAATGCTTTAAAATTATTTCATTATGAGTTGTTAGATGGGAAAGGGAAAATTTCTCATAAGCAAGCAGTAGAAAAAGCAGAAAGTGAATATGAAAAATATAAAGTTATTCAAGATAAGAATTATGTTTCTGATTTTGATAGATTATTAAATGAGACTAAAGAAATAGGAAATAAATAAATTAGAATTTAAAAGAATAAATAGTTAAAACACGAATACAATATATTGCTAATTTATCTAAATTAGAGTAAAATATATCACTGGAGGTAATTATGGGGAAGTTTTCTGATTTTGTATTATCTTTAAAAGAAATTGTTGTTGTATATATATTACAATATATTGTGATATTGGGTAGTTCTTATATATATTTATCGATTGATCCTAAAGGTGATGTTACGGGATTTTTAACAACGATGGGATATATACTACTTATTTTATTTGATATTATTGTAGCTATTTATTTGTATTTGAGAAATAAGAGAAAAGAGAAGAAAGTTAAAGTTGCTAATTATTTTCCCATTGTTTATTTGGGAATAGGGATGGCAGTAGTACTTAATATGTTAATCTTTTTATTTAATTTAAATAATGAGATGGCTGATCTTAATATATATTTAGCTATTTTATCTAGTGGTATTATAGGACCAATATTAGAAGAAATTTTATTTAGATATGTCTTTTTGAATAGACTTCGTAATTTCTTTACAACGCGTAATGCTATTTTACTTAGTAGTTTAGTTTTTGCTTTATTGCATGGTGATATTATTACAATGATATATGCTTTTATTATGGGATTTATTTTTGCATATGTTTATGTTAAATATGATAATATTAAAGTTGGTATAATGTGTCATATTAGTGCTAATACGATCGTTATTTTCTTAACTTCATTTAATATCTGGATTTTACTTCTTGGTTTATTTGGTGTTTGGATAAGTATTTATTTGATTTTAAGAGATAATAAAAGAAAAGTTTTAGTAAGCTAGTATACCTTAATTTGGTATGCTTTTTTTCTTTACTTTTATAGGTATTTATTATAAAATATAGTTAAGGATGGGTGATACTATGGATGAATATAATCTAGTACCAGCGGATACTTATATTGTGTTTAATAAAAGTATTTTGAACAATGATGATCGTAAGATTTTAAGTATGTTGTATCAACCTATCGTAGGACCAAATGCCATTATGCTTTACTTTAGTTTGTGGTCAGATTTAGATAAAACAGAGATTATTAGTAATGAATTTACCCATCATCATTTAATTACAAATATGCAAATGACGACTTTAGAAATAGTTAATGCAAGAAAGAAATTAGAAGCAGTTGGTTTAATTAAAACTTATGTTAAAGAAGATAGTGTTAATAATTATGTTTATGAATTATATTCCCCTATTAGTGCTCATGATTTTTTTAATCATCCCATTTTAAATATTGTTTTATACAATAATGTGGGAAAGATGGAATATGAAAAATTAATTAATTATTTTAAACTTCCAAGAATTAATCTTAGTAGTTATAAGAATATTACTTCTTCTTTTAGTGATGTTTATGAAACAGTTCCTTTAACTAATCTAGCTTTAGTTAATGAAGATATTAGAAAATATAATAAGTTATCTTTAAATATTAATTCTAATTTTGATCTTAATTTTTTAATAGCATCAATGTCTAAGAATATTGATACTAATAAGTTGTTTACGAAAGAAAATAGAGAGTTAATTATTAATATGGCTTTTTTGTATGATTTAGATGTTATGAAGATACAAAATATATTAAAGGGTTGTTTAAATGAACGAGGAGGTATTTTAAAAGAAGAGTTTAGAAAAGCTTGTCGTAATTATTATCAATTTGAAAATGGGGGATTACTTCCAACATTAGTGGATAAGACACAGCCAGAATATTTGCGAAAACCAATTGGGGATACTTCTAAAAGAGCTAAGATGATTTATACTTTTGAAACGATATCGCCATATGATTTACTTAGTAGTAAGAATGATATGGGAGAACCTACAAGAAGAGATTTGAAATTGGCTGAAGATTTAATCGTCGAATATAATTTAAAACCAGGGGTTGTTAATGTTTTACTTGATTATGTGCTTAAGACTAATAATAATAAACTTACAAGAAATTTAGTAGAAACGATTGCAGGACAGTGGCAAAGACTTAAAATTGATACGGTTGAAGAAGCAATGAAAGTCGCGGAAAAAGAACATAAGAAATATAATCGTAATAAAGACCAAGTTAAAGTTCATAATAAGAAAGAAGAGCATATTCCTGAATGGTTCGATAAAGAAATTAAGAAGACAGAAGATAAAGAATTACAAGCAGAAATGGATGAATTGTTAAAGGAGTATAAGTAAGATGGAGAAATTGAATAATATTATTAAAGATAAGTATGAGACTTTTACTTATAAACTAGAAAAAGATTTTGATATGGTATATACTAGTAATGAAACTTTTAAGAAATTAGCGGATTCATTAAAATTACCTAAGAGTTATTTAGCTAAGTATACGACCAAATTAGAAGATAGTGCAAGAGAACTTGATCATTGTAAACATTGTAAGAATCTAATGGAATGTAAGAATAGTGTCGGTGGATATGTATATTATCCTGTTTATTTGAATGATAATTTGGTTTTTAATTATATTGCTTGTAAATATAAGAAAAAGATGGATAAGGATAATGCTTATCAAGATAATGTCTATGTTTTTGATATTCCTTTAGAAATTAGAAAGGCTAGAGTTAAGGATATTGATACGAGTGATCCTAAACGGGTAGAAGTAATTCGTTATATTAAGAATTATTTAGATAGTTATAAAGAAGGAAAGAAAGTAAAGGGGTTATATTTGACAGGTAACTTTGGATGTGGTAAGACCTATTTACTTAGTGCGATGTTAAATGAACTAGCAATGAAGGGAGAGAAAGTAGCAATTATCTATTATCCAGAATTTTTAAGAAAATTAAAAGAAGGATTTAGTGATGATAGTTATATTGAACTATTTAATAAAGTAGAAAAAGTTAATTATCTACTTCTAGATGATATAGGGGCTGAAACAACGACAGCTTGGGCTAGAGATGAGATATTAGGAACTTTATTACAATATCGGATGCAAGAACATTTACCTACCTTCTTTACATCTAACTTAACATTAAAAGAGTTAGAAGAACATTTGAGTAGTTCTAGTAAAGGAATTGAAATGGTCAAAGCGAGAAGAATAATAGAGAGAATTAAACAGTTATCTATGGAAATGGTAATGATAAGTGAAAATAAAAGAAAGTGAGGATAAGAAAATGAATAAAGAATATGAAAAGTTAGAAAATGAATTATTAGGAAAATCAATGGAAGAAGAAATTAAATTTGATGATGGAGAAGAAGCTAGTATTATAATAGAACCACAGAATGCTGGTAGTTTAAATATGGGAAAGAGAAATTTTAAATTAGCTAGTGAGATGCGTAATACCAAAAAGAGTTTTGGAATTAAATTAAGAAATGACAATATTTTTAAAAGAGATATTGGTATTAGAAGCCATGGGTTTGCCCAAGTAGCTGTTTTATCAATGATTGTGGCAGTGGCAGGAATTGTTATAGCATACTTAGCTTTTAGATATTAATTATAATGAGGAGGTGTAAACATGAATTATGTTGCTTTACAGGTTAAAACTAGTTATTCTTTGTTGGAGAGTTTGAATGATATAAAGAAATTAGTTAGTAAAGCTAAAGATTTAGGTTACACCTCTTTAGCTATAACAGATCATAATAATATGTTTGGGGTAATGGAATTTTATTTAGAATGTAAAAAGATGGGAATTAAACCAATTATAGGGGTATCTTTAGATATTAATGATAGTTCTATTCTTTTATATGCTAAGAATCATGATGGTTATAAGAATTTAATTAGACTTACAACGATTGTTTCGGATAGAAATTTAACGATCGATGATCTTACTTATTATAAAGATAATTTAGTAGCGATTATGCCTTATTGTTATTATGATCATGAATTATATAATATATATAGTGATATTTATATTGGTTATAGTACAATAGCAGAGAGAGATAAGATTGATAAGAAGAAAGTATTTATTAATAATGTTGTTTATTTGGAAAAAGATGATTATAAGTATTTAGATTATGTTTTTATGATTAGAGATGGGAAGACATTGGGTAATTATGAGTTAGAAAAATATAAGACTAACTTTTTACCTAGTTTAGAAGATGTTTTATTAGTATCTAATGAAGAAGATATTAAGAATACGCAAGAGATTAGTGAGATGTGTAATGTTACATTAGGCTATACGAAAGATTTACTTCCTATCTATGATAATAAAGTAGATGCTTTTACGCATTTATCGACTTTATGTAATAAGGGACTTAAAAGAAGACTTAAAGATAATGTACCAGAAAATTATCAGAAAAGATTAGATTATGAACTTGATGTAATTAGAAAGATGGGCTTTTGTGATTATTTTTTAGTTGTCTGGGATTATGTTAAATATGCTAAATTTAATGGTATTTTAGTAGGACCAGGAAGGGGTAGTGCAGCAGGTAGTTTGGTTAGTTATACTTTAGGGATTACGGATATTGATCCTTTGAAGTATGATTTGCTATTCGAGAGATTTTTAAATCCAGAAAGAGTTACGATGCCCGATATTGATATTGATTTTGATAGTGAGAGAAGAGAAGAAGTTATTAAATATGTTATTGATAGATATGGTGAAAAGAGAGTCGCGGGAATTATTACTTTTAATACTTTAGGAGCTAAACAAGTTATTAGAGATGTAGGGAGAGTAATGGGGTTACCTAATACTCTAGTTGATAGTTTAACAAAACAAGTAAAAGAAGATCTTATTACTAGTTATAATACGAATCGATATATTAGAGAGATGGTTAGTAATTCTAAGGATTTAAATAGACTATATAATGTATGTCTTCATTTAGAGGGATTACCTAGACATGTATCAATTCATGCTGCGGGTATTGTTATGAGTAGATATGATTTAGATGAGACAATACCGCTATATCGTAATCAGACAGGGATGTATGTATCAGGATATTCGATGAATTATTTAGAACAATTAGGACTATTAAAGATGGATTTCTTGGGACTAGCTAATTTGCATTTAATTGATAATATTATTAAGGATATTAGAGAAAATGAAAAGTTAAATATTACTTTTAGTAATATTCCTTTAGATGATAAAAAGACTTTAAAAATATTTCATGATGCTAATACAGTGGGAATATTTCAGTTTGAATCAAGAGGGATGAAAGCTTTTTTGATGAAACTTAAAGTAAGTAGTTTCGATGATATTGTTTTTGCTTTGGCTTTATATAGACCAGGACCAATGGATAGTATTGATACTTTTATTAGAAGAAGACAGGGAAAAGAAAAAGTAGATTATATTCATCCAAATTTGGAAAAAATATTAAAACCTACCTATGGAATTATTATTTATCAGGAACAGATTATGCAGATAGCTAGAGTTTTAGCAGGATATTCATATGGACATGCCGATATTTTAAGAAGAGCGATGTCGAAGAAAAAAGAAGAAGTATTATTGGAGGAAAGACCTAAGTTTATTAAGGGTTGTTTGAATAATGGTTATTCATTAGAAATAGCTAATAAAGTTTATGATTTGATTTTAAAGTTTGCTAATTATGGCTTTAATAAATCACATTCAGTGGGATATGCGGTTATTGCTTATAAGCTTGCTTTCTTAAAGACTTACTTTTATAAATATTTTGCATGTGCTAATTTAACGAATGAAATTGGTAGTGATAATAAGACAAAGTTATATATTAATGAAGCAAGAAATTATAATGTTAGAGTGATGTTACCGGATATTAATTATAGTACTGATGTATACAAATGTGTGGATAAAGGGATTTTATGCCCTCTTACAATTATTAGAAATGTAGGGAGTGCTGTTACAAAAGAGATTGTTAAAGAAAGAGAAAAGGGATTGTTTACAAGTTTTGTTGATTTTGTCAAGAGGACATATAACAGTAATATTAATAGGAATGTTTATGTATCACTAATCGAAGCAGGTTGTTTTGATAAATTAGGATATAATAGGAGAACATTAAAAGAAAATTTAGATGTTATTCTTAATTATGCTGAGTTAAGTAACGATGGTAGTTTAATTGAAATTTTAGAACCTGAGTTAGAAGTCTATGAAGAATACGAAAAAAATGATATAATTAATTTAGAATTAGGTGTTTTTGGTTTTTATTTAAGTGAACATCCTGTGGTAGGATATCGTGATAGTAGTGATATTAATTCAAGATTATTAGAAACACATTTTGATCAGATCGTCAATATGGTTATTTTAGTTGAAAAAATTAAAGAAACAACAACGAAAAAGAATGATGTTATGGCTTTTCTTGTTGGTAGTGATGAATTTGGGATGATCGATGTTACATTGTTTCCTAAAATATATAGTAAATATAATGATATTAAAGCGGGAGATGTTATTAGAGTTTATGGTAGAGTTGAAAGAAGATTTGATAAGTTTCAGTTAGTGGTTAATAATATTGTTAAATTGAGGTGATTAGGTATATGTATTTTTTACTTACGGCATGTCAAAATCCGGATGTGCTTAGGATTATTTATTTTGTTAAATTATTAATTGATGTTGTCTTTGTGGTAATTCCCATTGGTTTGATTGTATTACTTATGGTTGACTTTGCTAAAATGGTTATTGCAGGAAGAGCTGATGAACAGAAGAAATTATTTAATTTAGCAATAAAGAGAGTAATTATGGCAGTAGCGGTTTTCTTTGTTCCGACGATTGTTAATTTAGTCAACAATATGTTAGCGGATATGGGGGTAGAATATTCAGAATGTTTGACGAATGCTAATAGTGAGACAATTGCTCAATATCAAGCAATTAAAGATCAAGAAGATAGGCAAAAAGAAGAGGAATTAGAAAATGATAGACAGGATAAGATAACACAATATAAAGCACTAGCGGAAGAAAGATTAGAAAAGAAAAGACAGGAAGCAGAATTAAGAGCACAAATAAGTGCGACGATTGGTTCACAGTATATGACGGGTGCTAGTACTTCTTCTAACTATGAAGGTGGTACAGGTACAACAATAGAGGCGGAACCAGACTCTTTATTGGCTTTAACTAATCTGTATAATAAAACTGGTAATGAAATGTATAATCCAGATAATTATGTAGCGATGAAAGATAAAGATAATGGTTATAGCTTAGGGGCTTGGCCTAAGACAGCGACAGTATCTAATTTACCTAAAGTATTTAAAACTTATCAAAATGGTACGCTTATATTTCCTACGACAGGGGATGGTAGTGATAGTTATGATCATAATGGTATTGATATTATAACTAATATGGGAACACCAGTGTATGCACCCGCGGATGGTACTCTTAGATATTCCGAATGGGGACATACGGTTAATCGTGGTTCGATGGAAACAGCATATTCGGTGTCAATTAAGTTAGATAAACCTTTTAGTTATACAGGACAATGGTCACAAGGAGTAACGACTACTTCGACAACGAGAACAGGGACAGTAGAAATTATATATATGACTCATATGGTAGGAATTAAATATCGTTTTAATGGACCACAAATTATGAAGGTTAAAAAAGGAGATTTAATTGGTTTTACAGGGATTGCAAATAATGTCTCACATTTACATATGACTTTTTATGATGGTAGTAACTCATGGGGATTATATACACCTGAAATACAAAAGATATATGGTATTACGGGTAGTAAAGGTCCTGGATTGTAAGGAGGTAAGATATGAAAAGAATAGTGTTGGTACTAGTTATGTTACTTTGTCTTACAGGGTGCAAAGCTACATATGAGTTAGAGATAGATGATACTTCTTTTAAAGAAAGGATTAATAGTGAATTTAATTATAAAGATTTAGCAAGTGAAGAACAAAATTCTTTAAGTCATTATAGTTCTTTAAATATGGATGCTTTCTATAATAATTCTTCTAGTTACTTAAATAAGAATATTAATTATAAAGGTAATAAAGCTATAATTGATATTAATTATGATTATAATAGTAGTAATTTTGATAATGCTTATATGATTAATAGTTGTTTTGATGAACATATTTTTATTAATGATGATAATTATTATTATCTAGAAGTACTAGGGGACTTTGGCTGTCAATATGCAGATGAGATTGAAATTATTATTAAAACTAATCATGTTGTTATGGATACTAATGCTAAAAAGAAAGGTAATGAATATTCTTGGACTTTAAATGATGAAAATAATGATGATGTGGATATGTTTATTCAATTATCTAAAACACAAGTGCAGAGTAAAAAAGGTATTTCTACTTTTAAAATTGTTATGTTTGTAGTGTTGATTTTGTTATGTGGTTTAACAGTATTGGCTGTTAAATTTATTGGTAAAAAGGATAGTTCTAATTATTCGGATTATTAATTTGTACTTGCCAAAATATTAACAATATGATAATATTATATTGTAAGAAAATAAGAAAGGTGGTGCCTCCCATGCATAAATTAAATTATAATATGTTAACTAGAATGATACTAGGGGGGGGGGTGTAAATTAACCCAAACCACAGAAAATAAAGAACTGATAACTACAAAGAATAAGTTTAGTAAAAGCTAGACTAATTTCTCTGTAGTTTTTTTGTGGTTAAAGAAAGGAAGTTAGTTATGAAATTTATTAAAAAATATTATTTATTGTTATTGTTAATTATCACTCTTACAGGAAGCGTTATCTACGGAACATATGCAATGTTTACAACATCAATCGAAACAGATATGGTCAATATGGATACTAATATGGTGTATAAATTTAAAATTAATGGAACACAGGAATTAAAAGTAAGTGCTGGTTCTAAACTTAGATTTAATGCGGAAGTAGAAAATGATATGAGTGGTACAATATCATATGGAATGTATTATAAAACGATAAGTCCTACAACTTTACCGAGTGGAGCAATAATCGCGCAAGTATCTGATGATTTAACAGTACTTGCCAAAGGAACACTAACTAGTGGTAGTACCAAAACAGTACCAATGGTTATAAAAAATACAAGTGATAGTGATATTACTGTAGAAATAGGGGTAAGAACAGGATATGCCACTGAAAGTCAAGGTGTAGATGATATAATCTATAATGATGGAGAAATACCTATAACAAGTTTTCAAACCAGTGAAGAAGCTGGGAATGATAGTTGTACGTCTACAGTGGAGTGTACTAGTGAATGTGAGAGTAGGCAAGTTAATGATGAGTGGAAAGAAATATGTTATTGTTATACAGGAAATCCAGGAAGTCCACCACCTAGAACATCAAGTGAAATGTTAGCATATTTAGGGTTAACAAGTAATGGAACAAAGACAAGTGTAACAGGAGTTTCAACGACGAATGAAGGTATATATCAAACGACAGATGATTATGGAACAACATATTATTTTAGAGGTAATGTAACAAATAATTATGTTAAATTTGCTGGATATTACTTTAGAATAGTTAGAATAAATGGAGATGGCTCAATTAGATTAATATATGATGGAACCAGTGCTCATGCCAATGGAGAAAGTAGTAGTGATAGGCAGATAGGAACGAGTGCTTATAATAGTAGTTATAATGATAATGCGTATATAGGATATATGTATGGAAGTACTGGAGCAAGTAGTTATAGTGCAACACACGCAAATACAAATAATAGTACTATAAAAACAAGTGTAGATAATTGGTATAAAACAAATATTGAAGATAAGGGATATAGTGATAAAGTAGCAGATGTAGTATATTGTAATGATAGACAAATAGCTGCTGATAGTAGTTCATATAGTGGGTATGGAAGTTTAGGCTATGGAACAAATAAAACGGTATATGCACCATCAAGTAGATTGTATACAACTGGATGGGCTTGGGAAAGTACTCAAGAAATAAAGATGACGTGTAGTCAAAAGAATGATGCCTTTACCGTAGATGATGTTGAAAAAGGAAATGGAGCATTAACGTATCCAGTAGGATTAATAACAATTGATGAAGTATTAGCAGGAGGAGGCTTTGAAGGTACAAGCAATAGTAGCTATTATTTATATACAGGTCAATATTATTGGACGATGAGCCCGAGTGTCTTCAGCGGCAATGACGCTTACGTGTTTTACGTGAGCTCGAGTGGTTACATCAGCAACTTCAGTGTGAGTAATACTGGAGTGGTGCGGCCCGTGCTTTCTCTCAAATCTGATGTAACGTTGTCAGGTACAGGGACACAAAGTGATCCATGGATTGTTCAAGAATAAAAAAAATATAACAACATACTTAGGTATGTTGTTATTTGAATATATTGAAGGGGTATCTATTTGGTAAATCTAGTGTGAATGTCAGTTGTTCTTTAGTCGTGGGATGGATAAAGGTTATACTTTGAGCAAATAGAGCTATGTTGGTATTTGGTACAGGGTTTTTATCATATTTTTGATCTCCTACTAAGGTATGATTACGAGATGAGAATTGGACTCTTATTTGATGAGATCTTCCAGTAATGAGGTTTATTTTAACTAAAGATAAGTTATTTATTGTCTTTATTGTTGTGTAATTTAATATAGCTAATTTACCTTTTTCTTTACTTGTTACATGAGTTATATTGGTATTATGGTCTTTGATAAGGTAATCTTTTAGTTCTTCTTTATTTTTAGTTATACCTTTGACAACAGCATAATAGGTTTTATGAAAAGTGTTATTTTGTATTTGTTTTGATAATCTTGATGCTGCTTTTGAGGTTTTGGCAAAGACCATAATACCTCCGACAGGTCTATCTAAACGATGAACTAAACCTAAGTAGACATTACCTTGTTTGTTTTCTTTATCCTTACGATATTGTTTTAAGATAGTTAATAAATCTAAATCATTGGTGTTATCAGCTTGGACAGGGATATTAATTGGCTTTTCTACAACTAAGATATGGTTATCTTCATAGATGATATTAATCTTTGGTAACTTTGCCATAGATACCACATGGTAAGATGAGATTGTTATCAGTTACTGGTAAGCCAATTTCGCCTGTTTCTATTTTGGTATTAGGGAATGTTAATGATAAGATATTATTTAATGATATGGGAGATAAACCTGTTGTATAGGAATTTATTAATAGGAATGAGAAATCTTTATCTAAGATATCTTTACTTTTGGTTAGTAATTCTTGAATATTATCTTCTAAACGCCATACTTCTTTATTAGGTCCATGACCAAAACTTGGGGGATCCATGATGATACCATGATAAGTTCTTCCTCTTCTTTTTTCTCTTTCTAAGAATTTGATGACATCATCGACAATGAATCTTATTTTATTGTTTTCTAGATGACATAAATGCATATTTTCTTTGGCCCAATCGGTCATGCCTTTGCTGGCATCAACGTGGACTACTTCAGTAGCACCGGCGCTTGATGCGACCATAGTGGCACAACCGGTGTAGGCGAAGAGATTTAAAATACGCATTTCGTCATGATTTTTTTTGAAAGCGGCTATTTTTTTCATAATGTAATCCCAATTGGTGGCTTGTTCAGGGAATATTCCTGTATGTTTGAAATTAGTGGGGCTTATTTTAAAAGTTAGATGTTTGTAGTTAATGGTCCATTTATCTGGTAGTTGTTTATGGTATTCCCAATGTCCACCACCTTTATTACTCCGGTAGTAGTGGGCATCAGCTTTATTCCATATTTTATTATTGGTTTTAGGCCATATTATTTGGGGATCGGGTCTATTTAGAATAATATTACCATATCTTTCTAATTTTTCACCATTACCAGTAGCTAGACATTCGTAATCAATCCAATTATTACTTATATTTGTCATTGTTTCACCTCTTAGTAAATTATAACAAATCTATTTGTTTATTGCAATATAAGTATATTTTGAAGAAAAAAGATAGTTTTGATGCTATCTTTATACATTATTTTATTTTTAGTTCTTCATTATTTAGTTTATTATTTTTATTTAATAACAAATTTTCAAAAAACATGTTTAAATATTTATTATTTGCTTTTATACCTTTTGAATAATTAGTGTAATTAGCTCTTACTAAGGCATTTCTAAAATAGAGGGAATTATCTTTAAATAAGTCATTATTAACTTTAAAACCGATACTTAATAAGTATTTTTGAATGAATATAGCAGTGGTTCTAGTATTTCCTTCTTGGAATGGGTGGACTTGCCAAATTCTAGAAGTAAATTCAGAAATTCTATTAATTACTTGTTCTTGAGTCATATGGAGATAATTGATTTCTTTTTCTTCGGAAAAGTCATATTTTAATGTTTCTTCGATTAAGTCATATGATTGATAATCAACTGTATTATCATTTAAGATTGGTTCAGGTTTAGTAAAATTATATGTTCTAAATTCGCCTGGATTATATATTTTTTTATCTAAATTTTTGAATAGTCTTTTGTGGTAGTTTTTATATGTTAAATAATCAAAACGAAAGGCTCCATCATTTAATATTTCATAAATAGCGGTAGCTACTTTATCAGCTTCTTCTTCGTTATCGTCATTATGATTATTGATGTTTTTGGCGTAATATGATGTAATGGTATCTTGAACTTGTTTATATGTTTTTTTTCCTTCAATATGTTCTTTAGATAATTCAACCATATATTTAGATGGTTTTAATTTATCTACTTCTTGTAGTCCAAAAGCTATATCCCAATATAACTTTTTAATTTGAGGGTTTTGTTCATCTAATACTTTATTATAAGTGCTTTCATCCATATTTAATACCTCCAGATTTATTATATCATGAAGGTGAATGTATCGCAACTTAATTAGTTGGTGGGTATTTGTAAATAGTGAAGATATGTGCTATAATGCATATAGAGGTAATAATTAATAAAGTTATAATAAAGAGAAGAGTTGATAATTAATTCTTCTCTTTATTCGTTTATTTCAACATTACTACGAGTAAGAGGGATATATAATACGGCAGATATGAAAGTTAAGATATTAGCAATAATGATTATTTTTTGTTCATTTATTTTCTTTTGATTGGTGGTTTTATCATTAATTAATTCTTGGTAAGAGAAATAGGCATTAAGGAGAAAATAAAGATCAATAACAAGAATTAAATATTTGTTGAAATTATAGACTTTATTTACTTTTTTGTCACTTAGATGGGGGATATTTAAGATATCTTTCTTTTTTTCTACTATTATATAGAAAGATATGAGGGACGCTACGATAAGGAGAAAAAAGAAAATAATGTCTAAATTTATTTTATTTAATTCTTGTTTTTGCTCTTCATTCATAATATCCCTCATAATATTATATAAAAAAAAGAGAAAGATTATTTCTCTGTACCATTAGTTTTGTTTTTGACGTATTCTTCTTTCATGATAGAAGTCATTCTGAGGATAAAATCTAAATCTTTATTAGATAGATATTTGGCTTGTTCAGTTAGTAATTTGATTTTATCATCAGTGGATGTATCTTTTTGATTTAGATCTAATAATGAATCGATACTTATATTAAAGATATGAGCTAGATTTTTTAAGATGGTTGAAGTTGGTTCTGATTTTTCGGTTTCTATTCTAGATAGGAAATTACGATTGATATTTAGTTCTTGGGCTAGTACTTCTTGTGATATTCCTTTAGTTTTTCTTAGATATTTGATTTTTTCACCAATAGTCATAGTCATCACTCCTTTAAATATATGGTTTTACATTTATCATAATTATAAAATTTTCTGTGTAGTGGTACAATTATTTGTTAATATTATTACCAATATTGTTATTAATATTACCTTGTATATTTTGTTAATTTTTGCCTATAATAATAGGGAAAAAGACTTGACTTGATTTTAAAATTGATATATAATCTTGGTATCGACGGAGAAGAAGAGAGTAAAATAGTAACTGTTATAAAGCGACCTAGGTATGGTGAGAGCTAGGATAATAAGACTATTTGAAAAACACTTTGGAGTTGCTTATATGAAATAATAGTAGTTTAAGCCGTGTTACCTACGTTATGGGTTAAGAGTGATTGTTTTTAACAATAAATAAGGGTGGTACCGCGGAATACAACAGTAATTCGTCCCTGGATGGGGATTTTGAGTTACTGTTTTTATTATTATAAAAGGAGGAATAAAAATGATTAGTAAAGAGAAATTAGAAGATTATGCATCTAAACTTATGTTTAAGATGGAAGATAGTGAGTATGAGACTTTACAAGAAGAATTTGATGTTATTTTAAAACAGATGGATTTGATTGGTAAAATTCCTAATATTAGTGATGTTGAACCGATGACTTTTCCTTATGTTACTTATAAGGTTAAGCTTAGAGAAGATGAAGTTAAGAATACTTTAACAACGGAGGAAATACTTGCTAATGCTAAACAAGTTGATAGAGATCAAGTAAGAGTACCAAAGGTGGTGGAATAAGATGGATATGTTAAAATTTAATATTGATGATATTAGAAAGAAATTAGATAGTAAGGAAGTTACTAGTGATGAGTTATTTGATGAAGCGATTAAGAAAGCTCATATGTATCAGGATGAATATAATGCTTTTGTGACAATTATGGATAAGAAAGAGGAAAGTGATGGTAAGAGTGTTTTGAGTGGTATTCCTTATGCTTTGAAAGATAATTTTTCGACAAAGGGAATACTTACGACTGCTTCTTCTAATATTTTGAAAGATTATGTTCCGGTTTATGATGCAACAGCTTATACGAAGTTAAAAGAAAGTGGTGCTGTTTTGATGGGTAAAACAGTACTTGATGAACTTGCTATGGGTGGTACTGGAACAACCGGACATACGGGTGTAGTTAGAAACCCTTGGAATAAGGACCGTTTAATTGGAGGAAGTTCTGCTGGTAGTGCTTGTGCAGTTGCTTTAGGGATTGTTCCTTTTGCAATTGGTAGTGATACGGGAGATTCAATTAGAAAACCAGCGGCATTTGGAGGTGTCGTAGGATTTAAACCTACTTATGGTCGTATTTCTAGATATGGTTTATTTGCTTTTGCGTCATCTTTAGATCATGTTGGTTGTTTTACAAGAAGTGTTAAAGATGCAGCTTATGTTACTGATGTTTTAAAAGGACAAGATGAAATGGATATGACAAGTTTAGAAGATGATGGAAAAGTATATGCAGATTTAATTGATAATGATGTTAAGGGAAGAAAATTATTCTATATTAAAGAAGCTTGTGATATTGAAAATTATAATGATAGTAACGATGAAGAATTACTAGAAACATTAAAGAAATTTCATGAAACTTTGGATAAGATTAGAAGTTTAGGTATTATAGTTGAAGGTGTTTCTTTTGATAAGGAATTATTAAATGCGATATATCCTGCTTATATGACGATATCTTGTGCGGAAGCTACTTCTAATAATGCTAACTTGACTGGTATTCAGTTTGGTCCAAGAGCGGAAGGTATCTCAATTAACGATATTATGTTTAATGCTAGAACACAAGGATTTTCAGAACTTATTAAGAGAAGATTTATCTTAGGTAGTTATATTTTACAGAAAGAAAATCAAGAAAAATTATTCTTAAATGCAGGTAGAGTTAGAAGATTAATCGTCGATAAGATGAACGAGTTATTTAAAGAATATGATGGACTTGTTATGCCTGCTTCTGGTGGTATTGCTCCTTTATTTGGAACAAAGAGTGATCAGTTATCAGATAGATATTTAATTTTAGAAAATCACTTAGCAATTGGTAACTTTGGTGGTTTTCCAAGTATTTCACTTCCTAGTGGCTTTGTTAATGATATGCCTATTAGTATTAATATTACAGGTAGAGCAATGGAAGATGATGTTGTTTTAAATATTGCTAATAAAGTTGAAGAAGTAATGGGTTATAAGAATATTGTAGCAAAGGATGGTGAATAAGATGTATAAAGTAGTTATTGGTTTGGAAGTGCACTGTGAACTTAAGACAGTTAGTAAGAATTTCTCTGGTTCTAGAAATGAGTATTCTAGTTTACCTAATAGTAATGTAGCAACAGTTGATTTAGGTTTTCCAGGAGTATTACCTGTTGCTAATAAGGAAGCAGTTAAAAAAGCTTTAAAGATGGCTTTAGCTTTAAATTGTGAAACACCTGATGTGATTACTTTTGATAGAAAAAACTACTTCTATCCTGATTTACCAAAGGGTTATCAAATTACGCAGATGCATAAACCAGTAGGTATTAATGGTTATGTTATGATTAATGTGGATGGTGAAGATAAGAAAGTCTTAATTCACGATACACATTTGGAAGAAGATACAGCTAGTTTGGATCATTTTGGTAATTATTCTTTAATTGATTATAATAGAAGTGGTATTCCTCTTTTGGAGACAGTAACGGAACCTTGTTTACATTCAGCTAAAGAAGCGATTGCTTTCTTGGAAACACTTAGAAGTATGTTCTTGTACTGTGATACAAGTGAGGCAAGAAGTGATAAGGGACAAATGCGATGCGATGTTAATATTTCACTTATGAAAGAGGATGCAACAGAGCTTGGTACTAAGGTTGAAATGAAGAATATTAACTCATTTAACAATGTTAAAGAAGCTATTGAATATGAAATTAAGAGACAAACTGAAGTGTTAGAGTCGGGTGGAAAAGTAATTCAAGAGACAAGAAGATATGATGATGAGGATAAGAAGACTTATTCAATGAGACAAAAGGTTGATGCAATTGACTATAAGTATTTTGTTGAACCTAATATTCCTCCCGTTAAGGTTACTTCAGAGTGGTTAGAGGAAATTAGAAATGAAATTCCAATGCTTCAATATGAAAGAATTAATTTATATATGAATGAATATGGTATTTCTAGAAAAGATGCTACAACATTAGTTAAAGAGAAGAAAATTGCGGAATATTATGAGCAAGGTATTAAAGAGGGAGGAGATCCTAAAACTTTAGCTAATTGGATTGTTAGTATTATTATGGGTCATTTGAATAAGTTTGAAATTGGTATTGATAAGATTTATTTAACACCTAAAATGTTAACAGAACTTATTAAAGTGTTAAATGCGGGTAAGATATCTATTAAGCAAGCTAAAGAAGTTTTATATAAAGCTTTAGAAGAAGAAAAAGATCCTGTTAAATTGGTTGATGAGTTAGGTATTAGTCAAATAGGTGATGATGATGAGATTAGAAAGATTGCTTTAGAAGTAATTGATGAGAATAGTCATTTGATTGCTGATTATAAAGCTGGTAAGAAAGTATTTGATTATTTTGTAGGTCAAGTTATGAAGAAGACTAGAGGTAGAGCAAATCCAGCAACAACGGCTAAAATATTAAGAGAAGAATTGGATAAGAAATAGGAGAGGAGAATGGTATGAATAATCTTTATAGAACGAATTATTGTGGTAAAGTTTTAGAAAATGATGTTGATAAAGAAATTCGTGTATCGGGTTGGGTAGAAAACATTAGAGATCATGGTGGTGTAATATTCGTCGATTTAAGAGATGAGACGGGAACAGTACAGTTAGTTAGTAATGATCCTAATATGTTTTTACATTTAACAAAAGAGTCAGTATTAAAAGTTGATGGTAAGGTTAGAAAAAGAGATGAAGATGATTATAACCCTAATATTGCCACAGGAACAGTAGAGATACTTGTTAGTAGGTTAGAAGTTTTGAGTAAGGCTTTAAATGTTTTACCTTTTGAAGTTAAAACTTCACATGAAGTAAGTGAAGATATTCGTCTTAAATATCGTTATCTTGATTTAAGAAATAAGAAAGTACATGATAATATTGTTCTTAGAAGTAAAGTTCTTAAATATATGCGCAATATGATGGATGAAATGGGCTTTACAGAAGTTCAAACACCAATTATTACAGTATCTTCACCAGAGGGAGCTAGAGACTTTGTTATTCCTTCTAGAAAATACCATGGTAAGTTTTATGCACTACCACAAGCACCACAGATTTTTAAACAACTTCTTATGACAAGTGGTTTTGATAAGTATTATCAAATTGCTCCTTGTTTTAGAGATGAGGATACAAGAGCAGATCGTACTTTAGAGTTTTATCAACTTGATTTTGAAATGGCGTTTGCTAATGAAGAAGATGTCTTTGAAGTTGGAGAAAAAGTATTTTATAATGTATTTAAGGAATTTAGTGATAGAGAAGTAAGTCCATATCCTTTTAAGAGAATTACTTATAAAGATGCGATGTTATTATATGGTACTGATAAACCTGATTTAAGAAATCCTTTACTTATTAAGGATATTAGTGAAGTGTTTGTTAATAGTGATTTTAAACCTTTTAGAGGGGTTACAGTTAGAGCGATTACCGTAGATGATATTGCTAGTAATTCTAATTCTTGGTTTAATGATATTGTCGATTATGCTAAGAGTATTGGAATGCCTGGGATTGGTTATTTATCGATGTTAGAGGATGGTACTTTTAAAGGACCTATCGATAAGTTCTTAACGGATGAAGATAGAGAAGTACTTATTAATAAGTGTGATGTTAAGAAAAATAGTGTTATTTTCTTTATTGCAGATAAAGATAGTAATAAGTGTGCTAAGAATGCGGGAATGATTAGAACTTACTTAGGTAATAAGATGGATCTTATTGATAAGAATAGATATGAATTTTGTATTATTACGGATTTTCCAATGTACGAATATGATGAAGATATGGGAGGATACATATTTACTCATAATCCATTTAATATGCCTAAGGGTGGTATGGAAGGACTTAGTAATCCTAATTTAGAGGAGATAACAGCCATTCAATATGATTTTGTATGTAATGGTAATGAAATGGCTAGTGGAGCGGTTCGTAATCATGATATTGAAATTATGAAGAAAGCTTTCTCTTTAGCAGGGTATAGTGAAGAAGATGTTAAAACAAGATTTAGATCTTTATATACGGCCTTTCAATATGGAGCACCACCTCATGCTGGTATGGCTCCTGGTATTGATAGAATTATTATGCTTCTTAAGGATGAACCTAATTTAAGAGAAGTGCAAGCATTTCCAATTGCCCCAAATGGTATTGATAGTATGATGGGATGTCCATCAGAATTAACAGAACAACAGTTACGAGAACTTCATATTAAAATTAGATAAGAGAACTTTTTAGGAGTTCTTTTTGTTTCTTTAGGGACACTATGTGGTTATTTTCGAAAAAAACTTGCAAATGTTTGTATTTTGTGGTATTATAATGGCAACTTGAAAAGGAGGGTTTTATATGAAAAAGAAAATTGTTGGATTTGCTTTAGCAACTATGTTATTAAGTTTACCTTTTATCTTTGGTGGTAATAAGGTAGATGCTGCTGATAGTTGTGAAACTTATACTAACTATTATTTCTTCAGTGATATTGCTAGTGTTAGTAGTTATGAAAAGGAAATGGTAGGTAATACACTTAATCATACTTCAAGAGAATTTGTTAGTATTATCCCAACAGATGCTAAAATTGTCAGTCAAGGTCAAGTAACTTTAAAAAGAACAGGATCTTCTATGAGCACATCTTCATGGTCTTTAAGTAATTTCTGGAGTTATTTTAAGGGAACTGGTCCTAATGGTGATAGTTATTATAATGAAGGTAATACATATTATATAGGTCATGGTGATTGGTATTTACAAGGTTATCCTGAAAGTTCTGAACATGTAAATGTTACAGGTTTTACTACTTATCAACTTGTTAATGCTACTGTTTTGCCTACTGAAACTAAGGCTTATGTAAGTTTTGGTACAGAAGAGACTAATCCAGATGGTTTATTAGGTAATGTTAAGAGAACTTATACTGAAAAAGGTGATGATGTAGGTAGTACACCTATAAAAACTAATGAAAATTATAGTTCTTATGTAATGCCTGCTTTATATTATATTCAATATGAAGTATGTGAAGAGAATGAAAATACTTATCAAGTTAATGAACATTTTAAAAATGAGAATGGTGATAAGATTAAAGATTCTGTTATGGGGCTTTTCACTGGTTTAGTTGATGGTGATACTTATAATGTTGTTTGTCCTACTTCTTTAGATGTTGATGGTAAGACTTACACTTTGACTGATACTAGTGACAATGCTTCTGGTACTATTAATGGTAGTGATGTAGATGTAGATTGTATTTATACTTTACCCACTACTCCTACAGTTGATAAACCAACATCAACGCCACCTACTACTAATGTAAGCAATCCACAGACATGGGATTTACCAATGAGTATTGTTTTAATTGTTGGTGTGAGTGCCTTTATCTTTGCAATTTACTATTTAGTTAAATTTGTAAAGAAACCTAAAAGAGGTTAGAAAGAAATGAAAAAAAGATGCAATTTGTATTGCATTTTTTTTTGGGTTGTGATATTATGATAATAGTAGAGAGTACAGAGTACTGGAAAGGAAGGAAATAAATGAAAAAGAATATAGGTAAGAAGGCATGTGGATTTGTTTTATCTACTTTGGCAATAGTGATGCCTTTTATTACTAGTATAGAGAATGTTAGTGCTGCTGAGACACATACTAATTTCTACTTCTTCAGTGATGCATTTACTGTCTATAGTAGTAGTAATCAAGAAAGTATTATAGACAGAATTAATGAAGCAACTAATACGACAAATGATTATGTTTATGATATTCCTAGTAATGCAGAGATTGTTAATCAAGGATGGGTTGATCTAAGTGAAAGTGGTGGAGATAGCAGTGGTCAATCTACATCAAACTGGGATGTTAGAATGTTTTGGTCAATGTATCAAGCATCATATAGAAGATTAGTTGGATCTGGTGAAGGTATCTATACTCCTGATGAGAATGGTCTTTATCATTATCAATTACATGGAGGTTGGTCTTCTGGTGGAGTTGACTTTGATGTTGAAGCTAAACTAAATGTATCAACAGCTAGTCTTGACGGCTTAGTTAATGCTAGTGTTATTCCAGAAGTTGCATCTTCAACTACAGTCGATATAAATCGCCAAGGTAGAATGATTAGTGTTACTATTCAAAGAACAGTTTCTAATTCTAGTCCTAATATTGAAGCTTGGCAGACGCCAATTAGATTGTCTAATGATGGTACTACAGCCAATTGGGTTTTAGTTCCTGCTTTATATTATTTAACTTATGAGATTCCAGATGAAGAAGTTCCTTTGTTTGCTATTACGCAATATTACTATGATAATGGCAGTGGTGATGAAATTCAACCATCTAAAGTAATGGGTACTAATTATGAAAATGGAAAAACATATAATATTGCTTGTCCTGCTACTGTTGGTAGTTATCGTTTAGTAAGTAATGCTAATACGAGTGTAACAATTAATAATGCTGATGGAAAGTCGGAATGTTACTATGAACAAGTTTCAAATCCTAGTGAACCATCACAACCAATAGATCAAGATATTCAAGAAAACCCAACTACTTCAGATATTCCTATTTATATTGTATGGGCAATTGGTGCAGGTGCTTTAGGATATTCAGTATATTACTTTAATAAGTACTATAAAAAAAATAAAGAAATGTAATTAGAAAAACATATTCGCAAGTGAATATGTTTTTTAAACTTTGGTGGTTATTATCTTATCGATTAAACCATAATCTAAAGCTTCTTTACTATCCATAAATTTATCTCTTTCAGTATCTTCGGATATTTTGTTAAGAGGTTGATTGGTCTTTTCAGATAAAATACGATTTAATTTATTCTTTAGTTTAATTATTCTTTCGGCAGCAATTTGAATTTCCGTGGCTTGACCTTTGGCACCTCCTAGTGGTTGATGAATCATTATTTCGGAATTAGGTAAGCTATAACGTTTGTTTTTACTACCACTAGCAAGAAGAAAAGCAGCCATCGATGCAGCTATACCAATACAAATGGTGGAAACATCACTTTTAATAAAATTCATAGTATCATAGATGGCCATACCGGCAGTGATACTACCACCTGGTGAATTGATGTATAAACTGATGTCATCATTATTTAAACTATCTAAATAAAGTAATTGGGCTACAACCGTATTCGCAGTATTATCATCAATTTCACCATTTAAAATAATAATACGATCTTTAAGGAGTCTAGAATAAATATCATAGGCTCTTTCTCCATTGTGAGATTTTTCAATTATTGTTGGAACTAAGTTCATATTTATCACCTGTTATTATTTTAGATTAATTGTTATATTTTTATGTGAATATTTAAGTGACAAATTTTTTAAAAGTGTTTTAATTAAGAAAAAAATATAGTATAATATACTATATTGAATAGAAAGAGGGATGATGATGGATACAGTAATAGTTACTTTTGAAAATGGTAAAAAGAGAGAATATGTAAAAGGTATTAAATTTAGAGATATAATTGAAGATATCGATGAACAACTTAATTTTGATGTAATCGCAGGTATGTATAATAATCAAATGATTAGTTATGATGATGCCATCATTAAAAGTGGTAATTTGGTTTTATATGATATTAATACAAAACAAGGGAATAAGATTTATGAGAAGGGATTATTATTTTTATTTAAAGTTTGTGTTAATGAGATATTAGGTAATAAAGTGCATGTTAAAGTTAAGTATTCAATTGATCATGGTATTTTTTGTGCTATTTCGAAGAAGGTCAATCAAGAAGAAGTTGATAAGATTAAAGCTTTGATGAAAGAAAAAGTTAAGAAAGTTCTTTCTTTTGATAGAGTTGAAACTTCTAGAGTGGAAGCAATTAACTATTTTAAGAAAATCAAAAGAGAAGATAAGGTTAAAACTTTATTTTATAATACTTCTAATTTTGTTACTTTATATCGTTTTGATGGAGTATATGATTATGTAATTGGGGATTTACCTAACGATAGTAGTGTTCTTAAATATTTTGATTTGACTTTAATTGAGGGTAAGGGTATTGTTTTACGTTTTCCTTCAATTTATGATAATGGTAAAGTTGTTAAATATACGCATCATGAAAAATATTTTAATTCTTTAGAAGAATATAATGAATGGGGCGATTTACTTAATATTAGTAATTTAGGAGAACTTAATGAGGCTATTATTAATAATAATGCAGGTGAAATTGTTCAATTATCAGAAATTATTCAAAATTATAAGTTATTAAGTATCGCGGAAAGTATTGCTTTAAATAAAGATAAAATTAAAATTGTTTTAATGTCTGGTCCTTCTTCTTCAGGAAAGACAACGACATCAAAGAAACTTTATTTATATTTAAAAACTTTGGGAGTTAATCCTTATCATTTATCTTTAGATGATTATTTTTTAGAGAGAGATGAAACACCTTTAGGAGAGGATGGCAAACCTGATTTTGAAAGTTTAAAAGCTCTCGATATTAAATTATTTAATTCCCAAATTCAAAAACTACTTAAAGGTATTAAAGTAGTTACTCCTACTTTTGATTTTATAACAGGTAGAAAGATGTTTAATCGCCCAATTGAGATGAAAGAGAATGATATTTTAATTATCGAGGGATTACATGCTTTAAATACTGATCTTTTGAAAAATGTTAGTGATGAAAATAAGTTTAAGATATATATTAGTCCTTTAGCGTTTTTGAACGTCGATGATGATAATAGAATTAGTATGACAGATGTTAGACTTATTAGAAGAATGGTTAGAGATAATAGAACAAGAGGATATTCACCTTCAAAAACTTTAGCTAGTTGGGCTTCAGTTAGATTAGGAGAAGAAAAATATGTCTTTCCTTTTCAAGATCAAGCAGATGTTGTTTTTAATTCATCTTTGGCATATGAACTTGGCGTTATGAAACCTTATGCAGAACCATTATTATATTCAATTAAAGATGATGATCCAGAGTATTTGACAGCGTTTAGGTTATTAGAGTTATTTAAATATGTTTTACCAATACCTAGTGAAGATGTACCTAATTTATCTATAATAAGAGAGTTTATTGGTGATAGTTATTTTGAAAAGTAATAATTGTTATTTATTACTTTTTTTGTTATAATTTTAGATGGGTGGATATTATGGTTAATATTAGAAATGATTTATATCGTTATTCATTAGAGGAATTAATTATTAAGTATGGTAATGATATTATTAAATATTATAATAGTGCTTTAGAAAGTATGATTAATAATAGAAATGATAGAAAGATTATTAGTGATAATTATGGTATGAATATTTATAGTATTATTAGATTAATAGAAAGTGAAAAAGTTAATAATACTAGTTTTTACTATTTCCCTAATCATGAGATTGCTTTTTATCCGATGTATAGAGAATATAAAGCTAGTAGGCCATTTAGTTGTGATATTTCTTCGGGAGTAATTGGCGTGGGTATGTATTACTATGCATATCGTCCTTTAATTGAGGATTTGGATACAGGAAGAAGATATGTTTTAGATAGAACTTTAAAAGTTGAAATGAGTTATTTAGATGTATTACCTTTAACTTTCTTTGATTTTGAAATGTTAGAGTGGAATTTAATTAATGGCTATAATAATGATCATGCTTTTTATTATAATATGTATAGTAATGTTGGTGATTTGAGGTTAAAAGAACTTAAAAGAAAAAAGAAATTATTAAAATAATCTTGTGGTTAAAGAAAAAATATGATATGATTATTATGGTAGAAAATAAGCTAAGGAGGTAATTTAGATGGTTAAAAATACTAACGTACGTTTGTTTGTCAGGGGGGGGGGGTATAAATTACTTCCTAGGTAATTATAAGAAAAATATGGTTAATATAACTACAAAGATAAGTTTAGAATAGGCTTATCTCTTTGTAGTTTTTATTGTGTCTTACTACAAATGTGTTGTAAGATAATCAATTTTTTGTTATAATTTAATTAAGATAAAATATGACATATTTCTTGTCATAGATTATATATAATGATTGGGTAGAAAGGAAGTTAGGAAAAGATGAAAAAGAAACATATTATTGTTGGGTGCTTACTAGTAATAGGTGCTATAGCTTTAGGTAGTAGTTTGGCATGGTGGACATGGAGTACAAGTAGTAATGAACAGACTAATGTGGTAGTAACAGTTGGAGGTATTACGATTAATTATGAAGATGGAGAAAATATAACTAATAATAACTTAATTCCTACTAGTACCAAAGAAAAAGGTATTAGTAAAAATATTACTGTTGGTAGTACAGGACAAGTATATTTAGATTTAAATATGGCTGTAGTTACATTAGATAGTGGTTTAAAAGATGCTTCTTTTAAATATGAAATATATAAGGGTAATGATTTAGTAACAGGTGGTAATTTTTTAAATAGTAATGTTGGTGATAATATAGCATTATTAAGTGGTGTAGAAGTAACTAGTAGTCCTACAACGTATACTTTATATATCTGGATAGATGGTAATATGGATAATCCTAATACCATGTATAATCAAGATTTTGAGTTTAAATTAAATGCTAGTGCGACTGATGAAGTGCCTGATAATTCTAGAACTTCAAGTGAAATGTTAGAGTATTTAGGATTAACTGTAAATGATGGAACACCAGATTTTAATCAAGCTGCTACAACAGATGAGGGAATATATGCAGAACATGATGATTATGGAACTAGTTATTATTTTAGAGGTGCTGTAGAAAATAATTATGTTAAATTTGCTAATAAATATTGGCGAATTATTAGAATAAATGGCGATGGAAGTATAAGATTAATTTATGATGGAACAAGTGCTCATGCTAATGGCGAAAGTAGTACCGATAGGCGAATCGGAACAAGTGCATTTAATAGTAGTTATAATGACAATGCATATGTGGGATATATGTATGGACAAACAGGAGCAAGTAGTTATAATAACACTCATGCAAATACAAATAATAGTACAATAAAAACGACAGTAGATAATTGGTATAAAACAAATATTCAAGATGCAGGTTATAGTGATAAAGTAGCAGATGTAATTTATTGTAATGATAGAAGTATGAAAAGTGGAACAGGTTATGGAACAAATGTAACATATTATGGAGCATATCAAAGAATAGTAGATGGAAATAATCCAGTACTAACATGTACTAATCAAAATGATAGATTTACCGTAGATGATACAAGCAAAGGAAATGGAGCATTAACATATCCAGTTGGATTAATAACGATAGACGAAGTAGAAATGGCAGGAGCAAACTGGGCAACAGGTAGTAACTATAGCTACTATTTATACACAGGTAATTCTTATTGGACAATGAGCCCGTCTTATTTCCGTGATGGTTACGCTTACGAGTGGTTCGTGGGCGGCGTTGGTGACGTCAGCTACAGCAGTGTGGACAGTTCTTACGGTGTGCGGCCCGTGCTTTCTCTCAAATCTGACATCAGTGTGACAGGAAGCGGAACCGAGAATGATCCATTTTTGTTATCATCTTAGTTAAGGACACTTTTTTCTAAGCACGTAGAAAATAAGGGGTTATCATGGTAAAATGTCCGTCCGGTTTCTACTAACAACCAAAATGGTACAACATTTTGGTTGTTTTTTGCATTTATGTAGAAAATTTAGTTATGTAGAAAGTTAATGGAAAAAGCCTTAAAAATAAGACTTTACCATTCAAAACTTT
>CALVRZ010000021.1 GCA_944358875.1 uncultured Bacilli bacterium
ACATAGTTATTTGTTACTGCTCCTCTAAAATAATAACTTGTTCCATAGTCATCGGGTGCACTATATATTCCTTCATCTGTTGTGGCAACTTGGCCAAAAACTGGTGTTCCTTCATTAGCGGTTAATCCCAACTTTTGTAAAGTTTGCTTAGCAAAGTCTGGTTTCTCATCTGTTGCTTCTGCATTTAATCTAAATTCAAAATTTTGATTATACATCGTATTAGGATTACTCATATTACCATCGATCCAAATATATAAGGTATATGTTGTAGGACTACTGGTTACTTCTACTCCACTTAATAATGCTATATTATCTCCTACATTACTATTAGCAAAGTTTCCTCCTGTTACTAAATCACTACCATTGTATATTTCATATTTAAATGAGGCATCTTTTAAACCATCATCTAAAGTTACTACAGCCATATTTAAATCCAAATATACTTGTCCTGTACTACTAACGGTAATATTCTTACTAATACCTTTTTCTTTAGTACTAGTAGGTATTAAATTATTATTTGTAATATTTTCTCCATCTTCATAATCAATCGTAATACCTCCAACTGTTACTACCACATTAGTTTGTTCATTACTACTTGTACTCCATGTCCACCATGCTAGAGTACTTCCCACCATTATGGCGCCTATTAGTAAAACAACCCCTATAATAATATGTTTTTTCTTCATTTACATTAACTTCCTTTCTACCCAACCATTATATATAATCTATGACAAGAATTTTGTCAAATTATATTTATATTCTAATTATAACAAACATTTTGTTTTATTACAACAAACTAATAGTTAATTTTATCTTTTACATTAACAATATCATTATATCATACGGCAGACTATGTCCGCAACCTAACTTGTAAAAATCTCAAAACAAATATATAATAGTATTTACAAATTTCAACTGTCAGAAAAAAGGCCGACCTATATAAGTCCTTTTCTTAATAGTATTAAATATTAAGTTTTTCACGTTAGGATTATAAGATTCAATATTGTACAGTTGAACATAATAAACAAGTTACTCAACATAGATATTCTATGGGGAAAGGGGTCATATTGCCTTTTTTGCTAAAACTTGTTTTTTATTTAAGTATTTAGAATGCAATAGCATAAAAGTGGCTATTAGCCTATATATAAATTTACTTTTTTTGGAGAAAATATATATGACAGAAGAAAAAGGTGATTAACCATGAAAGAAAAAGCATACATTCATAATGATGAATACTATTACACCATTATCCGTAAAAATATTAAAAAGTATCGTATAGAAAAGAATTTAACCCAACAAGAACTAGCAGACATGACTGAACTATCTAGAGAATATATATGTGATATTGAAATGAGAAAAGAAATAAACATCTAACCATCGCCGTCTTAGGTCGTATCTCTGAAGCTCTTCAAATTGATATAACAGCCTTTTTTAAAACAACCCCTTAAGGTTGTTTTAATTTTTACTCATACTTAACATATCATTTGTAATAACCATTTTCTTCTTACCATTAATAATACCATCAATAATAATATTTTCTATATCTTTAGTAATTATCTTATCGATCTGTCTTGCTCCAAATTCTTTATAATTAGCTTTATCCACAATACTGTTGATAACTTCATATTCAAAACTAATCTCTAAATCACTATATTTCTTTTTAACTAAATCTAATTTCTTTTCAATAATTAATTTAATATCATCTAATTCTAATCTATTAAAAGTAATAATATCATCAATTCTATTAATAAAAGATACACTAAATTCTTTCTTCAAAGAAGAAAGAACATTATCTTCTTTCATTTCATTAAAACCAACTAAATTTCTCTCAAATCCCACATTAGAAGTCATTAAAATAATATTATTATCTAATCTTATTACATTACCCTTACTATCTTTAATCCTACCTTCATCTAATATCTGATAAAACAAATTAATAACTTTCGGATGAGCTTTCTCTATTTCATCTAATAATATTACTGCATTAGGTCTATTTCTTATTTCTTCTAAGATATTCTTATTATCATCATAACCCACATATCCAGGTGCACTACCCACTATCTTATTAACACTAGTTGCATCACTATATTCACTCATATCTAACCTAATCACATTATCTCTACCTACAAGTAACTCACCATAAGTCTTAGCAATTAAACTTTTCCCTACTCCCGTTGGTCCTACCATTAACATCGAATAACACTTATGATCAAAATAACCTAATTTAATTCTCTTAGTAATATTAATAAGTTTACTAGTAGCCTTATTTTGCCCTACCACTATCTCACTTAAATCACTTTCAATCTTCTTAATAACCTTAATCTTATCCTGCATAATTTCATACACGGGAATATGGGTTCTAACATTAATTACCTTAGCAATATCTTCTTTACTAACTTCCTTATAATTACTATCTACTTTATTACCAAGTTCAAGTTCATTCAACTTACTTATAAGTTCTGTCTCTTGTTTTCTATATTCATAAGCTTTACTAATATTATTATCGATAATATAACTATTCTTAATCTTATCCAACTCTTCAATTTCTTTTCGCAAATTTTCTACTTCATGATTACCATGATCATCTTTAATCCTAACTCTTGAACAAACTTCATCAAGAATATCTATAGCTTTATCAGGTTGACTCCTATCATAGATATATTTTTCAGATAAAGAGATAATATCATCAATAATACTGTCTCTTATAATAACATGATGATATTTTTCATATATAGGTTTTAATTTCATCAATATATTCTTAGTTTTATTAAGATCCGGTTCATCAATAATAACTTTTTGAAATCTTCTCTCTAAAGCACTATCTTTTTCAATAAACTTTTTATATTCTTCTAACGTTGTTGCCCCAATACAACGAAGTTTTCCTCGTGCTAAAGCCGGTTTCAATATATTAGAGGCATCTATTGCCCCTTCTGCGCCACCTGCTCCTACTAAAGTGTGAATTTCATCGATAAACAAAATAATATCTTGATTATCTTCGATCTCTTTTAATATCTTCTTCATTCGCTCTTCAAATTCACCACGGTATTTTGTCCCCGCGACAGCTGTCGCCATATCTAAGGAAATAATCTTTTTATGAAGTAAATTACTAGGAACATTACCAGATACAATCATTCTTGATAATTCTTCCACAATGGCTGTTTTACCAACCCCTGCTTTCCCAATTAAAATAGGATTATTCTTCGTTCTCCTACATAACACTTCTAATAATCTTTGTGTCTCTTCCTCTCTTCCTATCACTGGATCTAATTCTTTATTCATAGCCTTTTCTGTTAAATCAACACCTAGTTCTTCAATTAATAACTTCTTCCCTTTCTTATTTCCATGTTTAATAAGCTTACTAGCGAACTCATCATACATATTATCAACATCTAAATTCATACCAATAAAAATTCTAATCGCAATCCCTTCACCCTCTTCTAATAAAGCCGAAAATAAATGTTGAATCGTTACTTCCCCATCATTATTTTCTTTACTATCAATAATAGCATTTTCAATTACTTTCTTAAGTAAAGGAGTATATAAAAATAGTTCACTCTTTTTACTACCAACCCCAATTAATCTAACTATTTCTGCTTTAAACTTATCATAAGTTAGATTATATTCATTTAACCTTTCCTGTAAACTAGATTTATTCTTTAATATTGACAATACCAAATGCTCTGTTCCCACATAAGGATGTTTTAACTCCAACATCTCTAATTTAGCTTTAACTAATATATTCTGTGCTTCTTCATTAAAATTTCCAATCATAAAGTGCTCCTTTCATATTTATTCTATGTATATCATGGTCCTAAATAACCAAATTTAAACAACAAAAAAGAACATATTTAATTATATGCTCTTTTATACCATATCTAAATTACTAATATCTTCATTAATCAGTTTAACTATAACATCCTTATCATATCTATTAAAATGTTCCTTAACTAGATCTATATCCCTAAAAAAGAAATCAATCTTTTCCACTAGTATATCATTAATATTTTTAATTCCTAATTCTTGTAAATAATTAAGTATCATAACTACATTATCTTGATTATAAACCAAATCATTAATTACGATATCTTTATTATTAGAGATAATATCTTCTATTACATCATCACTAACATAATCTTTTAAAAATTCCATTATCTCTGCCTCTCCTCCACTAACTGATTAACTATCTTATTTAATACTTCATAATCATCATTATTCATAATCTTCTTATAACATAAAGCAAACATTAACCTATTCTTAATATCAATATTATCTTCTAAACTTCTAAATATTCTAATAACTTTTAATCTAGATACTAATACTCCCTCAATATCATATAAAACATCATTAACCCTATATTCTTCAAGTCCATATAAAATATCATCATAATTAATACTCATATCACTAATTTCACTATTCTTATCAACCATCTTCATCATATCATCTTGATTATCAATATAAGGATTAATACAATTAGTCATTCTCATATAATTATCTTTATTAATACCTAAACCATTTAAAGTACTATTCTCCATATATAATTTACCTGTATTAGCAAAAGAATTAATAAAACCAATTCCATGTTTCATAGCATAATATCCCTTATAAAACAATAATGCATCATGACTTTTTAATCTAGATTGATTTTGTTTTATATAATCATATGCCCCCATCTCAATAAATCTATCCATATTATCTAAAATATTATTACTACATAAACCAGATAAACAAGTACTAGATAACTTATCTTTATTATAATTAATATCTAAACCATATAAAGAATAAAATCTAACATTTTTAAGTAATAACTTATAATCCATCACAAGTAAAGAATAATTAGACTTAAACACCGAAGCAACATTCATTTTCATTTCTAAAACAATACTAATATTATAAACAAAATTCTTATATTCTTTATTATCATCACTCACAACTAATAAATTAGGATGTTTAGCTAAATCAGATAAAGGAATATTATTTTTTTCACCAATTTCTATTATATCCTCTAATCTCTTAACACTAGTATTTAATAATATCTTTCTTAACATTTCATTATTATTACATAATCTTATCTTTATTATTTTATCGAATAAAGAAAATAATTTATTAAGTTCATCAACATTGTACTTATCCACTAATTCTAAGAATAAATCACTATCAAGTTTATAATAATCAAAAATATATTGATAATTTTCATCTAATAACTGTTGTTCTTCTTTAACTATTTCTTCATTTTTCTGTAATAATAATATTAAATATTCACAAGCTTTAGCATAAGGAACTCTTTCATACTTAAAAACACTATCAAAAAACTCATAAGAAACATATGGTAGTTCTCCCTTTCCTAAAGCACTAATAAAAGCATTTGCAATATCAACATTTTCTCTATAAGCAACATATTTACTATCAATTTCATTTCTTTTTATCTTTAATTTATCCACAATTCTTCTTACAATACTAAGTTGTAAATCATCATAACTAGTATCAATACCTTGTTTCCTACCATTACAAATAACATAGATAATATTTAATTCTTCTTCACTAACACTACTATCCAAAAGATCTAATAAATAATTCCTATCAAATTTATAAAAATCATATTTATTATCATTAATAGTTAATAATACCGTATCAATAAAAAGTAAATCTTTATCTTGCATCATTTCATTAACATCATCTCTATACTTAGATAATAAACTAATCAACTCTTCCATTCTATTCCTCCCAAGCTTTAACTAATTTAATCATATCTAAATAAATAGAAAAATCATTATCATTATTATCCATATAATAATTAAATTTATCTACTGACATATTCATATTATTAGCAAGAACCACGGTATCGATCTTCTTATTCTTAATATTATCTAATATTTCACTCTTAAGTTCATAATATAACTTATCAATATCAATAACATTCTTCTTAACCACTACCTTCCCCTCCTCATCTTACTATTAATATCATCATTAAAAATCTTACCAAGTTCACTATTTTTTTCTAATAATCCTTCCATATCATTATTTTCAATATGATATATTAGATCATTAATTCTCTTACTAGCTTTGATATATCTATCTTCAATATGTTTCATATAATTAGGTTCCGTCATCATCTTAACCCCAATAATTAAAATATACTCATCAACTCTCTTATAAAACAATCTTACTTTCCATCTTTTCTTTTCAAATAAACCACTTAATTTCTTATTAGAGACAAGCTTCTTATCCTTTTCATTATTATCACTAAAAATCCCTTTTCTAAGTTCATCGACCATATCCATAACCGATGCACAATATTCACTAGGTATATCTCCTAAATCTCTTGTTCTAGATAAATAACCATAACCAGACTCAGTCGTTAAATAAAGTATTTTTAAATTATCTTCTTGTTTTTCTTCTTTATTCATAAGTTCATCTCTAAACTTATTATATTTATCATAGTCATCTCTTAAATAGCCTATTAAATCAGATAAATGATTAAACCACTCATCATTATCACCACTCATCGGATTACTAACAATACCTATAACATCATTAATTTCTTTAACTAAATTATCCATATCTTTAATAAACAAAGCTTCTCTATCATCAGGATTAGAAAAACTATCAAAGATACTTTCTCTAAGTTCACTATTATTAAGTAAATTATCCCCAAGTACCTCCATCGTTCTTTTAACACTATCATCTAAATGATTAAAATAGTTAATCTTAACTTTAAGTAATTCTAAAACTTTACTATAAAGTTCATAATCACTATTACTCATATACAAAAATAAATCAATAAAACTATCCTCTTCTTGTTTCTCTTTAACAAGTAATTTATCTCTTTGTTTACCATTCTTACAAGCATATAAAGATAATAAAAGATTATATCTAACATTATCCATAAGTTTAAAAGCATCAAAAATTCTCATACAAGAATCAATACTAACATCACTATCATTAAAACCATTCTCATCCATAGCACTAAGTAAATTACTAGCATCATCAATTCCCGCCATATAAAATTCTCTCTTACCAGAATTAACATGCATTTTTAAACTATTATAATAATAATACATATCATCATATAATCTTTTCAAAAAAGCCACAGCTTCATTAAATTGTGTTATTTTATCTCTCATTTCAAAATTCTCAAAATTAAGAACAATATATTTAACTTCGTCAAATAAAGAAAAAGCTAATTCATAAAGATTAGGACTATCTTTATAAACCATTTTAAGAAATGCAAACAAAGTATCTTTATCTTGTTTAACCAAATTAATATCCCCATCAAATAAGGAAGAATATTTCTGAATAATTTCTTGTTCATGATCTAAAGTATCAACTCTATCCATAAGTCTATTATAGTAATCATTCAAATCATGATAAAACTTACCTATAATCTGCTTATCCATAAACATCCTCCTATCCTATTATAATAAGTATAACACAAAACAAAGTAAAAAAAAAGAACTTATTTCTAAGTTAGGATAAAAATATTACTATTCGCTTGTTCTACAAAATATTTTATTATATAATGTTCATATGAACATTTAATTGTTGGACGAAGCCTTACTTTATTAATTTATTTAATGAAGGGAGGGAGATATTAAGAAAGATTTTTTAATCTTAGCTCTTATTATTATAATATTTCTTAGTGACACTCAACATTGGAAAATTAAGTGCTCCATTTTATTATATTCAAGCTCCCTCGACATGCACATCATATCATATTTATTCTATCTTGACAAGTACTTAAAAAAAAGAACTCAGATATTTTGTCAAAATTATGTCAAATATATTGATATATATAAATATATTTTATATAATGTGCATGGATACATTTGAAATAATCAGAGCTATCCCTTTTTAAATTGCATATTTAGAAAGGTGGTGATATTATGACTAAAAGAGAAATATCTCTATTCATTATAATATTACTATTATTTCTAGTAATAATTCTTTTATTATTTTAATAATAAATAGCATCTGATTTCAAAATAATTGATTTCAGATGCATATCAAACCATTTGGGATAGCATCTGACTCATCACAATCAAATGTATCCTTTTTTATTGTATGAAGTTCCCTTCATCTATATACATTTTAACATAATAACATCATTTTAGCAAGACCATTTTTCTTTGTCAAAAATTAGTGACAAGTACCATTTAAGAAAAAAAGAACTCAATCTCAAGTTCTTTTTTATTTTTTTATATAAGTGATGCAATAAGAAGTACCACAAATATAATTAAGAATAGCCCTAAAACAAATCTCCATATAAATTTAATCCATGTTGTATAAGGAATATCCAAATATCTAAGACCAATAATAAGTAAAATACTAGTAGGTCCAATCAACATTGTTAAACCATAGAAACTTTGGAAGGTAAGAGCTAATAATTGGTATACACTCTCATCCGTAATAGCGGTAATAAGTGGTGTAAATACTCCTGCTGCTGCATAATACAAATCAGTATGAAGTAAACTACCTACCATTGTAATAAGTGCATCAACAACAATATTAAAGCCACCAACAGCATCCGTAATATTATTAATTAACGTTTCTGTAAAGCCATTATTGTAAGAACATACCAAGACAGCATAAGCAAGTGTAACTAAAGCCGCAATTGGAACCATTTTCTTAACTCCACTTACAAAATCATCAATTAAATCATTAAATTTAATATGATAAATAAATTTAATAATAATTGCAAAGATTGCAAGCATAATCATAGCCATTGTATATGTTCCAAGGCTAGCCCATTCACCAAATGCTGTAAAGTTTGCTGAAATAATACTATTAAATACTGCAAATTCACCAATCTTAAGACCAGTAAGCCAAGTATGGAAATCATTAAATATTGATAAATTAAATAATGATGCAAAAGGTAATAAACCTAGAATAAGAAGAATAGCAATTAAAGCAAAGATAACAATTAAAGGCCAAGTCTTAATATCCTTATAATTACCCTTAACTTCCGTAATTAAAACATCACTATTATCTGATAAATCATATTTAACTTTCTTCTTTTCCACATTCTTAATATGTCTATTAACATAGAAGATAAGTAAAGCTACACCTAGAATAAGTAATACAAGTTGGAAAATCCAATTAGAAAACTTATCTGCGCCCACGAATTCTTCAAAAGTTGTATAATAAACAGAATAATAAGAATTAGGATCCCTAAATGTAACAAAAATACCACCAATAAATCCTACTAAAATAGAACCAATTGTAGATACCATTGCTACTAATTTGTCATATCCAAGTAATAATATAATAGATACAACAAAAGGAACAAAGATAAATAAAGGAATAGAAATACCTGTTAAAGAAGATACTAAAGCAAATAAAACAATTATTCCAAAAATAAATATTTTACTATGCTTCTTAACCTTACTAACAATATTATCTAATAATTTCTTATAAGCTCCTGTTTTATTTAAAATACCATAGAAGCCTCCTACTACCATAACAAATAAAGCAGTATCAAAGAAATAATAGAAAGATTGAATATAATTAACAGCTACATCTCCTAATCCAAGATAAGTAATTTCACCAGTTCGGCCCGCTACACAATAAGTAACAATTACAATAAGTAATAAAATTATTCCTAATATTTTTAGCAAACTATGTTTTTTCATATCATCCCTCCTCATATAAGATTATACCATATAATTAAAAGGTTGTATCCTTTTTTTAGTAAAAAAACAACAAAAAAGATATACATAAAAGCATATCTTATTAACTAACTAAAGTATAGCCACTAGGAACAATCAAATCTCCCCCATTTTCATATCCTGTAACAATCATAAAAGTAACAATCTTATCAGATCCACTATTATTAGTAATTTCTAATCCAACATAGATACCATCGTCACTTGACTCAATCAAACCAGTAACAGGATTAGAAGAACTAGAACTACCTTTAATAGTAACACCACTCATATTAGAATTATTATAAGCAATACCATATTTTATCGTACCATCGTTAGTATTAACAATCCTTAAATCAAAATATTTCGTAGTACCATTCTTAACAGTAACACTCTTAGTACCATTACCATTAATATCAAAATCATATCCAATATCTGTAATATCACTAGTACTATTATTACTATTAACATCAATAGCTAAAGTTTGATACAAAGTAACAACAATAATAGATACAAATAATATAACAATCATAACAATATATCTTTTTTTCATATTATCTTCACCTCATTATTACTATTGTACAACATATGGATCATTCTGCGTTCCGCTTCCTGTCACACTGATGCCAGATTTGAGAGAAAGCACGGGCCGCACACCGCTAGTGCTATTCACACCGTCGATGCTCAAATAGCTACCACCGCTAAACCCGCGCGCGTTACTGCCATTGAAGTTAGACGGACTCATAGTCCAATAATTGTTACCTGTGTACAAATAGTAACTGCTGTTACTACTTGTTGCCCAGTTCACACCCGCCATCTCTACTTCATCTATTGTTATTAAGCCTACTGGATATGTTAATGCTCCATTCCCTTTACTTGTATCTTCTACCGTAAATCTATCATTTTGATTGGTACATGTCAATACAGGATTATTTCCATCACGTATTCTTTGATAAGCCCCATAATATGTTACCGTCGTTCCATAGCCTGTTCCACTTTTCATACTTCGATCATTACAATAGATTACATCTGCTACTTTATCACTATAGCCGGCATCTACTATATTTGTTTTATACCAATTATCTACCGCTTTCTTTATCGTACTACTATATGTATTTGAATGGGCTTGATTATAAGATGTTGTTTTTGTACTTCCTGAACAAATTCCTGATGTACATTGATTATCTATTCCCATCATATAGCCTACATATGCGTTATCTCCATAGGTATTATTATATACACTTGTACCTATTTGTCTATCCGTACTTCTTTCGCCATTAGCGTGGGCACTAGTTCCATCATAAATTAATCTTATTGTTCCATCGCCATTTATTCTAATAATTCGCCAATATTTATCAGCAAATTTAACATAGTTATTTTCTACTGCTCCTCTAAAATAATAACTTGTTCCATAGTCATCGGGTGCACTATATATTCCTTCATCAGTTGTGGCATCATTTCCAAAATTTGGTGTTCCACTATTAACTTGTGATTTTATTTGTTCTACTAATTCTGCTCCACTAATAATAGAATTTTTAAATTTAACATTACATTGTACATCTCCTGTTATATTAGTAATTGTTAACGTATTATTATTATAATTAGCACTACTATTTGTACATGATACACTATCTATTACATACCCAGCCTCTGGATATACTTCAAAAGTTATATTATTTCCTTTATTTAATTTTTGATAATTATAGCTTACACTTCCATCAAAATAACTTATACTTCTATCTAATATTTCTTTTGATAGATAATTACTTCCATAACTATCTGTTAAATCAAAAATAACTAAATTATCTACATAACTTGCAGTATTACCATTAACTATAAAATTTCTCAAATTCCAATTATTAGATAAATAAGTAGAAACATTTATACTTAAAATATTTGATAGTGACATCCAATCAGTAGTTTTCTTATCTTTATTAGCAAAAACTAAAGTCGCATTGGCACCATCAGTATAATACCATTCATACCTATTATCACCATTAGTAAAATTTTCACTTGATAAAAAATTTAATTTACCATAATATTGGTGGTTAAGTATTGGGGCTTTTTGTAACAAAGTTTGTGTACTCATCGCTGTTGTATTAGCATTTAACATTAATGAACTAGAACCATCAGAATGTTGCGTATTAGTAACAGAAGCATTAGATAAACTCCATCCATTACTTCCATTTTCAAAACTACCATTAGTAACTAAATTAGTTATTGTTTTACCATTTTCTACTGTTCCATTAGTAACAGTTACTCCAACTACATATTTACCATCTCTGGTATTAGTAATTAATGTTCTATTATCAGGTAAACCTAAACTACTTGTTTCACTATATTTAATACCAACATATAAAGTTATTGCACTACTTGTATTATTACCTACATAAATATAAATAGTCTTATTACTATTTCCATCTATAGTACCACTAGTTTCATCTGGACTATCTGTTAATTTAGCTATTGTTATATTGTCATTAATAGTAGTTGGACTTACCATTTCATACCATGCTCCATAATGTAAGACTTGACTAGTTGAATTACTTAGATTTAATGATATTGTTTTAGCATCATGGGCATTAACTGTAATCTTTTGATATTCACTTATTTCTTGATCAACTGGTATATTAGAAGCTTGTAAATTAACTGCATCAACATTAATATCATGAGTAAACATTGCATATGTTCCATATACACCCATCACTGTTAAAGTAAGAATTAATAAAAATAACATATAATATTTCCTAAACACTTTCATTTAATAAACCTCCAATTACTAACAGTACCACTATCTATTTTTATATCTTAGTTAACTAAATTATAACACATGATAATAGCCTAGTCAAACAAAAATAAATAAAAATTAAAAACCTAAAATATCGTTTAAAAGACCAAAAAAATATATTTTAACCAAAAAAATGTCGCTTTAGACCGACATTTTTTAATAAAACAGTAACACTTTTCATATTTATATCACATTTTCGCAAAAAAAAGAAATCTATTATTATTAAATAAATTTCTAATTTTAACTATTTCTTCTTCATATGTGGGAACAATATAACTTCTCTAATATTCTCACTATTAGTAAGTAACATAACTAATCTGTCAATTCCCATTCCCATACCACCAGCAGGAGGCATACCATACTCTAAAGCTTCAACATAATCAATATCCATTTCATTAGCTTCTTCATTACCAAGTTCTCTTTCTTTTAATTGATTTTCAAATCTTTGATATTGATCAATTGGATCATTCAATTCTGTAAAGGCATTAGCATACTCACCACCACAGATAAATAATTCAAAACGATCTGTATATCTAGGATCTTTTTCATTTTTTCTAGCTAAAGGACTAACTTCGATTGGATATTCATAAATAAAGGTTGGTTCAACAATTGTCTCTTCGACAAAATTTTCAAAGAAAGCATTAACAATATGACCATATTGGAAATGTTCTTCTACTTCAACACCATGTTCTAAAGCAATTTTCTTTGCTTCCTCAAATGACATTTCCTTACTAAAGTCAACACCTGTAACATCCTTAATCGCATCAACCATTCTAACTCTCTTATACTTAGGAGCTAATGAGAAAGTATGACCTTTCCACGTAATATCCGTTGTGCCATTAACTGCCATCGCTGCATTAGCAATTAAATTTTCGGTCAAATCCATCATACCTTCTAAATCACTATAAGCCTTATACACTTCAATAGTCGTAAACTCCGGATTATGATTTCTATCCATTCCCTCATTTCTAAAAAGTCTTCCTATTTCATATACCGCATCCATACCACCGACTAAAAGTCTCTTTAAATTAAGTTCTGTTGCAATACGAAGATAAAAATCCATATCTAAAGTATTATGATGCGTAACAAAAGGTCTAGCCGCCGCACCACCTAAAATCGGAGATAACACTGGTGTCTCAACTTCAACATAACCTAAATTATCCAAATAATTTTGAATCGATCTAATAATCTTAGGTCTAGCAAAAGCTACTCTTCTAGCATCTTCATTGACAATCAAATCCACATATCTTCTTCTAAATCTCTCTTCGACATCAACCAAACCATGGAACTTATCAGGTAAAGGTCTTAAAGCCTTAACTAAGTGAATATACTTACTAGCTTTAACCGATAATTCACCTGTATTAGTTCTAAATACACATCCTTCAATACCTACAATATCACCTAAGTCAGCTTTCTTAAATAACTCATAATTTTCTTCGCCAACTTCATCTTGTCTAATGTAAATTTGAATTTGTCCATATTTATCTTGAATGTGCATAAAGCCAACTTTACCCTTACCACGTTTCGTCATAATTCTTCCTGCAATAACAACAGGTATTTCAACTTCATGCAATTCCTCTTTTGACATATTAGCATATTTTTCTTTAATTTCTTTTGAATTAGTTGTAACATCAAATCTATTACCAAAAGGATTAATTCCCTTTTCTTCTAATTCCTTTAATTTCTCTCTTCTAACTAATTCTTGTTCTGTAAATTCCATTCCTATTCCCCTTTCTCACTAACAACTTCTGTTCTTGCTAGCATATCATGAATTCCCTTTTTATCTTTACGATATAGAACCATCAAAGCACTTACAATAATAATAGCTTCAAACACAAAAGAAATAACATTGTAAGCTGTAATATAAGCACTCTTACTAAGTGCGTACAATAACCCAATTGATAATCCTGAAGATATTATGCCATCGATAATAAAAGTTCTAATAATCATACTCTTAATACTAGGTTCCTTTTTCTTCTCAACCACTTTAATCTTCATAAGTTTCTTACCAATTGTTTGTCCCTTATTTAAATATTGAAAGACTGTAAAATAACCAATTGTCAAAACTAAAGATATAATGTTAACCACTGTTGTAGCTTTTTGATAATCATAAGACAACTCTGTTGACTGACTAAGATATTCATCTATTGTTATTTCTCCACTTGTATAACTAGACATAACATTAGACATCTCATCTGATAACTCATTAGCCTTAGTCATATCAACTCCAAATGCTACAATTGACAATATAATTGATAAAATAACAATATCAATAATATATGCTACAAATCTTTGAAAAAAAGTCGCTTTCATCTAATCATCCCTTTTCTACTTAATATTATATACTATTTTTCAAATATTTGAAAGAACAAATTAAAATAATCTTATTTCTTCTAAATAATTATTAAGTATCTCTCTTAATTCATCGCTACTCTTAGCCTTAAAAATCAAATTTTTAACTCTAACTGCATCTGGCATTCCTTTCAAATACCAAGCAATATGACTTCGCATTTCAAGTACTGCCACTTTTTCAGGCTTATCTTCAAGTAAATAATCCAAATGTTTAAAACACATAAGTACCTTATCTTCATAACTAGGTTTATCGATAATAAAGCCATTATCAAAATAACTAACTAATTCCTTAATAAGCCAAGGATTACCTAAAGCACCTCTTCCTATCATAATAGCATCTACTCCCGTATCAAACATCTTTTTAGCACTTTCAATACCTACAACATCACCATTACCAATCACCGGAATATTAACATTATCTTTAACTAATTTAATAATATCATAGTTAGCTTTACCACTATAACCTTGACTTCTCGTCCTTCCATGAACCGTTATCGCACTAGCACCAGCTTTTTCAATTGCCTTAGCAACTTCTACCGCATTAACACTTTTTTCATCCCAACCACTTCTAATTTTAACCGTCACCGGAACATCGACACTATTAACAACTTCCTTGACCATTTCATAAATCTTACTAGGATTTTTAAGTAAAGCTGCTCCTGCCTGGGCTCTAACCGCTACTTTAGGCACTGGACACCCCATATTAATATCAATAAAACAATTAGGATACATTTCCGTTATCATCTTAGAAGCTTTAGCTAAAGTTTGAACATTAGAACCAAAAAGTTGAATTCCAACAGGAATATTGACTTTATCAATACCTTTTAACATATCAAATGTCTTCTTATTATTTCTAACAATTGCTTCTGCACTCATTAGTTCCGTAAAAGCAAGTCCAAGTCCCATCTCTTCACATATTCTAATATAAGCCGGATTAGAAATCCCCGCCATTGGAGCCAAAACAATTTTATTTTTAATTTCAATATTACCAATTTTAAAAGCCATGTAAATACCTCCCATTTACCATCATATTATACAATAAATTAACTAACTTAACAAGTATAATCAACATAATAGTTATAACAGCATCACTCACACTAATTTACAAGTACAATATATTAATAAAGAGACTATATTTTTAGTTTTATAGTCTCTTATTTTTAAGTATATAAATTATAATTCTACTTTTTCTTCATATTAATTAACATTATCTACATAAAATTATCAAAAAAAAATTAAAGTTTTAGTATAATCATTGATAAATTATATAATATTTGGTATATTTGTTGTTAGAAAAGGAGATGGTATTGATGTCTAATGTAATTACTTCTATAAATGTTCAAATTGATAAAAAAGATCAAGAACAAGCAACTGTAATACTTCAAAGATTAGGTATTAGCATGAGTGATTTAATAAATATGACTATTAAGCAACTAATAATGCATGGTAGTATACCATTTGATGTATCAATACCTAAAAACGAGTTTGAATTGTATCAATATTTTACCGAAGACGAACTTGAAAGAACAGCAAAAGAACTTGCCCATATCGAAAAATATCCTAACAAATACAAAAGTTACGACAATTTCGATGATTTAAAAAAAGCGTTGTCATCTGATGACTAACTAAAAAATAAAATACTCAAAAAATTAATATCCATTCCCAATCCCCAAAGTAAAAGACTACATCACTCTGTAGTCTTCTATTTATGATAACTTTCATTATTTATAATTTTAAAAGCTCTATATATTTGTTCTAACAATATTACTCTAAACAATTGATGGGGAAAAGTCAACTTCGAAAAAGATAGAGCGTAATTACTTCTCTTTTTAACAATATCACTAAGGCCGTCGGATCCTCCTATTACAAAAGTAATATTAGAATTAGTAATAAACAACTTATCGATCATCTCAGATAACTGAATAGAAGTAACACTCTTTCCATCAATTTCTAAAGTAATAACATAATCTTTACTATCAATATGTTTCATAATAAGTAAAGCTTCTTTATCCATATCACTATCATTAACTTGAACTATTTCTAATTTATGATATTTATTAATTCTTTTTGTATAATCCAAAATAGCTTCTTTCAAATAATCTTCTTTAATTTTACCAACACATATTACTTTTATCATACCATTATCACATCAGTTTCTTCATCTTGTTTACAAAGAACAACTTCCGGTAATGCAATATCATCTTCCCTAAAACGATCTACTAATGTTCTATAAGCAATATCCGGCGTATTATTCTCTTCACTCAAGTGAGCAAGTAATATATATTTTGTCTTATCACCCTTAAAATTAGCCAAATATTTAGAACAATCATAATTAGACAAGTGTCCCTTATCACTTAAAATTCTCTGTCTTAAATTAAAAGGATATCTACCATTATTTAACATTTCAATATCATGATTACTTTCTAAAATATACACATCTCTATTCTTAAGTAAATCAAAATATTTCTTATTAATATATCCCGTATCAGTTATATAAACAATTGAAGAAGAACCATTATTAATAACATAACCCACCGAAGATGGTGTATCATGTGAAGTCTTAATAACATTAATTGTCATATCTTTTATCTCTAGAATATCACTATCAATAAAATGATAATTATTTACATAGTCCATATCCTTTAACATTTCTTTCGTACAATAAACACATATATCATATTTATTAAGAAAAACTTTAAGTCCCTTAATATGATCAACATGTGTATGTGTAATCAAGATAGCATCTATATCATTAGGATCAATATCCATTTCCCCTAATTTCTCCTTAACATATTTACAACTATTACCCATATCTATTATTATTTTAGCTTGTTCTGTTTCAATATAGGTAGTATTACCTTTACTACCACTAGATAAAACTCTAACTCTCATCTAAAACAAATTAAATGGATTAATAGTTGAACCATAAGGAGAACCCATTCGAACACCAAAGTGTAAATGTGTTCCTGCATAAGGACTTGAAGCACTAGGCACTGGCGATACTTCACCAGAATTACCCATTGTTCCAATCTTTTGTCCTCTAGCTACTGTTTGACCTTCCGTTACTAAAACATCTTTAAGATGCATATAAATTGTATAATAACCACCAGCATTATGATTAATTAAAATATAATTACCTTGTCTACCATTACATCCCAAATATCCAGCCACACAACCTGTACCAATTCGGTAAACCGTACCATTATTTGCAGCATAAACATCAGAACCGTAACCTACATATATATCGATAGCATCATGGAATGATCCCCAACGATATTCATAATATGTTGTAATTGTATAAGGTCTTTCTGTCGGCCAAGCCCAATAAGATAAATCAGCAACATTAGGAATGTACTTATCACCTCTAACTACTATCTTACTAATTGATGGTTTAATTTCGGTTGAACTTACCATAGCAACATCCGCAAGTTGTCCATTAATATATTGATACTTATTAGTAACCCGATCCAATCCATCTTCTCCTTCTCTTGAAACATATTCCGTTCCCATTGGTAAATCATCATCATATTGAATTTCCGTATCTGCTTCTCTAACTTCATCTTCGACACTATGCATTTCTACGATAACACTAATAACGGGATCAATAAGTCCTACGACAACTTCTTGTGATTCATATAACAAGTTATTTTCACTTGTAAACTGTGGATTAGCAATCAAAAATTCTTCAACATTAAGTTTATTAGCATTAGCCACTGAACTAATCGTATCGCCTTCTTTAACAATATAAGTAGATTGTTCTTCTAAAGTACCATACATAAGATATTTCGTAAGTTCATCAACATCCGTAAAAATCTTTTCTGATACGGAAATAAAATCATTACGATAAGTAACCTTTTCCTTTAAATCAATATTTTCAATTAAAGAGCCTGTATCTTGAATTTCTTCTTGGGTTGAATTCATATAATCCTCATATTGTTCTTCATCCACGAAAGCCCTAATAGTGGTCGTTAACGCTTCATCAAAAATTTCTTTATTTAAAACATTAATAACAACCGGTTCTTCGTCACTTTCTTCATCTGTAACCGTAATAACAACACCCTTAATCGTAAATTTCTTAGAAGCAACAATCTTATTATATATTTCCATATTACTATCAATATTATTATTATAAGTAATTGTCTTTCTAATATCGACACCCTTAGGTGAATAAACTGTATCAACACCATACCTTGCTTTAATAGCCTCTTCTTTTGTATTAATATAATCTAAAAATTCATCTTCTGATTTAACAACCCCAATCTTTTCACCATCTAAATAAATCGTATAAACTTCCTGTGGTACGGTATTAAAAGATTTCGTAAAACCAAAGACAAAAATCGACGCGACGCAAAGAAGTAAAACACTAACTAAAGAAGCCGACCATCTATTATGCTGCACTAAATACCACCATCCTTTTTAATCGACAAGAATGTCGATGTTTTCTTTTTAAACAATAAATCAACTGTTGCAATTGGACCATTACGATGTTTCAAAATGATAAGTTGAATAGGAACAGGAATATTATCATCCGCCGGAACTTCAACATCAGGAGCATGTAAAGCCGCAACGATATCAGCATCCTGTTCAATTGAACCTGATTCCCTCAAATCACTTAAAACTGGTCTCTTATCCTCTCTTTTTTCTACACTACGTGATAATTGTGACAATGCAATTACAGGAACTTCAAGTTCCAAAGCTAAAGTTTTAAGTGATCTAGATATTTCCGATACCTCTTGTTGCCTTGAACCAGCATACTTAGAAGAACTATCAATAAGTTGTAAATAGTCAATAATGACTAGTCCTAAGCCCTCTCCTTGTGTTGTTAATCTTCGACATTTAGCTTTAATTTCTGAAGCCGTAATACCACCAGCATCATGGAAGTAAATATTCGTATCCGATAATTGCGATATAGCTTCATTAACCCGGCGCCAATCATCATTTTCCATACGACCTGTTTGTAATTTCTTATTATCAACTTGTCCTAAAGAACTAATCATACGAAAAATAAGTTGTTCCGCGGGCATTTCCAAAGAAAAAATAGCAATATTTTTCTTCGTACTTTTAGCAGCCGCACAAGCCAAATTAAGAGCAAAGGCCGTTTTACCAACCGCCGGTCTTGCTGCAATAATAACAAGTTGCGTTGGATGAAGACCTTCCGTTAAATTATCAAGATCAATTAACCCAGTTGTAAGCCCCGTAACTCTTCCCTTATTCTTCGCTAAAGTATCCAAATCCTCTTGAGCCTTAATAAGAACATCTTGCACGCTTCTAAACGCCGACGTCTTTCTCGTCTTAGCAACATTCAAAATATCCTTTTCCGCATTTTCCGTAACTATTGAAGCACTAGCCTCATTATCACTAGCAACTTTAACAATATTAGTAGCAACTTCAATCATTCGTCTTAATGTATATTTATCAAGTACTGTATTAATATAATATTCAATATTAGCACCCGTTGCAACACTATTAATAATTTCATTAATATAAGTTACACCACCAACTTCATTTAACCAATTACGATTAACAAGTTCTGTTGTAAGCGTATTAACATTAAGTGTTTCCTTTTTATTATAAAGTGTCTGAATAGCATCAAAAATCTTACCATTACTATCTAAATAAAAAACATCTCTCGATAATTCTTCACATGCTTTCTGTAAAGCTTCATGTGACCAAAATAAAGATCCAAGTAAAGCTTTTTCTGCCTCAATATTATTAGGTAAACCCTCTTTCATCACTTCACCTACTCTTCACAAATACTAATTGTAAGTTTTGCACTAATATTCTTATATAAACTAATATCAACCTGATAACTACCCAACATATTAATTGGCGTCTTTATCACAATCTTCTTCTTATCAATATTAAACCCTAGTGAAACTAATTTCTCATGAATTGTTTTTGTAGAAATCGTTCCAAATAATTTACCATTTTTTCCCGCTTTCATTACAAACTTAACATTAAGTTTTTCCAAATTATTTTTAAGCTCCTTAGCCTTTTCCATATTGATTTTATCTTGTTTTTCTTGTTCCTTCAATTCCTTTGATAAACGATTAGAACTTCCTATTGTATATTTAACAGCATAACCATTCTTAATTAAATAATTAGTAGCATAGCCATCACTAACTTCTTTAACATCATTAACCTTACCTTGACCCCTCAAATCCTTAATAAAAATAACTTTCATAAACATCCCCACCTTTAAAACAATTATAGCACAAAATAGAAAAAAGACAAAGTAATTTTTGTCTCTTTCATGCGTTAATCACATCGTGGTCTTTGTAACAATAGTAATTAATAATAATTATTTAAAACCTTAAACCAATCTATACAGTATCCTTTCAATTGTTATTATCAATTTCTTTTATTTCAAAATTCATAATTTCCAAATAATCTCTTTCAACTTGCGTTAAATGACTTTGCATATATTTATCATATTCTTCATGAGCTTTTTTTAATGCTTCTTCATGAGAAATAGTTCCTTTAGTATATAATATATCATTATGAGTCATTTTAAGAAAGCTATCTAATTCATTAATCCAATCTTGCATAGTCATTGCCTTTCTCTTTAAAGCATTGATTTCAGCAATATCAAGGTAAGCAGACACCAACCTATTTAAAACTTGTAATTCTTCGTATGTTAAATAATTTTTAGCAATTTCCGTCTCTTTTCTAGTAGGCATATCACCCTTAAAATTTGTAAGACCTATATTATCCTTAGTACTGTCAACCCTATTATAAACAATTTCAGCAGCAGTATTATTGGAAACAGCATAATGCATCTTATTTTGAATAGTCTTAAAAAAACTAATTGTAATTTCTTTTTTTGGATTATAATCAATTGAAGTAGCATATATATCTAATATTTTTCTCCAAAAAACTTTTTCACTTGATCTTATGTCTCTTATTTTATCGAGAAGTTCATCAAAGTAAGGATCATTACCATTATTTTTAAATCTTTCTACATTTAAATTATATCCCTTTACTAAGTATTCTTTTAACTTTTCATTAGCCCATATTCTAAATTTAGTACCTTGATTAGATTTAACACGAAAACCAATAGCAATTATCATTTCAAGATTATAGTAATTAGTTGGTTTAGTAGAAAATTCGGAATTTCCGAATTTTCTCATAGTATTTGCCTCAAATAATTCTTGCTCAAAATAAATATTCTTTATATGTTCATTAATTGTAGATTTAGCTTTATTATATAATTTACTTATTTGTTCTTGCGTAAGCCATACATTTTCTTCTTCCAAAATAACTTCAACTTTAATATCATCATCTAGTTCATATATTAAAAACTTATTTTCAATTACACTATTATGTTTCAATTAAATCAACCTCCTAAAATCACGATAGAAATCACCATCATTTTCTTTTCCATCACTCATAACCAAACATATCATATAAACATATGTTTGTCAATGCATTTTAACATTAATTATTTATTTATGGCTGAGTAGTAACGTGAATAGTAATAAAAAATGTTAAAAAATACCAAAAAAAGTTGATTTTTTATACCTTTTTGTTATATAATGTATATGTGATTGATCCCTGGTTACCTACGCGGGCCAGGGACTTTTTTTAAGGAGTATATTAAATATGAATGAAAAACCTTTTAAAACTTACGATGAACAGATAGAATTACTAAAAAGTAGAGGATTAAAGATAACATCCAATAACGTGGCATTAAAAATACTTAAAGAAGAAAATTATTATAATGTTATTAATGGATATAAAGATTTGTTTTTAGATAAATCATCTGATGAAGATAAATATAAAATAGGTTCTGATTTTATGGAAGTTGTTGCTTTATATCGTTTTGATAGAGAAATAAGAAATTTATTTTTAAAAGAAATACTAAAAATAGAGAATAAATTACGTTCTTTAATCTCTTATACTTTTTCCGAAAAATATGGAAATGATAACTATTTAAAATTTGATAATTTTGAAACATTAGAGGGTAGCGGAACTAAACCTAAAAACATAGAGAAAAGAGCAGGTCATATACATGAATTAATTGCTGAAATGCAGAAAGATTTAGCTTATTCTATCGATAAAAAAGAATATATTAAACACTATATGAATAAATATGGTTTTATACCTTTATGGGTCTTGATAAATTCTATAACTTTTGGAACTTTAAGTAAATTCTATAGTTTAATGAAGCCACAAGATCAAAATATAGTTGCAAAAAATTTTGGAGTAGTTGAAAATGATCTAAAACAATATATAAATATTTTGTCTTCAATAAGAAATCTTTGTGCTCACGGAGAAAGAATTTATAATTTAAAATTAGAAAAAACAAAAAATATGCCCAATTCTAATTACCATAAATTCTTAAAAATTCCAATTAATAAGGAAAGTATGAGGTACGAAAACGGAATAAATGATTTATTTGCAATATTTATAATATTAAAAATATTATTACCGCGAAAAGAATTTAATAGTTTTTACAATAATTTGAACTTTGAAATAAAATTATTATCAAGAAAATTAACTTCTATATCAATAGTTGATGTTTATAAATCTATGGGGTTCCCGAAAAAATGGCGAATGATTAGAAAAAATTATAAAAAGTCTTAGGCCCGCATAGGTAACCTAAGAACATTTAATATTATTCCCAAAAACACTAAAATATTCCAAAAAAATAAAAATAAATTATTTTAGTTTAGAGAGTGACATTCTCTAAACAGTAAGAAGTGAAAATTTTTTTTAATATAATTAATTCTATTACAACAACCACCAAATATTTGTTTTAATAATTAAAATTCAACAATAATCAATACAGTTCCAATACTTCTTTTTAAATTAAACTTTAAAGATTTTGTTGTATCGAGGCAATCCATTAAAAATTCCATTTAAATACATTTTTTCCGTATTTTGAGACTCACGAGGCATTTCATCAGAAAATCTTTTAATTTGTGTTCCATTTTTTGAATCAAAATATACTGAATAAATTTGATCTGGTCTTAACAAACTATTATTAAGAAGATTGGTAGAATGCGAAGTAAAGAAAAGCTGTGAATTATTTGAATAATGGAAAAAATATTTTACTATACATTCTTCAAGTTCATTATGAAATCCACTACTGAATTCATCAATTATTATCATACAATCATTATTAATTGCATGGAGAAATGATAGCAATAATTCTATTAATGTTATATTTCCCGTCGATTCAACCATTTCAGGAACATATATATCTGTTCCTTCTTTGTTAAAAGAAATGAATTTTTTATTATTATTTGATTTAACAGAAAATTTATGATTTGGATTAGATGTTTCTGTTCCATATTCAATTTTTTGATTATAATTAATTTTTTCTAAAAATTTATTAATTTCATCTACTGTATTATCTTTTAAATATTCATGAACTAATAAATTTTCTCCAGAATATGTTATAACATTTCTATAGTAACAATTAATATACACAGACTTTCTCATATAATTGAACCAATTAATTAATACATTATTTTCATAAAAATTAGTATCAAAATAAATTCTACGTAAAAATAGTAATTTATTAGATATATCCTTAAAAGTTTTTTCTTCATTAAGTAAAAATTTAGCTGTATTACCTAATCTTTCCAATATTATTTTTTTATCCATGATAAGCTTTTCCGAAACAATTTCATTAAGCCCTATCTCAATTAAATATACTATTTCAACATTCTCCTGTATAAACGTATATTCAAGTTTATATGTTTTTTTATCTGTATAGAAACTTTTATTTGTCATAAAGTCTACTTCTTTATTATCAAATAATAAGTCAAGCAAAAAAGTAATACTAAATAAAATCTTTGTTTTTCCTGAAGCATTTTCTCCAACAAATAAACATCCTTTAAGCAGTTTATTATCACCAACATTTTCACTTTCCAAGAATTTATAATTTGTTGCAGTAAAATCTATTTCTGTTGGTTTTATGAAAGTTACATAATAATAAACAAAAAAGAAGAAATAAATTCTTCTTACTTAGTAAATGGTATTAATGCCATAAATCTAGCTAATTTAACTTGTTCTGCAACATGTCTTTGATGTTTAGCACATGTACCAGTAAATCTTCTAGGTAAAATCTTACCATTTTCACCAATATATTTAGAAATAATATTTACATCTTTATAATTTACAGGTTTACCAGCACACATATGACATATTTTTTTTCTTTTCTTACGAAACTCTGCCATAAATATCCTCCTTTTCCTAGAAAGGTAAATCATTATCACTTATAGCTACAGATTCTCCAAAACTTTCAAATGGATCTTTTTCTATATCAACAGTTTCCATAGGAGTATTATTCATCATAGGTTGTGGATTACTATCAACATAACTGTTATTAACTTGTTCATAATTACCACTAACAAAAGCAGTATTACTAGCATTTCTAGATTCTAAAAATTGAATATTAGTAGCAATAATCTCTGTAACATAAACTCTTTTACCTTCATTATTTTCATAATTTCTTACTTGAATTCGACCTTCAACCGCAATTAAACGTCCCTTAGACATATATTTAGCTAAATTCTCCGCTAATTTATTCCATACAATAACTGAAATAAAATCAGCTTGTCTTTGCCCATTTTGATCAGGTATTCTATCTACTGCTAATGTAAACTGACATACCGCAGCACCATTAGGAGTATGTCTAAGTTCAGGATCTCTTGTTAAACGTCCAATTAATATAACTTTATTCATCATAATTATAATTCACTCCTACTTATCTAAATTTAAAACTAAATGTCTAATAACATTTTCATTGATTCTAGCTATACGATTAAATTCATTAATAGCACTATCATCACTAGTTTCAATGTTATATAGATAGTAGTATCCAGACTTAAATTTCTTAATTTCATAAGCTAATTCCTTTTGTCCTAATTCTTTAGATAAAGTAATAGTAGCTTTATGATCAGTAAAAATCTTTTCTAATTCTTTTACTGTATTCTTTAAAGTATTTTCATCTAAATCAGGTCTTACTATAAACATAATTTCATAGTTTTTCATTAATACACCTCCTTTTGGTCTATCGGCCTTATAATTAAGGCAAGGAGCTTTTTCGCTCAAATAGTATTCTATCATACTTTATTCACTAAGTCAAAGTCTTTTTTTTCAAAATTTTTTAGTAGGACATTTTAACTTAAAAACGCATTAATAAAAAACGGACATTTTAAAAAATAAATCACAACTAAGTCAAAGTCTTTTTTAATTTTATTCCAAAATAAAATTATTATTCAAAAATATGAATAATAATTTATCAAAATATAAACAATTGTTTATTATTTTATACTACAAATATATAGTAATATAGCTATTTGTTTCATCATACTACATATTTGATGTATAATTTTGGTCGTCCCTTGTTACCGCTCCCTTTCCTTTTCCTTTAGTTTGGGACGACATTGTTACTTTTGTTTTAACCTCATTTTTACTACAATTCTATTGTACCACAAATGGATCATTCTGCGTTCCGGTTCCTGTCACACTGATGTCAGATTTGAGAGAAAGCACGGGCCGCACACCGAAACTGTCGCTCACATAGTTGTAGAAGAAGTTACCATTGGAGTACACGTTAAACTCGTACGCGTAACCAGAATAGAAGATATACGGGCTCATAATCCAATAAGTACTACCTGTGTATAAGTAATAACTACTATTGCTATTGCTACTACCAAAAACGGCTCCCCCCATGGACATCTCATCTGCTGTTATTAGACCTACGGGATATGTTAATGCTCCATTCCCTTTACTTGTATCTTCTACCGTAAATCTATCATTTTGATTGGT
>CALVRZ010000022.1 GCA_944358875.1 uncultured Bacilli bacterium
TAAGTAGTTATTATTGGCATCTTCTAAATTAAAGATAGCACATCTTAAAGCACAACTATCTACTTCTTTTAAGAAAGGTTTCTCTTCTTGCAAGTATTTTAAATCATTGCAATTAGTAAATGCTTTTTTTATTCCTTCTTTTTGTTGTTTAGCAAGGTAATGGTTATAAACTAATCTTACACATCCAAAAGTCTTATGAATTAAGATTCTTTGTTTTTCATTAGGATATAATCTAAATTTATATGCTTTATAAGTCTTCATTGGATATCACCTCGCTTGTAATCAAACAATAACATATAAACATATGTTTGTCAATATATTTTAGCCAAAAAAATTATTTTGTTAAGTTCCTATGGTATAAAAAAATAATCTCTTGATAAAGAGACTAATTTATTTTGATATTTAATATTTCTAGAATACGATTTAAGTCATTAGAGGAATCAAAATATATTTCTACCTTGCGGTCATTTATTTTTACTTTTGTTCCTAATAGTTCACGAAGATTATTTTCGATATAACTATAATCATTAATTTTAGGTTTTCTGGTAATAGGAACTTTTTTGGCAACATTAGGAGTGCTTACTAAGTCTTCAAGATCTCTGACACTTAAGTTTTCTTGAACCGTCTTTTTAGCGTACTCTTCAATTTTGGTATCATCTTCTAATTTACTTAAAGTACGAGCATGTCCCATTGATATTTCATTTTTTAAAATCATATCTTGAACATCTTTCGGTAATCTTAATAAACCTAAAGTATTAGTTACATGACTTCTACTTTTTCCTATTTTTTCTGCGAGGTCTTCTTGACGAATGTGTAGACTATCAATAATACCTTTGTAAGCCCAAGCGAGTTCAATCGCTGTTAGATTTTCACGTTGAAGATTTTCAAGAAGAGCAATTTCGCGCATTTCTTCTTCCGAAAATTCTTTAATGATGGCAGGTATTTCGGTTAGACCCGCGAGTTTACTAGCACGAAGACGACGTTCTCCAGCGACAAGGTCATAACCTTTGATACTTTTCTTGACAATAATAGGTTGAAAAACGCCATAGTTTTTAATTGATGAAGCTAGTTCTTCAAGACTTTCTTCATTAAATGTACGTCTTGGTTGGTAAGGGTTAGGTCTTATTTCACTGATGGGAAGTTGTTTGATATCTGATTCGGGTGTTGATTCAACAATATTACTTTCAAAGGAATCAAAATCTAATACTTCATCAGAAAAAAGTTGCTCTAAACCTCTACCTAACGCTTTCTTCTTTTGTTCCATTTCTTTCAATAACCTCCTTTGCTAAATTTAAATAAGCAAGTGTTCCTTTACTACGTGGTTCATATTCTAAAATTGGTTTGCCATGAGATGGAGCTTCAGCAAGACGAATTAAACGTGGGATTATGGTATCATAAACTCTTTCTTTAAAGAAACTTTTGATACTATCAATTACTTCTAAACCTAGATTAGTATTAGTAGTTAGCATAGTTAAAAGAACTCCTTCAATATCTAGATTAGGATTTACTTTTTTCTGAGCTAACATAATGGTATTGATTAATTGCATAATTCCCTCCAAAGCAAAATATTCACATTGAACAGGAATTAAGACAGAATCCGCGGCGGCGAGGGCATTAGTTGTTAGAATTCCTAAAGATGGCGGACAATCAATAATAATATAATCGTAATTGTCTTTAACTTTAATTAATTCTTCTTTTAAGCGATTAACACGACTAAAGTGTTCATTTTTACTTTTGTGGGCTTTTTCTAATTCAATTAATTCCATATCGACACCGGCTAGATTAAGATACGCAGGTAAAAGACTTAAGTTTTTACTCTTGGTTTTAACAATAGCATCCTTGATATCTGCTTTTTCAACAAGAACTTCATAAATACTATTTTTGATTTCACCACGTTCTAAACCAACACCAGTTGTAGCGTTACCTTGTGGATCTAAATCGACAAGAAGTACTTTTTTATTTAAAACACCTAGGGATGCTGATAAGTTGATACTAGTGGTCGTTTTGCCAACACCACCTTTTTGATTTACTATTGCAATTATTTTCCCCATATTTTTCACCTTATTTCTACAAATATTATTGTATCAGATTTTTGAGTAAAAGAAAAGCTCTATTTTATTTTTATTTTATTTTTTTGTTTTGGGTAATGCTACTTGCAAGTTTATACTAAGATTGGGAAGAGAAATTTCTAGATATTGTCTATTTATTCTGATTATTAGTTTTATTTATTTTACTAATACTAAAATAATGTGTTAAAATAAGATTGGTGATATGATGAATTTAATTAGAGATAATTGGTCAAAAGATGATTATAAGGAATTTATTAATTATTTATTATCTTTAGAAGATATTAAATATAGAGATTTTACAAAGGGACTAATTCCAGGAAAAGATAATATTATAGGAATTAGAACACCTATTTTAAAGAAAATAGCTAAAGATATTAGTAAAGGAAATTATAAGGAATTTTTAAAATATAATAAAGATAATTATTATGAAGAGACTTTAATATGTGGACTGGTAATTGGATATATAAAAGATGTTAATTTGGTCTTAAATAAGTATTTAGATAATTTTATAATCAAAATTGATAATTGGGCTACCTGTGATCTATTTGTTACTAATTTAAATATTGTTTCGAAAAAGAGAGAGCTTTTCTTTGATTATGTTGATAGTTGTCTTAAAAATACCCAAAATGATTGGATTCTTAGATTTGGGTATGTTATGTTACTTAATTATTATATTAGTGAAGAGTATTTAGATTATATTTTTAAAATCTGTAATGCTTATCAGGGAGATTTTTATTATGTAAATATGGCTATTGCTTGGCTTATTTCTCTTTGTTATATTGCTTATCCAAAAGAGACATTATTATTTATTAAGGATAATAAGCTAAGTAAATTTACACATAATAAATGTATTAGTAAGATATGTGATAGTAGAAGAGTTAGTAAAGAAGAAAAAGAGATGATAAGAGGATATAGAAAAAAATAAACTTAATATTAGGTTTATTTTCTTTTTATTCGTTGTTTGGCTTCTTCAGTACTTAATAAATAAATTAATTCATAATTGGGGTTTATGTATGACTTAAGCCAATCTGATATAATTATTTTACGACCTAAGATATTTTTGATGGTATCATTTAGTTGATATGGTTTAGGAATATAGAAAGTACAATCATCTTGTGATTCAAAAACAATTTGGTTTATTAAGTGTTTATCTTGAGTTAATGTCAAATTGTCATCATTGATATGATATTCAGAATAGGCATTTTGAATTAAGTTAATAATGGCTATCAATGATGTAGGATCGACAGATAAATTACCATCATTCCAAATGGGAGATGTTAACAATGCAGATGCAATGACGGCGTCGATCTTTAACTCTGTTTTATAGTCCATAATTCACCTCGTTTGTGTTTACGTAATATATTATAGTTCTTTATAGTTAATTTGTCAAAAAAAAATTTACATGTTATAATACATGGCAAGGAGTGACTTATAATGGTGACAAATAATAATATTATTACTAAGTATTTGACAGATGATTCTTATGTCGTCGTAGGTTGTTCGGCAGGGCCTGATTCGATGGCTCTTTTGAGCATGATGATAGAATATAAGAAAGATAAAATTGTATGTTGTCATATTAATCATAATGTCAGAGAAGAAAGTAAAAAGGAAGAGGAATATTTAAGAGATTATTGTCAAAAAAAGGGAGTTATTTTTGAGACAATGATGATAGGTAGTTACCATGAGAATAATTTTGAAAATGAGGCAAGGAAAAAGAGGTATGCTTTTTACGAGAGAATATTGAACAAATATCACAGTAAATATTTATTCTTAGCCCACCATGGTGATGATTTAATAGAAACAGTATTAATGAAAATAGTAAGAGGGTCTAATATTACTGGTTATAGTGGTATTAAAGAGACAAGTTATGTTAATGGTTATTATATTATAAGACCTTTGTTAGATTATACAAAAGATGATCTTATTATATATAATAATGAAAGAGGAATTAAATTTTTTATTGATAAGAGTAATGATGATATTAATTATACGAGAAATAGATATCGAAAGAAAATACTACCTTTTTTAAAGAATGAAGATAAGAATGTACATTTAAAATTTAGAGAGTTTTCAAATATTTTAATTAAGTATGATGATTTTGTTAAAGATATGGTTAAAGAATATATCAATAAAGAATATCATCGGCATACTCTTAGTGTTAATAGTCTTCGAAGTTTACATCCTTTCTTACTGGAGAATGTTATCTTTTATGTTCTGAATGATTTATATGATAATAAAACGGATATTGTTAAAAAGAAACATGTTGATAGTATTATCAAATTAATCATGGGAGATAAGCCCAATAATGAAGTTATATTACCTAAAAATAAGGTATGTTTTAGAGAATATGATAAACTATCTTTAGGTCCTATTATGGATAAGAAAGAAGACTATAAATTAGAATTAAGAGATAATAATGTTATTGGTAAGCATGTTATTAGAATAATTGATAATACTAAAGAAAATGGGAATGATATATGTCTTCTTGATAGTTCAAAAATTAAGCTTCCTCTTTATATAAGGAATAGGAGAGAGGGCGATGTTATTAGAGTTTTGGGACTTGATGGTACAAAGAAAGTTAAGGATATTTTCATTGAAAAAAAGATTAATTTAAAGGAAAGAGATGAGTATCCTCTTCTTGTAGATAGTGATGATAATATTTTATGGATACCAAATTTAAAAAAATCACAATTTAATATTAAAAATAAGGAAAAGTATGATATAATACTTAAGTACTGTGAAAAGGAGGAAAATGATGAATAATAAAGCAGTTAGAAAAGGGCTATTTCCTTATGTATTTTTATTTGTGTTTATTATAACCTGTCTATTTGTTTTTAAAATGTTTGATAGTAAAGTTAATGAATTTACTTACGATGAATTTATTGAAAAATTAAATAGTGGGGCAATTACAGAACTTACAATAACTCCTAAAACAAGAACGGAAACTTACGAAGTTATTGGTAAGTTAGATGGTTATGTAGAAAATGAAACTTTTATTCTTAGTTTACCTAGATCTGATGAGTTTATTTCAAAGGTAACTGAGGGTGAAGAACAACATAACTTTAAGTTGACAATTAATACGGATCCAGAAGCTTCTTCTTGGTTACTTATTGTCATTAACGTGCTTCCTATTGCTATATTAGCAGGGGCGACAATTTGGTTATTTACTCGTCAAGTTGGTGGCAACAATAAGTCAATGGACTTTGGACGTAGTCGTGCTAAATTACTTGAAGATGGTACTAAGACAACATTTAAGAATGTAGCAGGACTTACTGAAGAAAAAGAGGAAGTACAAGAATTAATTGATTTCTTGAAGAATCCAAAGAAATTCCAAAGTATGGGAGCTAGAATTCCTAAGGGTGTTCTATTAGTAGGGCCTCCTGGTACTGGTAAAACATTACTTGCTAGAGCAGTTGCGGGAGAAGCAAAAGTTCCTTTCTACTATATCAGTGGTTCTGACTTCGTTGAATTATTCGTAGGTATTGGTGCATCTCGTGTTCGTGATATGTTTAAGCAAGCTAAAATGAATGCTCCTTGTTTAATCTTTATCGATGAAATTGATGCGGTTGGTCGTCAAAGAGGTACTGGCTTAGGCGGTGGACATGATGAAAGAGAACAAACATTAAACCAATTATTAACGGAGATGGATGGTTTTGGCGCTAATGAAGGTATTATTATTATTGCTGCGACAAATAGACCTGATGTCTTAGATCCAGCTTTACTTAGACCAGGACGTTTTGACCGTCAAGTTACAGTAGCGTTACCTGATAAGAATGCTAGAGCAGAAATCTTAAAAGTTCATGCTAAAAATAAGATTTTAGATAAGAGTGTTACAATTGAAAATCTTGCCAAAAGAACACCTGGATTTAGTGGTGCTGACTTGGAAAACTTACTTAATGAAGCGGCATTACTTGCAGTTAGAAGAAATAAGAAAGCGATATCAATGGCTGAGATCGACGAAGCGACTGATAGAGTACTAATGGGACCTGCTAAGGTTACAAGAAAATACTCTGATAAAGAAAAGAAATTGGTGGCTTATCACGAGGCTGGACATGCTGTTTTAGGTCTTAAGTTAGACGGCGCTAACGATGTTCAAAAGATTACAATTATTCCTCGTGGTCATGCTGGTGGATATACAATGATGACACCAAAAGAAGAGGCTTTCAATTATACGAAGAAAGAATTACTTGAATCTATTTCAGGTTTACTTGCGGGACGTGTATCTGAAGAAATCGTCTTTGGTGAAATTACAACCGGAGCTCATGATGACTTTAAAAAAGCAACAAAGATTGCTAGAAGTATGGTTACAGAATATGGTATGAGTGATCTTGGACCAATGATGTTAGAAGAACCTAGTGGTAGTACTTTCTTAGGTAGAGATTACAATAAAAATAGAAATATATCTGATACAGTTGCTCATGAAATTGATGAAGAAATGCGGAAGATTATCAATGATTGTTATAAAGTTACAACAAAAATTATTACTGAAAATAGAAAATTACTTGATTTAATTGCAAATACTTTATTAGAAGAAGAGACAATTACGAAAGAACAAATTGATTATCTTGTCGAACATGGTCATCTACCTAAAGATACAGAAGAGACAAATGATAATGCAGGAAATGATACTAAAGTAGATGATAATACAGATAAAAACAAGAAGGAAAATAAAGAAGTAAAAGATAAAAAAGATGATAAAAAAAGTACTAAATAGTTTAATATTTTAGTACTTTTCTTTTGGCTTTGAGACGGCGAAATTCTTGCCGATAATCTTCAGAAAGAGACGTTTCAATCTCTAAATATTTTTGAATAATTTCTTGAAATAATTGGCGGGGATTATACTGATCTAGATGTTCTATTTTAGCTACTAGTTCAGTTTGTCCATGAAGTTTAAAATAATTTTTAAGATTTTGGTTATTGGTTTTAGAATTAGCAATAATTTTTAAAGGATTATTTAAATAGAGTTGGTATGTTTCATAATTAATTTTAGTTAAAATATGATTTGACTCATTAATCATTATGCCATAGGAACTAGCATTGATTTTTTCTTTAGATCTTTCTTCATAAAGTTTTTGATGAGAACTTTTTAAATCAACCTGAATAATAGGGATTTCTCTACCACTGATGGGTTCAATATATTTTACTTCATTACCACTTTTTTCTTGGATAACATAAATAGGAATTAGTGGTTGATATCTATCAGTTAAGAAATCACTTCTTATACTTTCATAATCTTCATAGTTCTTAGTACGATAATATAATTGTTTATATAATATTCGGTCCATTTTTTCTCCTTCTTGTAAGAATTATTCTTCGTCGTCATCATCCATACGAATAATTAATTCACCATCTTTAGAATATAAATATTTTTCTCTAGCATAACGGGCAATATAAGTGGGGTCTTCTAGTTTTTGAACGTCTGCTTTGAGAGTTTCTTCCTCTTCTTGCAACTCGACAATAAGATTTTCTAGTTCTTTTTTCTCTTTTTTCATTGCTAGAATTTGATTTATATTACTAAAAAAGTTATAACTTAAGACACTAATGATACTGCCAAACAAAAGAAACGCAACAAACATGCGACGCTTAGCTTTTTTAGGAATTAAGTTTTCTTTTTTCTTACGAGTTGTTTTCTTAGCCATCCTTAGTGCCTCCTTTTTATTCATATTGGTTTACACCTTATTCTTACGTTTACATTATAGCACATTTACTTTCTTTTGACAAATAGTTTCGCTCTGACAATTTTTGCTATTATATAACCAACAGTAATACATAGTAAAAAATAAACATGGACAATGCCATTGTTAATCTTTTTTAAGATGATAAAATATAATAAAGTATTTAACATGACAAAAAGAAAACTATTGATAATCTTAAAGGGTAATTTGGTAGAATAGAGAAAATGGCTATTTACTTCTAACAGAATATAAAAAAAGATACCATAGAAAAAAGAGAAGATTAGAGATATAATTTGAATTTTTAAAATCATTTAAATAGTTTACTTATAAATGAATTTTCTTTATCTTTTTTGCCATTTATATTGTCAAGATAGGCCATACTGTCGACATGACCTTTGATTGACACATTTCCTTGATAGGTATCTAATTTAATTATTTCTAATTCTTCTCCTTTAATAATTAAAAAACCGAGGGTTGTCTCCATCAGAAATTCTTCTTTATCAAAACTTTCAATTTTTTTGACACCTGTTACAACAATATTTTTTCTTTCTGATAAAGAAATACCATGGTTAAAACTAGATTCTATTTCTTTTACTTTGTCCATAAATATCCTCCTATCTAATTGTATGAGGTATTTATTTTTTTATGCTTGTTTCTTCTTTTTTAATAATCTCGATAATGGTATCAACAGTTTTTTCTAAATCATCATTGATAACCTTGTATTTATAAAAAGATACTTCATGAAGTTCTTGATATGATATTTTCATTCTTTGTTCAATTTTTTCTTGCGTATATTCAGGTCGATTAGCTAAGCGATGTCTTAGTTCATTCATCGTTGGAGGTAAAATATAAATAAGAAGAGCTTCAGGATATTTTTCTTTAATGGCTTTGGCACCATTGGTTTCTATTTCACTGATGATATGATAGTTTTGCTCTAACTTAGCTAGAATAGGTTTTAAAGGGGTACCATAATATTCATTATCATAGATAGTGTATTCTAGGAATTCTCCTTCCTCAATTTTCTTTTGAAATTCTTCTTTACTTAAAAAATAATAATCTTCACCTTCTACTTCGCCTGGACGAAGTTTTCTAGTGGTAGCAGAAACAGAATAAAAAGCATTTATTCTGGGTAATATTTTTTCAATAATCGTAGTTTTTCCAACACCACTTGGTCCTGATATAACAATATATATTCCTTTGTTCATGTTAGCCTCCTTTTTATCTTTCTTATTTATATTATATATTTTTTTGGATTTTATATCAAGATTTGATAATTTATTTAATTAAATATATTTATTTGTGTTATAATTTTGTTAAGAGAGTTGAGGGATATTATGAATTCATCGAAAAAAATAGCTTGGTTTATTATTGGCTTTATATTTTTATTTAACATTATTGAATTTATTTCAGATTTTAGTTATGCATATGATAGTGAGGAAAGTACAGGTTTTAATGATTATGCGAGGATTACGGATATTGATTATAAAGCAGTATTAGTAGATGAACCTGGTGAAGGTGGCAAAGTGGTTATTACGGAAAGATTAACTTACGATATTCATGCGGCTAGTCAAGATAATTTATTTTGGGAATTATGGCGAGATCTTCCCGAAGATGAAGTTGATGGTTTGAAAGTTGATTATAAAGTTAATTATGTTAAACAGATTAATGATGATGGTAGTGTAATAAATTATACGGAAAGTCCTAAATTATATTGGGATGATAGTGACTATGTATCTAGTCCTTATGGACCTTATAAATGGTATCATAGTGGTGGACCTTATAGTGAATATTTTAGAAGATACGAATGTGTATTTTTCTATGTAAATGGTTTATATCGAGGAGATGTTACTTTTGAAATTCAGTATGAAATGAACAATGCCGCTTTAAAATATAGTGATGTATCAGAATTATATTTAACTATGTATTCAGAGGATACAATTAAGTATTTAGATTCTTTTAAAGGACAAATATTGATTGCTAATGATGATATGCCTAAGAAAGGTAATTATTTAGCACATACTTATGGTACTAATAATTATACTTTTGATTATACAGAGTCTGATACTTTAAATCCTGGTTATCATACTTTTGCCTTTGACTTGGATAAAAATGATTTGAAGTTTAAAAGTTATAATCAATATATTGAATTTTCTTTATTAGCTTTTAATGAAGATAGGCATATTTTTACGGATTATGCTCCTGATAATTATTATTCTGATGATGTTTATTTGGAAGAGGCATTAGATGCTATTAATGAATATGATCAAATGAAAATTGATGATAGAAATAATAAAATTAAAGTGTTAGCAGTAGCAATAGGGGGTTCTATTTTAATATTATTCTTTGTTCTTAGAAGAGATAAAAAGATTAAAAAACAACATAATTTCTATAAACCAACACAGGAAATGCAATATTTTAGAGATATACCAAGTGATTTGGATCCACATTTTGCTTCTGAGTTAGTCTTTGTAAAACATAAAAATAAGATCGATATGGGTAATTCATATTCGGCATTACTTCTTAATTTGGTAAGAAAGGGCTATATTGAGTTACAGAGAGTAGATAATACTAAAGATTGGGTATTTGATAATATTTTAATTAGGATATTGTATGAACCAGTGAATATTAGAGATATTATTGATAAAAAGTTTGAATTAAAGAATAATGAAGCTAATACGACAAGTAACATAAATAATTTACATGATACCTCTAATGTAAGTAATAACAGTGAAGTTAATACTAGTAGTTTAAATAATAATATTGCTAGTATCCAGAATAATGCGACAGTAGTAAAAACACCAAAGATACTAGATAATCAAGTTAATAGTGAAACTAATAGTAATATTACAGAAGTAGAACCGCAAAGATATAATATTAATGGTAAAGAGTTAGAAAAACTTTCGGAAAATGAAGAAGCATACTTTAATTTAATTGTTAAACATGCTATTGTCGATACTATTACGATGAAGGCTTTTCAAAATAGTGTTTATGCTGATTATGATAATACAGATAGTTTTATGACTTCCATTAATAATTCGGTGGTCAATATTGGTATATCTCAAGGTTACTTCCAAAAAGCTGATTTTAAGGGATTAAAAACAAGAACTAATTCTTTAGCTAATTGTTATCTATGGCTTGGATTTATTATTTTGGTTATTGGTAATTTGATTATATCGATGACAAGACTTGATTTGGCATATGGAGCTTTATTTATACTTGGTATAGTAATGATTATATGTGGTATTTATTTAAAGAGAATGCGACATAAATATGTTTTATTAACGCAGTATGGTGAAGATGAATATGCTAAATGGCGAGGACTATATAATTTCTTAAATAGTGCAACTTTAATGAATGAGAAGACAGTGATTGAGCTTCCTTTATGGGAAAAATATTTGGTCTATGCAACCGCATTTGGTATTTCTGATAAAGTTATAAAAGCACTTAAAATTCGTTGTCCTGATGTTTCTGATAGTGTTATTTTAAGTAATAATTATTATCTTTCACATAATTTTAGATCATATGGTAGATCATTTAGAAGTACAACACATAGGGCATCATCAATGTCTAGAAGTATTAGATCTAGTGGTGGTACATTCTATGGTGGTGGCGGCCGCGGAGGCGGTGGTGGTGGCGGTGGCCACTAATTAAAAAGAATAATTCTTATATGGGGAATTATTCTTTTTTTGATTTAAGAAAGAAGTCTTGGGATTGGATGTTAGATAGGTCGATGTTTAGTTCCTTCGCAATTAGTGATTTATCAAAAGTTTGATAGATTGTTTTGGAAATATATTTTTCACTTTTTTTAATAATATATTTATAATCAGGAAGATCATCAGGAAAATAGATGCCACCTTGGTCTTGATTATTTAACATCCAACATAATGCGGATAAAGCAGACATAGCAACAGGCGTTATAGTAGGTGTTTGCCAATAGGAATTTTGTTTATGTTTGTATAAATATGATAGTTCAACACGATTACCGACCCAGACAGGATCAAATTTATTACCAAGAAGAAGAACACCAACGTATTCAGTTCCTGCTTGGATTTTTTCTTGATAGGCTATTTCAAAATTAGTAGGATAGATATGACCTCTAATGATACTTTGACCATCAGGATTATCAATATCTTGGGGTTTATTTTGTAAGGGGTTAGGATAGTTATTTACTTTAGATTGTTCTAAGTACTTGGTAGCATAGGGACATGGTTTATAAATAAACATGACTGATGGACGATAGATGGTTTGATGATCTTTTTTTACTTCTAAGCTTTGAGCAATCGTAATGGTTTCTTCATGAGGAACTAAGTAGCCTTCAAAATAACCTTTAGGGTAATAGGTTTGGCATTTGGTATCAACAGCAAGGCTCTTGTATTCAACAAAACCTCTTTCTAAATCTAATAAGTTACATTTATCTTGAGAAAGCGGAGATTCATGAGTACCAAGATCTTGCGTAGCTTCACTTAATAATTCAAAGAAGAAAGAATCTATACACCAAGTATTAATGAGTTTATTTTCTTGGTATGGCTCTTTTATTTCTTGTAAATCGATGTCATTGACATGAATCATTCTAACTTCTAACTCTTTAGCTATTTCGTTAAATTTATGTTCTTTTAATAATTGTTTTAGAATGGGCTTTTTGAACTGAGTGTTTACAATATATGCAAGAGCGGCTTTTACGAAATGAGATACAAGACCGGGATTATTGCCATGATGAAGGACAATGGGATGTAAAATGTTTTGATATTTTTTCTTTAGGTCATTTTTGATAAGGTTTTCATTAAAAATTCTATACCAGTTTTCAGGCCAATCTGCTTCACCGGCATTTAGATACATAATATTATTTTCAGCACACCACTTACAAATATCTTTCGTACCGACGGTATCAGCAAAATCAATTAAAACATCCCCAGAAGTTAGATACTTACTAAATATTTTTTGAAAGTTATCCTTATTTATATCACATACATGAAAATTAGATGCTATGCCACCTAGATTTATGTAAGCTGGAAATTCTTCTTTGTCCCTAGTGATAACAATATAGTTATTTTCATTATATTTTATTTCGTGAGATACTTTTTCAAAGAAACTCTTACCAACAGCACCAAAACCAAATTGAACAATTTTACCAGAATATTTAATCATAATTCACTTCCTTAGTCTTATCTCTTCAGGACTATCATAACCATTGGTAAAGAAAATTTGAAGATTGTTTTTTTGATATTTAGCTAGAATTTTTCGTAAGTCTTTATTAACTTTTTCGCCTCTGACGATGATTTTAGTAATACCTTTATTTAGAAAATATTCGGCAGATGGGAGATCTTGAGGATAAATATCCCAACTATTATCAAAGATAGAACGATCTGTTTTATATCTATTTAACCTATTTTGATCTAAAAGAAAGACAGGAGGGGCATCATTTTTTAGCTTGATCTTTGCTAATTGATAAGCACCCCAGATAAGTAATGGTTCGATAAGTGAATTGTCGGTGGTACCCTTCGTGTTTGAAGGGGGATTTGTGCCATTAAAGATAGGAATAGGGCGATATCCTATTAAAGCTAAAGCTATTCCTTCTTTGATACTTTGGATACTATTAGTATCAATAATAATCGCTGTATCTTCCGCTATTGATTTGATGTAATTTATATGAGGAATGGTATAGTCAATAATTTCATGATGGGGAAGGTTATGATCGATGTTTATAAAAGGAACGGGTCTTACCCAGTCGACCCATCTTTGACTATAGGGAGCCCATATACGATATATTTCTTTACTATTCATGAGATTTACTCCTTTCAATGACAACAGGGATATCTTCAGCGTCAGAATCGATTCTTGGTTTAGGACTTATTCTGGCATAAAAGCCAGCATGTTTGCCATCAATGGTATAGGAACCAAGACAGACATGATATTTAGTACCTTGAGGAGTGGTTAAAGGCTTACTAATAAATCGTTTTTGAGCAAGATATTTTTTAGGATGTTTGTGAACATCTTTTAAAATTTCTTGATATTCTTCTTTAGAACAAGCTTCTTTGATAGAAATATTTTCACCGACACGACCATAGGCAGGTTTATAAATATAGCCTTCTTTACCTTTAGCTTGTTTTACTTCAATAGTTTCGGGAAGTAATTTTTTCCAGGTTGGCAATTTAATACCATTTTGTTCTAGGATGGGCCAAATAAGAGGAAAACGTTTGGTTTGAGCAAAGATAGCGATGGGATGATTACAAGAAGGGGTGATTGTATCAAAATAACCAGACCATGTTTTAGGTTTAATATCAATTAACCATTCAATGGGCGTAAACCTGAAGATACAATCTATTTTTCCTTCATGGTGATCGAGGATACTATAGGCTTCTTTATTTACAAATTTAAGATGATCGGCAGCACCGTAAAGGGAAGTATAACCTAATGATTGCATTTTATCACCAAGATATTGCATGACTTGACGGTCATCACTATACGAAGTGCAATGAACAAACATAATTGTTCCCTTGGCTTTGATTTTGAGGGATAAGGCCATAGCTAATTGATCGCCAAAATTGATACTATAATAATTTTTATTACCAATAGTTTTGATAGCCAATTCTGGCAATAATGAGGCTTCAGCAAAGCCACCGGGAACATCACTATTTACTTCACTGATGACCCAGTTACCATCGGTGGTAGGATGAAAGTCATAACGCATTAGGCGAATATGTTTATTTTTATCATAATTAGACATGTTTTTTAATAGGGGCGTTTTAGGCAGTTTAAGAATTTTTGTTAAATCTAAATGACTATTTAGAAAAATTTCAGAGATTTCAGTTTCTGAATCTAATTTTTCGGTTAACTTAGCTACTTCATGATATTCTTTTTCGGTTAGAACAAGAACATATTTGGATAAAGTATTACTATCTAAAAATTGGGGATCCCATTTATAACAGTCAAAGATAGCATTTAAGCGATATTCTTCAAATTTTGATTCAAGAATGCGAACTAACTTCATATTTTTACCTCTTTTCTGATTTGCTTTGGATTATTTCAATAAGTTTCTTAGTACTAAAGTTAGGAACATGATTAGTAGATGTAGCAATACCGATATAACGACTGGGTATTTTTTCCTTAAGTTTTAATTCGTAAAGGCACTTATTTTTTAATTCTTTTTGAAGATAGTCTTTGGTAGCATAGCCAATACCAAAACCTATTTTGGCAAATTCAACAACGAGGGAGTAACTGGTTAATTCAATATTAGGCTTTAGAGTAATATTGTTCTCTTTAGCAAAATCATCAAGAAAGGCTCTAGTATTAGATCCTTTAGCTTGAAGAATTAAGGGATAATTATTTAGTTCTTCAAGAGATATTTCTTTAGGTAATAAATCATAATATGACTTATTAACAATAAAACAATCAGTTACTTTTCGACATTTTATAATACTAATATCACTTCCATAATTTTTATTATTTAAATTTAGGATAATAAGATCAATTAAACCATTTCTTAATTTAGAAAATAATTCGGAAGATATATTAGTTATAATTTGAATATCTATTTTGGGATATTGTTTATGAAATTTTTCTAAGTAAGGAAGGATAAATTCCTTGGTTAGAGTAGTAGTAATACCTATTTTTATAGAACCTGTTTCTAAATTTATTAATTCGGTAAACTTATTTTCTGCATTAGATATATATTCAATCGCATGCTTAATATAGTTATAGAATTCTTGACCTTCTTCCGTGAGGATAACTCCTCTTTTGGTTCTTACAAATAGTTGACCTCCCAGTTGTTCCTCAAGATTTTTTATTGATTTGCTAATCGCTGGTTGAGAAATATTTAATTCTTTGGAAGATGCGGTAATGTTATGATTGTTGGCTACGACATAAAAGATGCGATATAATTCAAAATCAATATTCATGATAACCTCCATTTATGATAGATATAAATAATATGTATTTTAATTATAACAAAATATAGGGTATAATACAAGTAAGAGGAGATGATATTATGGAAAGATTCGAAATTGATAATACTTATAATGGTATATTTGATGAACATGATGGTGCGATAAGAACTTTAAAAAAAAATTACTGGAATGAAATTATAAATCCTTATAGAAAAAGTGATAAGGTTATGGATTTACATACTCATACTAGTTATTCAGATGGAGATCTAACTCCTAATCAACTTATAAGACTAGCGGTCGAGAAGAAAATTAGTGTACTGGGAATTACGGATCATGATACTTTGGATGGGGTTAAAACTATTAATAGACACGATTCTTTAATTCAAGACAGTGGAATTGAAATTATTAATGGTATTGAATTATCCGTTTTTACAGAAAAGGGAAGAATGCATATGCTTGGATATGATATTGATATTAATAATGATAGTTTAAATAAAAAAATGATAGAATTAAAAGACAACAGCATAAATTCTGTTTTATCATTAATAGAGCAATTAAAAAGGGATTATGGAATATATTTTGGATACAATGATATTAAAGAACTAGTAAATGCAACACATAATTTAGGAAGAGTTGACTTAGCTAAATTATGTGTTAAGTATAAATATGCAACCTCAATTCAAGAAGCTTTTGATAAATATTTAATTGATGTTCATAATAAAACGAGATGTTTTAACAATAAACTATCATATGAAGAAGCTATTTCTTTAATAATAAAAGGTGGGGGTATACCTGTTTTAGCTCATCCTAAATCATTGGAAATGTCTAAGAAAGATTTTTTAATACTTTTAAAAGAAATGATAAACTTAGGTTTAAAAGGAATTGAAGTTTATCACTCAAGTCATACCCTTGAGGAACAAGATGAATATCTTAAGCATGCTAATAAATATGATTTATTAGTCAGTGGAGGCAGTGATTTTCATGGTCCTATGACTAAGCCTGATGTTAAACTAGGAACAGGAAAAAATAATAATATTAAAATTAAGTCTTTATCACTTGTCGATTATATTAAAATGATGAAATGATTTTTTAGATGGGATAGGGTTAATAAAATCTAAAAATTGAAGCTTGTTTTTGCCAGAATTTTAATTTTAAAAAATAGTACTTTTAAATAAATATGATATACTTATTTGGAATAAAATAGAGTATATCATATTTATTTGTTAAAACTTAAGCTTAGTAAATAATATGTTTTTACTTACCTATAATAAATTATGGGAATTTTAGTTGCGAACAGCATATTTCATATGTTATAATAAGGGATATGTAAAATGTTTAGGAAGGAAGTTTATGATGGAAAGACAAGCAAAATTATATTTTAATGATCATATTTATGTTTATAAATGTGATAATTCTTTTAGGGATAATCCTTTATTGGGAAGATATCCAGAGGTTAGAGAAGTGATGATGGAATATTCTAATTTTCTAATGGAAAGCCTTATAAATAAAGAAGATGATTATCAAGAGAGACTAAGTGATTGGGAAAAAATAATCGATACTACTTTACAAGCATGTGGTTTAGATAAACATATGACGGTTAGATTAATTAGAGAGTATTATCCTAATTTACTTATCGTTCAAGATATTAAGTCAGATGAATTACTAGTTGTTAGTATGGATACTTTTGCCGCACGAGAAATTAAAGAAAAGAAAACTAAAGCAAGGGTTAAAAGGGTATAAATAAGTTTTTTTACCCATATTTTACACATATTTTTATAATATAATTAAGTGGAGGAGGATTTTATGAGAATTTATAACTCACTTACCGATAAAATAGAAGAGTTTAAACCAATTAAAGAAGGTAAGGTTACAATGTATGTCTGTGGACCAACTGTTTATAACTATGTTCATATTGGGAATATGCGTCCTGTGATGACATTTGATATGGTATATAATTATTTTAAATATTTAGGATATGATGTTACTTATGCTTCTAACTTTACAGACGTCAATCCCAAAATTATAGCCGCTGCTAAGGAACTTAAAATAACTGAAAGAGAAGTTGCAAATAAGTTTATTAAAGCATATTTGGAAGATTTAAATAATTATAATTGTAGCAAAATTGATGAAAGACCTAGAGTTATTAACCATATGGATGATATTTTTAATTTTATTACTAAGTTAATTGAAAAGGGATACGCTTACGAGAACGATGGCGATGTTTATTTTAGAATTAGTAAGACTTTAGATTATGGTATTTTATCTAATCAAAATAAAGATGAGCTTAATTCAGGAGCAAGAGTCGATATTGATGTAAAGAAAGAAGACCCTTTAGATTTTGCTTTATGGCGTAAGACCGAGGAGGGAGAACAATTTGATTCACCTTGGGGTAAAGGTATTCCTGGATGGCATACAGAATGTGTCGTAATGATTAATAGTCTTTTTGGTGAGAAGATTGATATTCATGGTGGCGGTGTCGATCTTAAGTTTCCACATCATGAAAATGAGATTGCACAAAGTATGGCTTTAAATAATAATCATTTAGCGAATTATTGGATGCATAATGGGCATATTAATGTTGATGGAGAAAAAATGAGTAAGAGCCTAGGTAATTTTATCTTAGCTAAAGATTTTATTAAGTTACATAAACCTAATATAATTAAGATAGCTTTATTTAAAACACATTACCGACTTCCACTTAATTTTACTGATGAATTATTTAGTGAAGCAAGCACGATCGACGAGAAGATATATAATGCACTTAAACAAGCTAATGTGAAAGTTAATATGGATAACCTAGAATATAATTATGATATTAAGGATAAAACTTTTGAAGAATACATGGATGATGATTTTAATACTCCTAATGTTATTTCTTATTTATTAGAATTAGTTAAGAGTTTGAATAATGAAATTAGAAATAAAGGAGAAAATGTATTAGAATATGCTAGTAAAATCTTAGTTATAACAAAAATTTTAGGACTTAAATATGAGTTAGTTAAATTTAGTGATGAAGATAAAGATGATTATCAGAAATGGTTAGAATATAGAAATAATAAAGATTTTGGTAACGCTGATATTTACCGAGAAAAATTAATCCAAAAAAATATTTTATAGAGAAGGTGATAATTTGAGTTCTGTTGTTATTAATTATTTAATACTTATTGTAAGTATGGTTATTACAATTGCTGCTCAAGTATATATTAGTAAATGTTATAGTAAATATAAGAATATTGGTAATCAAAGTGGAATAACAGGGTTTGAGGTAGCGAGAAAGATCCTCGATGAAAATGGTCTTAGTAATATTCATGTCGTCGAAACTAAGGGTGAACTTAGTGACCACTACGACCCTGGAAGAAAAGTTATTAGATTATCAAGAGATGTCTTTAATGGAAATTCCATTGCCTCAGTAGCAGTAGCCGCTCATGAATGTGGGCATGCAATTCAGGATAAGAATGGTTACTGGTTTTTAAAATTTAGAAATTTTATTGTGCCATTTGTTAATATTTGTTCTAGACTTGGTTATATTGCTATTTTTATTGGTATTATTGCTAGTTTATTTGATATAGCAATGTTTGGTATTATTTTACTTTGTGCTATATTAATATTTCAACTTATTACATTACCAGTTGAATTCAATGCTTCTAGTAGGGCTTTAAAAGAAATTGAAAGATTAAAATTACTTGATCATAACGAACAAAGTCAAGGTAAAACAATGTTAACAGCGGCTGCATTAACATATGTAGCATCACTTGTTACAACAATTCTTGAAGTACTTAGATTATTCTTAATTATAAGTGGTAATGATAGAGATTAGAAAAAGGAAAGTTATTTTTTAGACTTTCCTTTTATTCTGTATATCTTATAAGTCTCCTTTATAGAAGTATATTTTCAATGCAGCTTCACTATATGTGGGCTTTGAAATATCTATATCAAGGAAATTAGATATGTAATATATTAAATATTGAGAAGCAACTAGTAAATCATATTCACATAATATTCCATCATATCTACTTTCAATTATTAAATTTCTATCTTTGGCTAAATATTTCAATAATTTTTCTTCATATGAGCTTGTTGTTTTTTGTTTAAAATAAATATTTTTATGTTGACTTAAATGTTCATAATTAATAAATCTACCATGAGAAAAGTTTTTCTTTTCATGAATTAAGCAATTATAAATACCAGATTCAATTATTTTACTCTCTAAATCATATCCCGCAGATTCAGTAAAATCGCCTGTAAAAAGATTAAAGCAACTTCCCTCTTGCAAAAATTCTTTTAACATTTTATTGTTTTCCTTAAAATATTGGGCAAAATAACTTTTCCAATAATCAATAGTATTGCTAATAAAATCATCTATATCATTTCTTAAATTTTTGGCAAAATATAATTTTAAAAATAAACTGGATGGCGCTAAAGCACCTTCAAAAGATAAGAAACCTCTTTCTTTACCTTTATTGCTTCCTGTTCGGTAGGAAAGAATATTATTTTTTGATATTCCTGTTTTGGTTACTACTTTTTGTAATTCACCTTTAGTTATAATATATTTATTATTAATTAATTTTGTTGATATAAGTAAATCATCAGTAGTTCCAGAATAGGTAAATAAAAAGGTTGCATCGATAGAATGATTATTTCGATAATATACATCTCTGGGATATAAAGTAATGGTGTTTATACCATACAAATAATTAATAACTTTTGATGAAAATTTGGCTCCGGCAAAAGAACCACCTGTACCTATAAATAGACAATTTTTAAAATTGTTAAAATTTATTTTTAATAATTTATCATATGCATTACTATTAATAGCATTTATTAAGCGTACTTCTAAATTATTTATATTTATATTACATCTTTTTATTTGTTTTCTTGATAATATATTAAAATTATTGCAAGGGCAAATATCATCTATCTTTTTTATTTTGTATAAATTTTGAAGATGACCTCTTGCACCAAATTTTTTTACAACTTTTTTGGTGAGGTCGGTTGCTTTTTTAAAAGTCAAATCTATAAAATTAGAATCTATAATATAGTTATTTTTAATATATTCACTAATAAATACCGAAAAGAAAGCATCTCCAGCTCCAGTTGGGTCCACTTCTATTGATGGACTTTCTAACTTTTTACTAATTTTATTATTATTAAAGACAAAATCTGAACCTTTTTTGCCTCTGGTGACAATTATCATTTTAGGGTGTAATATATTATAGACTTCCTCTAGTGTTTTTAAAGAAAATCTATTTTTTAAATATTTTTCAACACGTTCATTTAAATTTATTAAATCAAATTTATTTTTTATTTTTGTGATTATTTCTTCATCTTGATAATTATCTAATTCAAAATATTGTCCTAAATCTAACATTTTTCTATTTTGGCAATTGTCAATGATAATTTGATTTTTATTGTTTAAGTTATCAAAAACTAAAATATCATCGGGATTAATTTTTTCTAAAATATCTTGGGGTTCAATTTTACTTTCATCATACCATTTTTTTTGATTACAAATAGGACATCTTTTTTTTGATGTAAATTCTAGTTTACCATTATCATCAATGTATGATACATGGAAACAACGAGTATTTAAGTTACCTATAATTTTGATATTATCAACATTAGTACCAATATCCTTTAAACTCTTTATAGCTATATTTCCAGCCATATCATTACCACATACACCATAAACGGCTGTTTCTAAATTGAATTTGGCAATGTTAGCAATAATATTATGAGACGTCATCCCACCATTTACCCCGATTAACTTGCCATTTTTGTAGTAGAAGTCAGTAACTAAATCTCCTATACTAATTATTCTCATTTTAAGTTCCATTCCTTTCCGCCTCGCTTGAGGCTCGTCTTCAAGGCACACATAGCCATGAACAATGTATTTTTTTCAGGTTACCACCTACTTAAATATTTTTTTCTAACCATTCATATAAATATTTATCCTTAAAAGCATGAGATGTTAAAAAGTGATTATCATTTTTTATAATTTTTAGTTCTATATTTTTTGAACTTATATTTTTAAGTTTATTATAAGCTAGAATACTTTCATTAACATCAACAACATCATCAGCACTTCCGTGATATATTAAAATTGCTTTTTCTTTTAATGGTAATAATGTTTGTTTAATTGGTAACATTATACCTCCAGATACTGATACTATACTTTTAAACAAATCAGGTCTTGACATAATATAATTCCAAGCTCCATAAGCCCCCATACTACTTCCTAAAACACATACTCTTTTTTTATTATATTTATATTTTTTATAAACTGCTTCTAAGATTTTTTCAACATCTCTTAAATGATAATCCCAAAAGTTATTACTAGTACACTGGGGAACTACAACAATATATTGTATATCAAATTTATTCATATATTTGGGTAAAGCATATTTCTCTACAGATTCTATATTTTCGCCTCTTTCACCAATTCCATGTAAAAATAATAATAATGGCATATTATCAGTAAGTTTCTCGGGCAAATAGACAATATAGTTTATATTACAATAATTATTTTTATTAAGTTTACAATATTTTTTTAACATATTATCTACCTCTTTTTTACTAAGCGTTTGCTTTATTGCTCTTTAATTTATCATATCATATATGTAGGAAATATTTTGTCTAAATTATTTATTATTTAATTTTATTCGACTTATTTCAAAATGTCTAATGTCATCTCTTAATTCACAGAAAGCTGTTACATAATATTTATTATCATAATTGAATATTTGTAAAGGGTGGATCGTTCTTTCTTTCCATTCTTGTTTTAGATTTTTATATAGTATTTTTATGGAAATTTGTTTGATAATAGCCTCATTTATGGTTAAATATAACTCAGTTTTATCTTCAATATTGTTATCTAAAAAATATTTGCTTTTTTCTTCTTCGATATCACTTGCTACTTTAATTTTGTTTACTATCTTTTGATATTTATCGATGTCTTCATATTCTATTTCTTCTAAAACTAGATTGATGTTTTCTAATACTTGAAGATCATACTTGTTAAAGTGATTATATTGACTTTGAACATTCATAATATAATATCCTCCATTAGGACCCATAAATGTTTCAATAGGGATACCTGCTTGTTCTAATTCAACTTTATAATATCGGACCATACGTTCAGTAATACCTAGTTTTTTTGATAATTCTTTGACACTATATTTATTACCAGTGTTTAAGTAATTTAGCATTTGAATTGCATTGGAAATTTTACCCATATTTTCACTTCCTTTATTTTATTATATCATTTTATTGTCTGTTTTATATTAGACTTTATTAATTATGTTAGTTACTTAATTGTAAGTGGTAATGATAGAGATTAGAAAAAGGAAAGTATAAAAATAACTTTCCTTTTTATTCATACTGAGTCCACATTCTTAATATATGTATTTCATGTTTTTCTTCATTTACTTCATATATAATGCGGTGCTGTCGATTAATTCTTCTTGAATATAGGCCATTTAAGTCTCCTGTTAATTTTTCATATGATGGAGGATAACAAAAGGGATCTTCTAACATTAAATTCAATATTGTTTGGCAATTTTTATCTAAACCAGAACTTTTTAGTTTATCTTTCTCAGTTTTTTTAGAAAAATTAATTGTATCTAAATTACCACTTTTCATCTTTTTTATATTCCTTTGCTTTTGTCCAATCTTCGTTATTTTTGATTTCTTTTATATCATCAATGAAACCAGGAATACTAGATAAATTTAATGTTTCTTCGATATTTTTCCATTCATCTTCAGAAATTAGGACAGCATTTTTTCCTTTATTATTAACAATAGTAATAGGATTAAAGCCAATATTTACGTCTGTAACTAATTGAAATAAATTTTGTCTTGCTTTGGTAATATTAATGGTACTCATTTTAACAACCTTACTTTCTTAAATATATTATAACGTACATTTTTATGTACGGCAATATAAATTATTTTATTATATTAATTGATACTATTTGGTTTTAATTTTTCCTTTTTTAGTATTAATTGAAGCTTTAATAAATGAATCAAAGAGAGGATGAGGTCTCGTTGGACGACTTTTGAATTCAGGATGGAACTGACTAGCAATGAAATGAGGATGGTCAGGATATTCAATTATTTCAACTAAGTTACTTGATGGATTGATGCCTGAGAAAACTAAGCCATGCTTTTCTAGTTCTTCTTTATAATTATTATTAAATTCATAACGATGACGATGGCGTTCTTTAATTAATTTTTGACCATAATCAAGATATGCTAGGGTATTTTCTTTTATCTCACAATCATAATTTCCTAATCTTAGGGTGCCTCCCATGTTAATAATGGACTTTTGATCAGCCATTAGGTCGATGATAGGATTTTGACATAGTTCGTTAAATTCAGTTGAATTGGCATCTTCAATATGACAAACATTTCTAGCAAATTCAATTACCGCTAGTTGCATACCAAGGCAAATACCTAAGAAGGGGATATTATTTTCACGAGCATATTTGATAGCTTTAATTTTTCCTTCAATACCGCGATTACCAAAGCCACCAGGTACGATAATACCTTTACTATTTTTAAATACTTCTGATAGATTATCAATATGTTCTAATTCTTCACTATCAACCCAATTGATATTTATTTTGGTATTATATTTATATCCAGCATGCTTAAGAGATTCGGCAACTGATATATAAGCATCATGCAATGAGACATATTTTCCTACTAAGGCAATTTCAATTTCATCTTTGAGGTTATCTACAGTATTAATTAATTTCTTCCATGGTTCTAAGTTACTAGTATTTTGATGTAAATCTAATTGCTTTAGAACTATTTCATCCATATGTTGATTATAGTAATTGATAGGAATTTGATATAGGTTAACAACATCAACACTATCGATAACATTTTCTTTAGGTACACTACAATATAGAGATAATTTGGCTTTGATATTGTCTTCTAATGGTACTGGTGTACGACAAACAATAATATCAGGTTGAATCCCCATACTTCTTAATTCAATAACGCTATGTTGAGTTGGTTTGGTTTTTAGTTCATTGGAACCGTAGATATATGGTACTAATGTAGCATGGACAAAGAGAGTATTACTTGGACCTTTTTCATTTCTTACTTGTCTTAAGGCTTCAATAAAAGCTTGGGATTCAATATCGCCAATAGTGCCACCTATCTCAGTGATAACAATATCAGCTTTACTGGTAGTACCAGCTTCATAGATTTTGTTTTTTATTTCGTTAGTTATGTGGGGAACAATTTGAACAGTTGCTCCTAAAAAATCACCACGTCGTTCTTTTTCTATAACCGATTTATATATTTTACCAGTGGTAATATTTGATGTGTAGTTTAATTCTTCATCAATAAATCTTTCATAGTGACCTAAATCTAAGTCGGTTTCTGAACCATCCGCGGTTACAAAGACTTCTCCATGTTGATATGGAGACATAGTCCCGGGATCAACATTGATGTAGGGATCAAATTTTTGCATAAAGATTTTGTAGCCACGAGACTTCAATAATAAAGCTAAACTTGAGGCGGTAATTCCTTTTCCTAATCCGGATACAACACCTCCAGTGACAAAAATGTACTTTGTCATAAAAAAACACCTCTTTCTTTGTGAGAGGCTTAGGCTCTATTTCATTATAGCATGGTTAAGTTTAAATGTAAATTTTTTTTGAATATTTATGTGACTTTTAAGTTAAAATGTCCGTTTTTTTTAATTGGTTTACAAGTTAAAATGTCCTACTAAAAAATATAATAAA
>CALVRZ010000023.1 GCA_944358875.1 uncultured Bacilli bacterium
ATTTAAATTAATAAAAAAACAAGTATTTTCAATACTTGAGAGGCTATTTTTAGCTATAAACTGTCAAAGATGGGGGAAGATCGTGGAACGATGTTTATTGAACCTGGTTGTGAAGTATACGAAGGAATGATCGTCGGTGAATGTAATAGGGAAAATGATCTTGCAGTCAACGTTGTTAAGGGTAAACAACTTACAAATACAAGAGCGGCAGGGTCTGATCATACGGTTGTCTTAAAAAGACCTAGACCACTTACATTAGAGTATTGTCTTGATTATATTAATAGTGATGAACTTGTAGAAATTACACCGGAGTCAATTCGTCTTAGAAAGAGTATTTTGAATACGGAACAAAGAAAGAAATTTGATGCTAAAAAGAATGGGTAACTATTCTTTTTTCTTTGCTTTTGTGGTAGAATAGGTTTATCTTTAATTAGTTAGGGGGATAGATATGCTAAAAAATGTTATATCGGTTATTGATGGAGCAACTGGTAGTTGTGGTAAAGCTAAAGTAGTTGGTGAGATTGCCACGGATAAGGAAATTAATTTAGGAGCAGCGGTTACTAATTGTATGCCTAATGCAGGTCATACTTTTGTTAGTGAGAAAGGAAAGGTAACGGTATTTCGAAATATTCCAGTTTCTGTGATTAATCCTAAGACGGAGTTATTTATTGGGCCGGGGTCTGCTATCGACATGCAGGTCTTTAGAGACGAATATGAAAGAGTTAGTAAGTATTTAGGGGATAGAAAGATTTATGTTCATGAAATGGTACCACTAATTGAAGAGAAACATAAACAATATGAAAGAGAACATGTTAAGAGTGGTTCTACTTTTAAAGGTTGTGGTGCAGTTAGTAAGGATAAAGTTATGCGAGATAGTGAACTTAATTTCTTTAAAACTTATAGGAAGGCAATTAGATGTTCGAATGAAGAATGGTTAGATAGATTGTATAGTCATTTGGATAATGATCAAGAGTATGTTATGTTAGAGGGAGCGCAGGGATGTGACTTATCTTTGAATCACAGTGGTAATTATCCTTTTGTGACGAGTAGAAATGTTTCCACGATGCAACTTCTAGCTGATTCTGGAATATCTAGTGAAAGATTACTACAAACAATTATGGTAATTAGACCTTTTCCTATTAGAATTAGTAATGTGACTAAAACGGGTGATGTTATTTATACGGGGGCTTATGGTACGGGAGAAGAACTTACTTGGACACAAGTTAATCTTGCTTCCATGTATGGGCAGTATCCTTTTAAGGGTGATGTTTGGTGCTATGATAATCATTTAGATATAAGAAAGGTTAAAAAGTTTTTAGGTCATTCTTCGGAAACGGCTTTACTGCAATTATTTGGTAAAGATTATCGGAAGAAGAAAATTAGTGATATAACTTTATTAGAAGCTTTAGAATTGGAAAGACTTATGTATAAGGGACGTGGAATATCAGAATATGAGACTAGTTTTCTTGAACTAGGAATGATTGATAGTGATTATCCTCCTAATACGATTATTGATCAATCGGAACAAACGAGTGTAACGCAGATGGAAAGAAGAATCTTTGATTTGGATATAAATAAGCTTAAACGTAATTGTCAGCTTAATACACCATCTGATTTATATTTGAATTTCTTTCAACATTTATCATATGATTATTATGAACAAAAAGGTAATTTTGCTGATTTTTATTTTAATCGTTATATTAGAAATTATTTTGATTGGTTGGAAGATAAAACGGGTGTCGAAGTTACGGCTTTAGGTACTGGAATGAAGAACGGAGATAGAATTTTAAAAAGAAAGTTAGTTAAAGAGATAAGAAAGGATTAAGCAATTAATCTTTTTTTTAGGTCTTAACCTATACATGTTTTTTAGGAAAACATACTATATGTTAGGGGGGAAAATTATTATGTATAATCAAGAAAATTATTATTTTGATGATTATAGTGGGTTAGATGAGTATCGAGAGAATGCTATCTATCCTAAAGCTATGCCTTATGTGGTTAATCCTAATATGGGAATGAATAATTTTGATAATAATACTTTTGTTAAGACATTTATGATGCCTAGTTATAGTGATGATAGAGTTGTTGATTCTAATTTGGGATTAATAAGAGGAAATATGTTTGAAAATTTATATGATCCTTATCGTAATTTTAAACCAGTAGAACTTAGAGCTAGTAATGAAAGAGAGGAATTACTTCAAAAAGTACAACAATATGCTTTTGCTATGAATGATATTGGTCTATATTTAGATATTTATCCTAATAATAAGGATATGCTTAATTTATATAATGAATATTTAAAGAATTATAATATAGCGGTAAATAATTTTGAAAGACGTTTTGGACCTTTATCTAGGGATAGTATTGTAAGTGCCACTAATGCATGGAACTATGATAATAAACCATGGCCATGGGAGGTGCAAAAGTAATGTGGAAATATGAGAAAATGTTACAATATCCGATTAATATTAAGAAGAAAGATTTAAGAATGGCTAAGTATTTAGTTACACAGTATGGGGGATCTAATGGAGAGCTAGCGGCAGCTTGGCGCTATTTAAATCAAAGATATACGATGCCTGATGAAAAAGGGAAAGCACTACTTACGGATATTGGAACAGAGGAGCTTGCTCATGTGGAAATGATTTCGGCGATGATTTATCAACTTACGAAAGACGCTACCATGGATGAATTAAGAGCAGCAGGATTAGATACTAATTATGCTGAACATGGAACTTCATTATATCCAACAGATGTTAATGGTGTACCATTTACAGTTGCTTATTTTGCCGCTACTGGTGATCCAGTCGCAGATTTATCAGAAGATATGGCTGCTGAACAAAAAGCTAGAGCGGTATATGAGAATTTAATTAATTTAACAAATGATATGGATGTTATTGGACCTCTTCTTTATTTAAGACAAAGAGAAATTATTCATTTTAATCGTTTTAAGGAATTGTATGATGAATATAAGAAAAAAGGATATGAGTAGTTAAAAATACCTAATGGGTATTTTTTTGTTTAAGAATATATTTTTGAGAAGTAATTATACATTTAAATTTAAGATTTAACTTTCTCTCATACTTATTGCAATGCAGTAGGCAAATGTTGCAATTACTTTGAAAGTTAAAATTGGTTAAAAAAGTGCAACAGGGTATTGATTTTTTTTATTTCTTTTGATATCATTGTATATGATAGAAGAAGGAGGATATTATGGAAAATAAAGATGTTGAAAAGAACGATGTACAAGAAGAAAAAGAAGAAAGAAAAGATGGAGGTATGTTTTTTGGTATTTTAGGTGTTGCAACTTTACTTATTACTATTGTTGGTGCAACATATGCTTACTTTACAGCAACAGCTAGCAATAACAATGTAATCCAAGGTAATGCTGCTGTAACGGGAATTGACCTTGTGGTTGAGAAGATTAGTAATGAGCCTGATGCTGGTTTAATTCCAATGTTAGATAGTGATATTCAAAAAGGTGTAACTGGAACTGATAGTAATATCTGTGTTGATTCTAATGGTAATGCTGTTTGTCAACTTTATAAAGTAACTGTTACTAATCGTAGTGAGGCTGCCGTTTCTTTAAATAGTACTTTAACTATTAAACCTGTTTCTAGTGAAGGAGATGGAGATAGTATATTTACTAATTTAAAGTGGGCAGAAATTACTAGTAATACAGATGCAACTTTAATTGGTAATGCTAATCTTATAGCTACTACTGATTGGAAACAAGATTTTCTATTAGAAGGTAGTGCAGTAAAAGATTTATACTTATTATTATGGATAAGTGAAACAACTAGTGATCAATCTGATGTTGATAAGGGTTCTTATGTTGGTACAATAACTTTTAACAGTGCTGCAGGTGCTGGTGTAACAGCAGTATTCTCAGATGGTGTTTAGAATTTAATGATGTTTTTAAAAAAGCTTTCTTGTAGAAGGTTTTTTTTATAGGAACTTAACAAAATAATTTTTAAAAATCTTAGAGGCAGATTTTACAGAATCGGAGTTTAAGTTTGGGAATCATAGAAAATGCTTTTGTTTGTTGTAGGGAACTTTGTAGATAACAGGGGGCTGTCGAGAAATTAAAATAATTGATTTCTTTACAGTTCTTTTATTTTAAAAAATTTAAAAAGCTCTGAAATAACAAGGAAATCAGAGCATTTTTGTGATACATTAATTTTGTTTCAAGGAGTTGTATCACATGTCATATTTTACTGCAAAAAGAAGTATTTATCTAGTTCCTCAAACAGATATGATGAGGAATTAGATAAAAATCAAAAAAATGGTAACCATAGTTAGATATTATATCGAAAAAGTAAAGAAAAAAGGGCTACGAGAATTTATTTAATTTCCCGACAGCCCCTTTTTGTAACTTTTATGTTATTATATTTTCCATCGGATATGGGGGAGATATAAAATGGACAAGGTGAATTCATTTAAGGAAATGTGCTTGATTGAAAAAAATATTTTTTCTTTATATGATCAATTGGCAAAATTAGAATTACAGGGAAATGAAGATGAATATTTTAAAATTATTAGTTATTTAAAGATGACAAGAGAAATTGAAGATAAGTTGTATGATAAAGATGTACTAAAACAATATTCTTTAAGTAATTTTATTAATGATGATGTTGATTTGAAGAAAAGAATTACTAATCGTATTGATATGGAAATGGGACGAAAAATGGTGACAATTAATTTCTTCCATGATGATGTTAATCTTATTTTTTTTGATAAACTATTTAAGATTGATAAGACATTATTGGATTATTATAGTTTATTTCAAAGTCAAAAATTATTAAAATTTGTTAAAAAATTGCAAGATGAAATTGATAATTGTGATGATTTAACAATGAAAGCTAGATTAATTAATCAAAAATATATGCTTATTAAATTAAATCCTAGATTGGAAAAAGAATTACTTATTTATGATTTTGTTATAGATAAGTTAATTAAATTTGAAGATGAATTTTTTGAATGTACGATGGATTATCAAAAATGGTTAGAATATGAAAAAATAAGTGATATGATACATTCAGTAGATTTGTTTAAATCTTTGGTAAATCGTTTATTTATGTTTGATATTGAAAAAAATTGTAAAATTAATATTTGTTATTTATCAGCTTGTTTAGAAGTAATGAGTTTTGGAATGATAGATGAAATTAAAAATAATTTGCATGATATACTTAAATCTTTTAAAAATGTTGATATTAAAGATGATATTACGATGGTAGTTTATGCCACTAGTGATAAAGTTTTTAGTGTTAACAGTAGGATGAGTGAGAAAAGAAAGAGGTTGAAATAAAACTCTTTTTTAATTTTGCTTGTTTTTGGAGCTAAAAATGTATCTGTAAATAATTTTGTAGTTAAAGAAAAAAGTATTTGTTTTTGGCTAATAACCATTTAAAAATTTTTATGTTCTTTATGTGATAAGTTAATTGACTTTTATATTTGATAATGCTATAATTATTTTAGAAAATAGTATAGTAGGAGGACAATATGAAAGTAATGAAAAAAAGTTTTGCTATTATTTTAACAATAAGTCTTGTTTGTTTAGTGCTTTTTATAGGTGGCGTGTTTTTTTTGTCTAAGGATAATGCGAAGAGTTTTTCTAGTGATGGTTATATTATATCTTTAGCAAGTGGTGATTTAGTTGTTGATGAATTTGATGAGGGAACAACTTACCATAAGAATTTAAATGGTGATATTGTATTTAAGAATGTTGATAATAATGAAGTTATTTCAACTTTGGATAATTTTGTCCACTATAGTAATGGTAATATTAATTTTTTACAGAATGGTGTTATTTTAGATTTGAATAAAATTACTGAGACTATTATTCCTTACTATAATATTACAAATAAGTCAGTGATTAGATATACTGATGGAAGTTATACGATTAATAATGTTAATGGTGATTTACAGTTAGATAATTGGATTGGTAAAATTAGTGATAGTAAATATATTGTAGCAGGGGAAAATATTGCTTTGAAATTAGCGGGAAATGCCGATGTGGTTTATTCACAAGGTGTTGGTAGTTTCTTTGAAATTAATTATATTGAAGATGGTGTTGTTGTTATTTCTGATGGTGTAACTTCTAGAAGTACGACGGCTGATAATACTTATTTATATGTAGGGGAAGATATTGTTATTAATTTAGGCAATATGAATGTTTACTATAATGATGAAGTTAAACTTTCTTTATCACAGATGACTATTAGTGGCAATGAAAATATTGAAATTGTTCCAGATGAAGATGAAGGTTTATTCGGTGATGATGAGGAACCAAATGATGATGGTAATACTAATGTAGTTGGTGATGAAAATGGTACGACTCCTGATGATAATACTGGAACGGGTACAGGAGATGGCCAGGGAGATGGTCAAGGTGATGGTGATTCAGAAGATGATGGATTAGGAGATGAAGTTTCAATAACAAAGAATCCTACTTTCAGATTGTTAGAAGCTGATGTTACGGCTAATTCAATTGATTTATTAGTAGGAGTCAGTGATCCTAATGGGGTTATTCAAGGGGGACTTACAGTAAATATTACAAATGTTTCAACAAATGAAACAGTATATACACAAAATGTTAATCCAGTTGGTAGTGAAATAGAAATTAGTACTGGTAGTGGTACTTTAACACCAAATAGTAATTATATTGTTTCCATTGTTGGCGATTATACAACGGAAGAACTTACTTATGAAAAACAATATTTCCAAAGGATATTTAAGACAGAATCTTTGGGTGTTAAGTTAGAAAAGAGTTATGCCACTTCTGATAGTTTAGCATTTAGTGTCAGTGTAACTGGGGAAGATATGATTGCTTCATATGATCTTAGTTTATATGATAGTGAAGATAATGAAATAGAAACAATTAATGTTCAAGTTAATGGTCAAAATACATATGATACTTTGTTTGAAAATCTTGATTCTAATACGGAATATAAAGCTGTTTTAAAGAATATTACTTATGCTAATGTTACATATATTGATGGACAAGATGCTAGTTTATATCGTGAGGGTGATTATACATTTACTTTAGCTGTTAAGACTTTAAAAGTACCTCCGGTTTTAGGTGAATTAAAGGCTGTAGTTAGTGATGAAAAAGATAGTGTAAAGCTTAGTGTCGATGTTGTTTCTGATGAAGAAGAGGCTATTACAAAATATACTTATTATATTTATAAATATAATGATGTGACGGGTGTTGGTGATAGTGAGCCTACAACTTCAGTTGAGTCAAAGGAATCTAGCAGTGTCGATGTAGCTATCGATGGCGAGAAAATTTTAGCTAGTCAAAGTTATCGTTTTATGGTAGTTGTAGAATACTATGATAATGAAAAGTATGTTGAATATGAAACGGGATTTAGTGATAGTTTTGTAGCAGGAGGAGCACCTAAAGTATCTTATGTTGTCGATGCTGATAATACAATCTTTAATACGGTATCTGGTACAATTCAAATCGAAGATAATAATTGTACAGTTCCAATCGCAGGTCGTGATTGTTTTGATCAAGATAATCATATTTATGTAAGATATTATAAAGCTGGAACGCCAACGATTGACTATAATGAAGTAGAAGCTAATTTTGATCCTGAAAGTTTGAGTTATAAATTTACAGCATCTGGACTTGAAGCTAATAGTAATTATATTATTGAAGTATATGGAGATGTTGATCTTAAAGATGGAACAGGACTTAAGAATGATGTTCAAATTGGTGAAAGTATGTATGCATCAACAACAGGTATTGTTCCAATGACCGTTAATTGGGGAAATGAAAGAATTAGTAGAGAAGAACAAGTATTCTCTTTAGGTGGTAGTAAATTAGCATCTACAAATAATTCAGAAGTTGAAATTAATCAACTTGCTAGTTTAAAAATTAGAGTTTATGCTAGTAATACAGAGAATATTGAAGATGGTAAATTAATCGGAGAAGTTACAAGACAAACTAATTTAAAAGAGTTATTCTACGATAATCCATTTATTATTTCAGCAACCGATACTTTTGGTTATGATATTGATGCGTTAAAGAGAATGACGGATAATTTACTTACTAAATATTATATTTTTGAAATAACGGATTTATATGATAGTGCTAGTATTAATAGAATTGAACTTGAGAATAATATTTATGCTTTTGAAATAGATCCTGATTTGCGTGCTGATGATGTTTTGGGAGATCCTACTTTAATTGCAGAAGTTTTGAAATCTAATAATGTTGATTCTTCAATTAAAATTACCGCTAATTATGATTATGATAATTTAGTTAAGTTATTCCCAGATGCTGATTTTAAGTTACATTTATCTGTATGTAATAAGGCAACAAATGAATGTGGTTCTTATAGTGCCGCTAATATTAATAATAGTGGTGGAACTTATACAAGAACACTTGCTTATAATGGTGGTATTGATTATTATGATGAGGATAGTTTAAGAGATGAAGATGGTAATATTGTTTTAAGACGTGGTACTAATTATCAATTTAGATATTATATTACAGTTGATAATGGTCATGATGGTTCAATAGATTATTATTATCCTGGTCGTATTGAACCTGAGTATGTAATGTCTGATATTGTTACTTCATCTAAAAGAGCACCAGTAATTTCAATCAAACCTACTTCTAGTACGGAAAATTCAATTACTTATGCTTATACAATTACTGATGTTGATAAGGCAATGTACAAGGAAAAGGATGCGGAAGATTATTACTTCTATTATGTTATAGATGGCGAAGAACATCCTGTACCTATTACTTTTAATACGGAATCAACATTGACAGTTGAAGGATTAAGTAATAATAAGCAATATAGTTTATATTATAATGTAGCAATGAAAAAATCAGGTAATGTTCAGGCGGATGTTACAAAAGGTTATGAAGCACAGTATACGTTTGATGGTTATTATGATGCTAGTAATTATGAACTTGAATATGTTCTTGAAAATAATGAACTTAGTAATAAAGCGGTTCTTAGAATAAAGAGAACTTCTAATGCTTTATCTTTAATTAATAGAATGTCTGCTTATCAATTAGTATTAAAAGTAGATGATAATATTATTTATAATAAAGCTTATACAACATTAAATGATGATACGGGAGAGTATATTAAATACTTAGATATTAAATATTCAGAGATTGAAGATTATTTGAATAAAACAATTAAAGTTGAATTTTATGGCTATTATGATAATGGTTTAATTGGTGTTAAATCTGATGTTGGGTACTTAGTACAAGAGAATAGTAGTTATAAAGGACAAGGTAGATATATTGTTTTAGATAATGCTAATAATATTATTACTAGTGATGTTCCTTTAGGTATTTATGATTATCAACTTAATGCATTTAATTTTCATTTATATAGTTTAATTGATGATAATAATGAAATTGTAACAAGAGAAAATGCTACGACAAAAAGAGAAAATATTGCGGTATCTAATACTTCTGAAGGTTTAAAACATGGTAATTATACAATTAACTTTAAGTCATTATCTTTAGCAGAATTTCCAACGTCTGGTGATGATGAATTTATTTTCTATAGTATTACGCCGGATGTATCAACTAGTTATAATGCTAGTATTAATGGTTTTGATGTAACAATTGATAATGCTGGTATTACTGATAAGATTCTTAAAGATAACTTTGTTGTCGATAGTGATGGTAAATATTATTTCTATATTGAATTATATAATAGCAGTGATGATAAAATTGAAACAAAGAAGGTTGAAATTAATACTAATGGTAAAACTGAATTTAGCTTTGAAAACTTAGATGATGATACAGTTTATAAATATAAGATTTTTGCTTATATGAATAAAGCTGGTGAAAGTTATACACAGATTAATGATAGTGATACTTGTGATAGTAGTTCATGTAGTCCTGTTACTTATGAAGTTAAAACTTTAGCAGGTAGTGATTTATTTGGAGGTCTTTTATCTAGTTATGATTCAACTAGTACAGAAGATAATTATACTAATCATAAGTTGTATCTTGATTTAACTTTAAATAATGAGCTAACTAATCATTTAAAGAATTATGATTTAATTATTAATTTAATCGAAGGGGAAAATGTAATTGGAACGCAAACGATTAATGAAGAAGATTTAACTAGTAATATTAAAGTTGAATTTGATATTACAGAACATGATACTATTTATGGAACTGGATATTATAAAGTTCAATTATTGGCAGATACAACAGTATCAACAGGTGATAAGCAAGTTACTATTAATGATGACTTTATTGTCTTAGAGGAGTTAAAAGCACCATCAATTAGTGTTACAAAGAGTGCTGAAACTAATGTTATTAATGATGAATATGTTTATTCTTTAACATTTAATATTGCTTTACTTGATAATTATAAAGTTATTCAAAATGGTGTTTATAATATTAGGCTTTTAGATAATAATAATGATGTTGTTAAGGAAATTAGTAATGTACCAGTTCAAGATTTTCAAAAAGTAGTCTTTGCTAATAAAATTGAAAATCCTGATACTTACAATGTTGTTACTGATTTGAAACCTGATCGGGAATATAAATTAGAAGTTAGTTATCAGGTTTATATGAACAATTATAGTTTAAGATTGGAAGCAGAGAATAGTGGTTCACCTTATGAAGAGTTTACTAAGAGAACTTATGTTTATAATTATTCTATTTATACATCAGGTATTTATGGTGTTTCACTTGGTTCAATGACCACAAATGCTACTGAAAATAGTATTGTATTATCATTATTTAGTAGTTCTAACTTGTCAAGAATTACGAAAATGGATTATTCAATTACACAAGAAGGTAGTTCATCACCTATTGCAAGTGGTAGTTATTTGATTGGTGATGGTATGGATAAAACATTTAACTTAATCAATAGTGGCACGGGTGAAAGCTATTATAGTTTAGTTATTGATCCAGAGGGATTGCAATTAGAGGTTCAAACAGGTTATATTTTGACACTACAATTTTATATAACTGATGAGTCTGGTAAGTATCAAGCTATATCAACAAATAATAATTCATTATACGTTACACGTATTAGTTAGGGAGGCAAATTATGAGGAAATATGATAAAAAAAATAAAATTTATATGGGAATAATAATGATATTTAGTATAATTTTAATTATCATTTTTTCCTTGTTTATTGCTAAAGTTATTAGTAATGGTAAAATTGAATATTATTTGGATAATGGCTCTATTCTTTATGATAAAGATAAGAATTTGATTAGGATAGATGATGAAGCAGTATTAAAGATTAAATGGAACGATCAATATTATTTAAATTATCAGGATGATGTTGATTTACTTGGTACTAATCCTATTGTTTATAATCCTACTAAAAATGTTATGCAATTATATGGTACTTTTTATGAAGTTACTTCTTTAGGTGAAGATAAGGTTATTGTTCATAAAGATGAAACGATTGTTAAAACTGTAGATAGTAAGTTTTATAAGATTGATGATCGTAAGTATTTGCTTATTGATCCTAGTATAAAGACGGAGGATAATCAACTTGCTACTTCTAATTATTTGATTGTTGAACTTGATACTTTAGGTAATGCTGTTTTATATAATAATTTGGTTAATGTTAAGACTTTTAAGCCTACAGTGCTTGTTACTTCGACGTATAGTTTTGATATTGCTAATGAAAAATTAATCTTTGGTGAAGATGAGATTGATCTTAAAAAGATAATTGGTAGTACGAATAAGTATGTTGAGGCTCCAGAAGATGATCAACCTAGTGATGATGAAGGTAATAATGCGATAGGTGATGATAATACTCAGGGTGGTGGCAATCAAGTGGTTACACCGCCAGCGCCAGATAATGGTGGTGGAGCGACTGATGGTAATGATGGTGAAAATGGAACGGGCTCTGGTGGGGCAATCGATGATATTATTGATGCCACGAAAACAACATCAGTTATCTCAGTAACAGCTTCAGTTGGTTATATAACTGTTGATTATGTGGTATATGATCCACTTGATGAATTTGAATCAGTATTTGTCGAAGTTAGAGATAACACAGGTAATTTGGTCAGTGTATGTTATTTGGATAAAGCTAGTACAAACTTTGTAATTACGGGATTAAAACCTAATATTAAATATAATTTGTCATTTAAATACCGCTACTTAGATGAGAATAATCAGATGGTCGAACAGGAATTTGATAATACAAATATAACAGTAGGTACACCAACTATTAGTATTACGGTTGATAAAATTACTTCTTCTAGAGTTTATTACACAATTAATTTGGATAAGGATTTTAAATTATCTGGTCTTAGAGTTAATTTGAATAGTGAACTTGATGATGGAAGTAGTGTTAGTAGGCATACTGATTATGGCAGTGGTGATTTAAGTGGTGATAAGGTATCGGGATACTTTACTTATGATAAATTGGGTAAATTTGTAACGATTAGTTTAAGTAATGCTACATATAATGGTTATGGTGTTGACTTAGATGTTAAGTATAAGTTTGTAAGGTCTTAAAGGAGGATAAAAAATGAAAGAAAAAGGGCGAAAAATTAAGGAATTTGTTAATAAATATTATCCAATTTTAATACCTGTATGCTTAATCGTTGTAATGATTTTAGTCTTTGCCATTTATAATATTCATAAATTGTATACTAATTATACAACGACGGAAGAAGATTCTTTTTTCCAATATTTTGCAGGACAAAAGGTTACTTATAAAGCTGATCTTAAGTTGAATAGGGATAAAGAGGTCGTGGACTTTACAGTCAAAGATAAAGAACTTGAGTTATCTTCGATGCCTGTTTATTATCAATCAGATAATGCAGATATTATTAAAGTGCTTTTTCCTATGAATATGAACTTAGTAATGATCGAAAATAATTATGCTCAATATAAAGTTATTAACTATGCTACTTTGACTTGGGATAAAGCTAATACAAGTTATATTTTGAAGACTGATGATTATGATGGTAATCTTAGTAATAGTTTCTTCTTTGATGGTGTTGATTTATATTTCTTTATGAATGAAGTTACGCTTACAATTAATGATGAAGAAATTGATCTTGGACCTATGTCTATTGTTAAAGTTAATCCTAGAAATAGTTTAGAATACTATGATTATCAAAGTGATAAATATGTTATTAGGGATATTACTAATGAAACAATTATAGCTTATAATAAAGGCTTTTCAGTTAATCTAACAGAAGATAAGGTAAATAAATTTAATGATTTTGTTTTATTAATTAGTCCTGAGTATTTAAATAAGCTAGAAATGCAAGAAGATTAAGTACTTGCAAAGATAAGATAATTGTGATAGAATGTATATAGATGAAGGAAACTTCATAAAATAAAAAAGGGTACGTTTGATTGTGCGAATCAGATGTTTCCCAAGTTATTTGGTTTAGCATCTGAAATCAACAATGTTGAAATCAGATGCTATTATTATTTAATTAGTAATAACAATATTACTAGAAATAATAGTAATATTATAATAAATTGAGATATTTCTCTTTTAGTCATAATATCACCACCTTTCTAAATGTGCAATTTAAAAAGGGAAAGATCTGATTATTTCAAACGTACCTGCATTCATTATACTAATCATATGTTCTAACATCAATATGGTTGACGCATTTTTGACAGAGAAAATGATACTTGCAAAGATAAGATAATTGTGATAGAATGTATATAGATGAAGGAAACTTCATAAAATAAAAAAAGGGTACGTTTGATTGTGGAGAATCAGATGTTTCCCATTTGTTGGTTGGCATCTGAAATCAACAATGTTGAAATCAGATGCTATTATTATTTAATTAATAAAATGATTATTATTAACAATAATAGTAATATTATAATAAATTGAGATATTTCTCTTTTAGTCATAATATCACCACCTTTCTAATTTTTTTTAATTTAGAAAGGGAAAGATCTGATTATTTCAAACGTACCTGCATTCATTATACAAAACATATGTTCTAATATCAATATGGTTGACGCATTTTTGACAGAGAAAATGAGATGCTTGCAAAGATAAGTTAATTATGTTAAAATGTATATGGATGAAGGAAATTTCATAAAAATTGGTACGTTTGATTGTAGAGAATCAGATGCTATCTTTTAGCTTTGTGGATACATCAGAAATCAACAGTGTTGAAATGATATGCTTTTATTATTTGATTAAAAAAACTAACAATGGAATTGACATTGTTAGTTTTTACGTGTTATAATTAATACATAATAGAGAAGGAGTGATCATAATATGGAAATGGTTTTATCAGCAACAGCAATATGCATTGGAATTATGTTAGGTTTTGCTTTTTTAGGCCTAGGTATTGGTGTTGGATTGTTAGGAGGAAGAGTCGCAGAAGCAGTTGGTAGAAATCCAGAGACAAAAAATGATGTTGTTCACTCAGTAATGACAATATTGATTATTACATCTGTTTTCTTATTGTTTTTATTTGCCTTTTGTTTCTTCTTATTATTCTTTAATCCATTAATTGTATAGTTGATAATATGGAATATATAGTAGTAGTTCTTTTTGGAATAATTATTGCTCTACTAGTTTTTTTCATGTTTTTGATATTGAAGAAAACGGTTGATAAAGTAAATGAGCAGACTAAATCATATTTTGTAGGTAAATTACAAGTATATGATGGATTAATTAATGAAAAAGAAGAACAATTAAATAAGATTAATGAACAAATAGAGAATAATAAGGCAAAGTTGAATGTTAATGATGATACTAGTAAAAAGAATAATTATACATTCGATCAGGGTATTATTGATCTTATGAATAAGACTGATTATCAGCATCCTGATGTTCTTAAATTAAATAAGAAGATAGATAATGAGTTTGATATTGATTTTGTCGATATTATTAAAGAGTTTATTGATAAAATTGATTTAGATAATAATTATGATTTTTATGTTAATTTAAGAAATAAATTTACTAGTAAGACGATCTATGAACTTAGAAGTCAAGATAGTTTAAAGAAAGCTTTAGAGGGAATACTTACGAAAGAGGAATTAGAAGTATTTGATGAATTTAAGAGAAAGAGATTTAGTAATAGTTTAAATGATTTTCTTAGTTATCTTGATGAATTAATTACAGATAGTAATCCTAATATTACGGTACTTGTAGGTAATAAGAATATGAATTTTGATTATCTTAGTAAATATGTTAAAACAATTGTAGCAGATGATATTTATAAAGGAATTAAGATTATTTATAAGAATAAAGTATATGATTTTAGTTTGAATGAAAGGAATGTATAATATGGATACAAATATAGATAAGGTTCTTGATAACATTAGAAATGAAGAAAATATTTATACAACGGGTAAAGTTATTAAGGTTAATGAGTATAATATCGAAGTTAGTGGATTAACTGATGTATCTTTTTATGAAGAAGTGGATATTAATGGTAAGGCATCTGGTTATGTATTTGCTATTTATCCAAACCGGGTTATTGTATCCTTAACACAAATTCATGAAAAAGTAGTCGTTGGTGATTTGGTTTATGCTCTTAATCATGAATATAAATGTTTATTTAGTTTAGATTCTGTTGGTAAAGTAGTTGATATTTTTGGTAATGATTTAATTGCAGGTAAGAAGTTTAGTAATTTGATTGAACTTCCTATTGATGGAGTAGATGTTCCTCTTATGGATAGATCTAGTGTTAATCGTGGTTTACTTACAGGTATCGCGGGAATTGATTTGATTTATCCAATAGGAAGGGGACAGAGACAACTTATTATTGGTGATAAGAAGACAGGTAAGACACAAATATGTTTAGATGCAATTGTTAATCAGAAAAATCAAAATGTAGTTTGTATATATGTTGCCATTGGTAAAACCAAGAAAGAAGTTAAGGAATTGTATTATGATTTAAATAAGAATGGGGCGGCAACTTATACGGTTATTATGGCATCTTTTAATGATGAACTTCCAACGAAGTCTTATTTGACTCCTTATGTAGCTTTGACTGTTGCACAAGAATTAATGTTACAAAAGTTTGATGTTTTAGTAATTATCGATGATTTAAAGAAACATGCTGATATTTATCGTCAAATATCTTTAACAAGTGATAAGGTACCTGGTCGTGATGCTTATCCATCAGATATTTTCTATACGCATGCTAGAATGTTAGAAAAAGGATGTCAACATAAAGATGGAGGTTCGGTGACAATATTACCAATTGTCGAAACTAAAGGTTCGGATATTACTGATTATATTTCAACAAATATTATTTCCATTACTGATGGACAAATTGTTTTGTCAAAGAAAAACTTTGATAAAGGTGAAAAACCAGCGATTGATTATGGACTTTCAGTATCACGTTTAGGTGGTGCCGTTCAGAAGAAAGATATGTCAAAACTAGGAACAAAGATAAGAAGAGAATTGCTTACTTATTTGGATGTAAGAGATATTTATGAGTTATCTGATCCTAGTGAGTTAAGTGACAATATTAAAGATAGAATTACTTATGGTAATATGATTATTGATGGTCTTAAACAATATAAATTTGCTCCAAGGAGTGAAGATGAAATGAAGAAGATATTTAGTTTTATGAATAAAGAATAGAAAGGAAGAAGAAAGATGGATGTAGGTAAGATAATTGCAATCTTTGAGATTAGTATCGAGGTTGTTCTTGATGATGATGTCAATGTTAAGATTGGTGATATTTTAGAAGTAGCCGATAATCCTAATTATCAGTTTGAAGTTATCGAAGTAACTAGTACGTCAGTTTTATGTATTAGTTTAAATTCAACGAGAGGGCTTAGAAAAGGTTCTATCGTAAGAAAAAAAGCTGATAGTTTGGAAATGGAATATTCTGATGCTATTCTTGGAAGAATATTTGATTCTTATGGCAATGTAATTGATGATAAGAAAATTACTAGTATTGCTAAAAGGCCTATTAATAATAAGACAATTTCTTTAAAGGATTTAAATGTTGATACTAATTTCTTATGGACTGGAATTAAAGTAATTGATTTCTTTGCTCCAATGCAAAAGGGATTTAAAATGGGACTTTTAGGAGGTGCTGGTGTTGGTAAAACAGTACTTATAAAAGAGCTTATTCATAATTTATATATGGAATCTAAGATTAAAGCTGTCTTTGTCGGTGTTGGTGAAAGAACAAGGGAAGGTAAGGAATTATATGATGAGGTAGTATCTTCTAATTTGCTCGATAATATGGTTATGGTTTTTGGGCAAATGTCTAAAAATCCAGTTGTGCGTAGTAAAAGTATTGAAACAGGTATTTTAGCAGCGGAATATCTTAGAGATGAAAAGAAAGAAGATGTATTATTATTCGTGGATAATATTTATCGTTATATTCAAGCAAAGTCAGAAATTGCGATGGAACTAAAACAGATGTTAATTGAAAATGGTTATCCATCTGATACAATGAATACAGTTAGTAATGTCGAAGAGAGAATCAGTTCAACAGACGATGGTAGTATTACTTCTTTCCAAGCTATCTATATTCCAGCAGATGATTATAATGATGATGCAGTACAGAATATTGTATCATATATGGATGGACAAATTGTTCTTGATCGTAAGATTGCCGAGTTAGGATTATATCCAGCGATCGATGTCTTTAAGTCAACAAGTAGAATTGTCGATAAAGAAAAAATTGGTGAAAGACATTTCCATTTAGTTGAAGAAGTACTTAGATATTTAACAAGATATCAAGAACTAGAAGAAATAATTGCGGTTTTAGGTATCGATGAACTTAGTGATAATGATAAAAGTATTTTCCATAGATCGCGTAAGCTTCGTTATTACTTTTCACAACCATTACATGTATCAGAACAATTTACGAATATACCTGGTGAATATGTTAAGATTGAAGACGTATTAAATGATGTTGAGAACATTTTAAATGGTACTTATGATAATGTCGATGAAGATAAATTCTTATATATAGGTAAGTATAATGGACAATAAGACAATGAAAGTTAGAGTTTTTGATCTTAAACATGGTTTGGTGGAATATGAAGATGTTAAGATAGTTAGAATTATTAGTAAAGATTATAATTTATTAATAATGATCGACTATTTACCAATAATTGGGGAAGTTGAAGGTAGTATCGATATTCAAGGTGATAATATAGATATTTCATTTAAAGATATTAAAGCATTCTATATGAATAGTAATAATGTATTTAATTTGATGATCAATGAGGGATAAAGATGGAAGAAATGAATAGTGTGATACTTAATTTAAGTGGTTTTGTAGCGGTAGCAATTATCTTCTTACTTGTTTTGTTTATTACTTTTAAAATATTATTTAGAAAGTTTGATGTTAAAGATAAAATTAAATTATATGGGGTATTTTTCAATATGAAGAATAAGACAATATGGTCATTTTCTTTAATTAGTCTTAATTATTTATTCTTAGTATGGTGTTTAATTAATTTTGATATGAATTATATTTATATATTAATTTCTTTAACATTAATTACTATAGCATGTATTTTGGCTAAAGATTTTAAGACAGGGATTTTGAGTGTTGTGAATAGTGCGTTAGAATGTTTTATTATCTACTTTGTGAAAATGTTTAAAGATTATGTTTTTGGAGATGAACGGGATTTATTAATGTTTACGATATTTATTTTTGTTGTAATATTTATCTTTTTGTATTTTACTTATACAATGTTTACAGATTTAAACTTTATTGTAAAAAGAGAAAAGGATCTAGTAAAAAAGAAAATGTAGGTTTGGGGTGATATGATATGGAAACAAAAGCACTTACAAAAGTTGTTAAAGTTATGAACTTTCAGGCTTTACTTAAAGTTGATAAGGCTAGAAGAGTTGCTAATGAACTTATGAATGTTAGTGAAGAACTTACTAGTATTATGACGAGAATTATGTATAATAAGAATCTTATTTTAGATAAAAATATTTTGATTCCTGATCCTAGTAAACCTAAACTTAGTATTTATATAGCTAGTGATTATGGCTTTTGTGGTAATTTTAATGATATGATTTTAAAACAGATTTTAGAGGATAAAGATTGTTATAAAATTATTATTGGTAAACAAATTAAATATAGTGATGATAAAGTAATTTTAGCAATAGATAAAAAAAGCTTCTATGATCGTTTTGGGGATATTGAAAAAATTATTAAAGAGGCTATTTTAAATTTATCATATAGTGAAATTAATATTTATTATAATCATTATTATAATTCGACAACGTTTGATTTTATGGGTAAAAAAGTATTTCCTGCCCCTTTTGAGGGTGATTATTATGAAGGGGAAGACTTTGTTATTGAAACAGATATTAGTAAGATGTTAAGTAATATGATGGCTTTTTATATTTGTTATGAGTTACAGATGTATGAAAAGAATTCATTTGCTAGTGAAAATATTAAAAGAAGTATTATTACTAGATTGTCTTTAGATAGATTAAAAGAAATTGAAAAAGATAATAGAGTTAATGAACTTAAAGAAATTCGTGAAAAAAGTGTTTTAAAGACAGTTGAGAATTATAAGAAATCGATGTATAAGAATTAGGAGGAAAATGATGAGAAAAAGAAAAAAGAAATTTATTACAGATCCTTTTGATGAAGTTGTTTTACAAAGCCAAAATGATGATACGGATTTGAATGATTTAAATGAAATGGCAATCGAAGAAGAAAAAGATAGTATGAACGCTACTGATGATTTAAGTTTTGGACAAATTTTTCTTGATGATATGGTAGAGGAAGTACCTCAGATTACTCCCGAAGAACCTAAAGATGTTATTGTAAGTGTTTTTCCTAAGATTGATAAATTTGGTAGTGTTATGCCACGTTCGTAAGGAGAGTTTTTCTTATAGAAAAATAAGAAAAACTTTTTTTTTGTAAAATTTATATAAAAAATGTTAAAAAGATATTGCATTTTGTAATTTTCTTTGATACAATTATTAATGTAAAGGAGGATTGAAAAAAAATGGAAAATAATAATGGAAAGGGTATTTTTTATGGAGTAATTGGTGTTGCTACATTAGTTGTTGCAATCATTGGTGCTACTTTTGCATATTTCACTGCAACTGCTACTAATGATAATACAATCGCTGGTAATGCAGCAACAGTTGGATTGGAGCTTGCTGTAGAAAAAGTTACAACTGCTGCTTCTGGTGATTTAATACCACTAGATCAAGAATCTCCAGCTGATGAAGCACAATTACCACTTGCTTTAAAAGCTACACAATCTTGTATTGATGACAATGGTAACACTGTATGTCAAGTTTATAAGATTACAGTTACTAACAATGGTAATTCAACAGCTGTATTGTCTGGTACTTTAACTATTACAGGAGCTACATTCCAAAACTTAAGATGGACAACATTAGATGATGCTACTACTTATACTGATGGTGCAATTAATGAAATTTCTACTACTCAATTAGAGGATAGTATATCATTAACTGGTAGTGGTTCTCAAGAATATTTTATTGCTATTTGGATTGAAGAAACTGGTGGTAAACAAAATGATACTGATAAAGGATCATTTACTGGTACTGTAAGCTTCAATACTGCCGGTGGCGACGGTGTAACTGCTACATTCTCATAGGATGTAATTATAAAAAGTACAATTAATAACTAATTGTATTTTTTTTTGCTCTTGGGTTGTAATTTTTTGATTTTTTTGTTATGATATTGATAGTAGGTGAGACAATGAAAAATAATAAATTTAAAATAGGTATTGTTTCTTTAGTTGTGGTATTAGTAATTGTTGCTTTAGTAGTTGGAGGAACATATGCTTTTTTTACAGCGGGAAATTCTAATAATAATACAATAACTGGTTCAGCATATGAAATTGATATTGATTTAGAACTTACACCAATTAAGGCATCTAGTTCATTAGTTCCTCTTAGTGATAGTGATATTGATAAGGCTATTACTGGTACTTATAATTGTGTTGATTCCTATGATAATGATGTTTGTTCAATTTATCAAGTTGATATTGTTAATCATGGTAATTTGGTTAATTTATATGCCTATGTTAAAGCAAGTAATAGTACTTTTACGACAGATCATTTGAAATATAAGGTATATACAAAGACAGGGGATAACTACACGGCAGTTAGTGATGTTATTACTTTAAGTAATAGTGCTAATGATAAGAAATATTTTGTTTATGATGATGTTAATTATCGTTTTGGACTTAATACTGATCAATCTACAACTTATTATTTTGTTTTTTGGTTGAGTGGTATAGAAGAAGATCAAAATGAAGATATGGATAAAACTTTTAATGGAGTAATTGGTATTGAAGCATCTGATGGAGAAAATATTACAGCTAATTTTGGTATTGGATCTTAAAGGAATGGTGAAAAGAAATGCACAAATCTAAAAAGAAAATTACGAAGTATGAGATATTTTATTTAATTATTTTATTGATTAGCTTAATTATTATGATTGCAGGGGCAGCGATGGCTTATTTTTCGGCTTCAGTTAGTCAAGAAGAAAATGGAACAAAAATATATTCGGGAACATTAGTTATTAATTATATTGATGGTATTGAAGTTAATAATCCTAAATTATTTCCGAGAGTAGCTCCAACGAATGTTGATGATATTGAAAATGCTTATGTTAATCGTTTTGGAGTAGAAAGTTCTGGTACTTTAGATCAATATTTAACGATATTCTTCGATGTTAATACAAATGAGTTTTCAGAAGGTAGTTTGAAATATTCAATGTTTAATAATGATGGTAAATTAATTAGAACAGGTGATATTCCTAAGTCAGGCAGAGTAGAAGTTACTAGTTCAACTTATTTAGCTGCGGGTGATACGACATACTTTACATTTATGGTATGGTTAGAAGAAACAGGCACTAATCAAGATAGTGAACAAGGTAAGAATTTCATGGGAAGAATGGTAGTCGAAGCTATTCAATCGGAAGCAATTGATGGGAGGTAATATATTATAAGCAACATATTAAGTTGCTTTTTTTGTTCTAAGGACGCCATGCGATAAAAATAAAAATATTTAAAATTTTCTTGTATAATATTCTTATTTATTGTATAATAAAAATAGAAAGAATAGTGAGGTAATGGATATGACAGATAATAGCAATACTAGCAATAAATTTAATTTTGGTGTTAAACATTACCGAGTAAAAATAGTACGAAAAAAGACTAGCGTAATAAAAAATATTATTAGTGTTATTTCTTATGCTATTTTTATTTGGTTGTTGTTGATTGGTATTACTCTTCTTATATATGTTGCTGATGTTAAAATTAGGGCCATGAAAGGTGATAATACTCCTCCTAACTTTAATGCTTATGTTGTTTTAACAGGAAGTATGATTCCAGATATTATGCCGAAAGATGTAATATTTACGAAGAAAGTTGATATTGAGGATATAGAAGTAGGTGATGTTATTACTTTTGTATCATCCGATAATAGATTTGCAGGTAGTATTATTACTCATAGAGTTGTAGATATTATACATGAAGAGGGAACAGATAAATATAAATTCCAGACAAAAGGCGATAATAATAATGTTGCTGACTTGGCATTGGTTGAAGATTATAATGTTTTAGGTAGAGTCTTTTTTAAGATTCCTAAAGTTGGTTATATTCAAGATTTCTTAGCTACTCAAGGTGGATGGATTATTGTAATACTTATACCATGTTTGGCTGTATTATCTTATGATATTATGAAATTATTTAAAGCAATTGGAACAAAGGGGTCAAAGAAAAAAATTAAAAGTAGGATGATTTTATGAGAAAGAAAGAATTTACTTTAAAAGATTTTAAGGAAGATGAAATAGTTTTATTAGAAAAAGATGATTGTGGTCCTATCGCGACTTTCTTCTATCGATATAATAAATTTATTTTGATTGCTTTATTTATATTGGGATTACTTATGTTTACAATTGGTCTTGGACTTACAATATCACAGTTTGGTAGTTCTACTAGTCCGGAATATACTTATAAAACGATAGAGATTGATCTAGGTGATGGATCGGGTTTAATTAATTTGAATACGCCAATATTGGATGATGATGTTAAACAGAAATTATATAATAAGTATGGAAATATTGCTTTAAGAGAAGGTGTTATTTTAGAAAGAGAGACTTTTAGAGCTGATGGGATGACAATTACTTATTATAGTGATGGTTCGGCATTTGTTATTAAAGATGATGGTACGATTATGAGAGTATCAGCATTAGAAGATGGTAGTTATGGTATTGATAGAAATGGTAAATTGGATGAAAAGGCTAAATACTTAGAAATTATGCAGAAAGCTGTTATTGATTTAGAAAATGGTCAAATTATTTACTATAGTGATGGATGTGCTGTTATTACGAAAGATGGTAAGAAAGTATTAGTTAGAGATAGTAGTAATATTAAATTAGATAAAGATAATGAGATTATTAAGATTAATCCTAGTGGTATTAGTTATGTTGATAGGGTAAGTGGTAATGTTACATACTTTAGTGATGGTACGATGATTGTGGTTACTAATGGAGAAGAATATGTAATTCATAATGAAAAAGATATTATTATTAATGGTAGTAATATTACTTTTCCAAATGATAATGCTTATGGGGTAATTAAGAATATTACTTTAAATGATGGTACTAATATTAAGTATTATGGAGATGGATCGGCTTTAGTAACGAAGAATGATGGTGAAAAATTATTTGTTCGTAAAAGTGGTGATATTGTCTTAAATGGTAATGAATATATTTATGTTATAATTACGCAAGATAGATATGATAAGATTAATGAAAAAGATATAGATGGGGGAAAAATATTAATCTTTGATAATGGTGATGCTATTATTGAATATGATGATGGTAGTAAAGATTATGTAGAAGATGTTAGTCAGATTAAATTTGATGATGATAAAATTAATAAAATAGAGGGTGTTTCAACTGAAGAATATAAGGATGCTACTTTAGAAGATGGAACGAGAGTTATTATATTTGATGATGAAAGTGCTTTAATTATTGATGAAGATGGTAATTTGACTTATGTAGATGATGCTAAAGATATTATTTATGGATCTGATGGTAATATTAGTAGAATTGATGGAGAAGAGTATGATAAAGTTAATACGGATGTATTACCAGATGGGACGAAGATTCATGAATTTGAAGATGGTACAGTGATAATTGAACACACTAATGGGGAATTTGAAAAAGTTAATAAAGATGATATTGTTTATGATGGAAGTGGCAATATTGATTATATTGATAGAGATCCAATTAATGATGTAGGAACAGGTACTTTACCGGATGGAAGTAAAGTTACAGATTTTGAAAATGATATGTCTTTAGTGGAAAATCCAGATGGAAGTGCTTATATTACTGATAATGATAATATTAAATATGATGATGATGGTAATATTGAACCAGAAGAACCTGAAGAAGTTCCACCTTCTGATCGACCTGAGGAGCCAGAGACTCCGGAGGAACCGGAAGAGCCAGAGGAACCAGAAGATCCTTCATTAGATGATCCTGATTATACTTTTGAAATTCCTAATGATACGGATAAAGATGTTAGATATCGTTTAGTTCTTGAAGAAACGGATGATTATACACCATTTGATATTAATGCATTACCCGCGAAATATGTGAAGTATGAGTTATTAGCAGATGGTAATTATGTTGGTGATAGTTATCTTAATCAAAATATTTGGGAAATTGGTTCAGATTTAAATGATGGTTTAACTATTACAAAAAATACTTATATTTTATATGAAGGTATTGTTAAAGCTAATAGTGTAGCTAAAGTAGATCTTAATTTATGGTTAGATTATGCTAATATGGGTAATGATATGCAAAATAGAGCCTTTATTGGTACACTTAAAGCTTATTTATGGCAAGATTAATAGTTAGAGGTGTTTGCAATGAAGAAGAAATATGTCATTTTAGGGAGTGTTTTGGTAATATGCGCCATAGTGGTGGGAAGCACATTAGCATGGTTTACATGGAGTACAACGAATGAGCAAAATACTAATGTAGTTGTAACAGTTGGGGGTGCCTCAATTAGTTATGAAGATGGGGAGAATATTACTAATAATAATTTGATACCAACTAGTACTAAAGAAAAAGGTATTAG
>CALVRZ010000024.1 GCA_944358875.1 uncultured Bacilli bacterium
ATTCATCAGGTATCAACTTTGATGAAGTATATGCGGAGTATAACTACTCACCCCTTACAAACTAGTACACAGCGAATATTTTTTAAAATTTTTAAACCATTACTACAATCAGAACCAATTATTTTTAAATGCATATTTTCCCTCCTTTATAATATTTATTATTTTTTATCCTTATACATATCCCTCCTTTATGATTTCTAGTATTCTTTTGAAATCATGACTTAATTATAAAACTAAAATATGGTTGAATTATGAGAATAAAATGTTAATTTCTGGGATTGACAATCGGCAATTAAAAAACTCATTAAATATGAGTTCTATAGCCATTTACTATTACTAAATTCTAATAATTCTTTTTTTTCATACAAACAAGTAAAACTGATTATTTTACGAATTGCTTCTTTGATTAAAGCAAAATTGGTTAGTTTAACATCGTCGACCGTAATAATTTTTTTTAGTTCTTTTTTATAACGATGATCTTTAGTGTAAAGATAGAGACTTTTGTCTAAAACATAAATTATTTTTAATTCTTTCTCACTTTTGCCATCAATTGCGAAAATTAATTCTTTGTACCAGTCAATTAAAGCTTTAGATAAGGTATCATCATCTTTATATTCATAGCCTACAATATCATCATAATGAGGGCAGTTACTTAATATTTTATTAACATGAGTAATATCAATTGTCTGGGTTTCAATCATTTTTTAGCCTCCTTATTTGTATATAATATAACACCTTTGTAACTAATTGTAAAGAATATTTCGTAAAAAGTAACTTAGGATTTATTAACATAGTTATGTTTTTTTTACATAAGTTATTATGAGGAGAGATGATATGAATATTATTGATAAACAATTTAATGAACTTACTTTAGAAATTAAGAATTTAAGTAAAAAAGAAATTTTTGATAATACAAAACAATCTTTTTTCAATATTAACAGTGTAACACAAAAATCAATGATTGATTTTTTTCAGAGATTTAATTACTGGGGTAAACTTGATATTGAAAATGAAGAATTTGAACATTTTGAATTGATTGTTGAATCTTTGAAAGATCATTTAGAAGATCATATTTGGTTATATAATCATTTGGGAGATTATCGTTCTAAGAAATTATTATTTGCAATATTGAATAATTGGTATAGGTGTGACTTTGCTAATTTGAGTTCTGCACATGAAAAGAATTTTTGGCATTATTTTGATCTAGATTTGGTGTCTTGTGAAGATGAGGTAATGGTCGATCTTGGAGCTTATAATGGTGATACGATTAGTGATTTTATAAAAATTTATGGCGATATGGCATACAAAAAAATATATGCTTATGAGATGTCTAGTGATAATTTTATTCATTTAGAAAAGAATACAAAGAATTTTAAAAATATTGTTTTAAGACAAGTTGCGGTTATGGATAAAGAAGGTACTTTCTTTATCGGAGAAAATTCACCAGATGCTTCGGCTTATACTGTTAACGATAGTAATGGAATTCAGGTTAAGGGTACTTCTTTGGATATTGATATTAAAGAGGAAATTTCCTTGATTAAAATGGATATTGAAGGTAGTGAGCAAAAAGCTTTACTAGGTTCCTACAAACATATCGTAAACGATAAACCTAAGCTACTTATTTCTGTTTATCATAATCATGAAGATATATGGAAGATTCCTCGAATTATCGAAGATATGACTCCTGATACTTACAATTTTTATCTTAGATCTTATGGTGGGAATGTTTTTCCAACCGAAATTGTATTGATAGCTTTACCTAAGCATTAGAAAACGACCTTATGAATTTTTATGGTCATTAAGGTCGTAATTTTTAAGAAATTCATAGAAATTGATTGCTACTTCAGTTGGCAATATTTCTTTTAATTCTTCAAGAGAGGCTTGCTTCATTTTAGATATGGTTTTGTATTTTTTTAATAGTTTATTTTTTCTGGTTTCCCCGATTCCTTCGATATTATCTAAAATACTTGCTAAAGCCCCTTTGCTTCTTATTTGTTTATGATACGAAATGGTATAATTATGGACTTCATCTTGCATTTTAGTTAATAATAAGAATAGATCACTCTTTTTATCAATATTAATAACTTGGATAGGATCTTTGGCAAGTAACTCGGAAGTGCTATGCTTGTCATCTTTTTTTAGGCCTGCGGTGTTAATGTTCATATGTAATTGTTCTAGGACTTCTCTGGCAACATGTAATTGACCTAAACCACCATCGACAATGATTAAATCAGGACGAGGTAATTTATCTTTTAAAACTCTAAAATATCTACGATATAAAACTTCGCGCATGGTATTGTAATCATCGTTTTTGTCATTAGTGATTTTAAACTTGCGGTATTCATTCTTGGCAGGTTTACCATCAATAAAGACAACCATTCCTGAAACATTGAAACTGCCAAAAAGGTTTGAATTATCAAACAGTTCAATACGGCTTAAATTTTTGATACCTAGTAAGTTTGATAGTTCATCCATAGCTTTTTTGGTTTTTTCTTCATTTTTGACAAGTGTTGTCATTTGCTCTTCAAAATAAATTTTAGCATTTTCATTAGCCAAAGCAACCATCTTTTTCTTCTGGCCTTTGATTGGAGTGATAAACTTTAAATCGAAAGCTTCCTCTAAGATACTATTGTCAACAATATCTGGTGTTAATACTTCTTTGGGTTTTATTTGATGTTTATCATAAAAATGTGATAAATAAGTTACTAATTCTTCTTCAGGGGTGTCTACCATTGGGAAAATGTCTCTTTTTCGATCTAACAACTTCCCTCCCCTGATGAAAAGAATTTGGACTGATAAATAATTGCTTTTAGTATAATAGCCAACAACATCACGGTTAACATTATCATCTAGTTCGACTTTTTGTTTTTCTAGAGTTATGTTAACATTATCTAGTAATTGCTTGTATTCAAGAGCTTTTTCGTATTGCATTTTTTCGGAATAGAATTCCATTTTTTCTTTTAATTTGTCAGTGATAATACTAGAGTTACCATTTAAGAAAGATATGATTTCGTTTTTCATTTTGGTTATAACTTCTTCATCAACATTGCGATTACAATAACCGAGACATTCGCCAATATGATAATAGAGACATTCTTTTTTTTGGTATGTTCGACACTTTCTTAGGGGATATAGACGATTAATCATTTCGACAGTATTTCTTGCGGCCGTTACGTTGGGATATGGTCCAAATAATTTGCGACTTTTATTTTTTTTAATGTTAGGATTTCTAACGACGATTAGACGTGGGACTTTCTCATTTGTTAATTCGATATATGGATATGTTTTGTCATCTCTTAGTAAGATATTATAACGTGGATTATATTTTTTAATAAGGTTTATTTCTAATAGTAAAGCTTCTAATTCTGATGATGTCACAATGTATTCGAAGTGATCAATATCTTTGACGAGCATAGCTGTTTTACCAGTATGGGTTTGTCTAAAATATGATGTTAGGCGATTTTTGAGATTTTTGGATTTACCTACGTAGATAACATTGTCATCACTATTTTTCATAAGATAACATCCGGGTAAATGAGGTACTAGTGATAGTTCTTCTTTAAACACATTGATCACTCCTTTGCTTGGAATATTATAGTATAAATTTTATTTTTTGTAAATTTAAGTAGTTAGAATTTAAATGTTATTTTGCAATAATTAAATTTTGGCTATTTTTTTAAAGCCGTTTTTATTATTGAGTATATTTTAAATTTAGTGACTAATTGTTAGTGTTGCTCCAAAAGAGCCTCCGGCACCATTAGCAAAACCATATCCTGTTTGGATTCTAGTGCTTTCATTTGCATTGACTGATCGATGATATATATTCATATGGGCGGTATAGTTACCACTTGATGATGTTCTTGATGTTGTGTAAAATATTTCTTCATCATTGGCAACAATTTGGGGACTTATTGAACCGCCTGGTCCATTGGCAAAACCGACGATATTAGTTATTTTACTACAGGAAGTACCATCAGCATTGCATTTATATAGTTGCATGGTTGTGGTAGTATTGTTATTATTATTACTGTTTACGGTAGCACTAGCATAATAGAAATGATTATTTGTAGCATATATTAATGGGCCAAATGAGCCTCCAACACCATTGGCAAAGCCATAAGCATTATTGATATCGGCACAATTACTACCATCGGTATTACAGCGATAGATGTCCATATAGGCTGTGTCATTTTTTGAGGTTGTGTAAAATAAATAATTGTTGTTAGCAATAATAGCAGGGGCAAAGGAACCGCCTGGTCCATTGGCAAAACCGACGATGTTAGTTATTTTACTACAGGAAGTACCATCAGCATTACATTTATATAGTTGCATGGTTGTGGTAGTATTGTTATTATTATTACTGTTTACGGTAGCACTAGCATAGTAGAAATAATTGTTTGTAGCATATATTAATGGGCCAAATGAGCCTCCGACACCATTGGCAAAACCATAGGCATTATTGATATCGACACAGTTACTACCATCGGTATTACAGCGATAGACATCCATATAGGCTGTGTCATTTTTTGAGGTTGTGTAAAATAAATAATTATTGTTAGCAGTAATACTAGGTGCGAAGGAACCACCAGCACTATTGGCGAAACCGACGATATTAGTTACTTTACTGCAGGAAGTGCCATCTTTATTGCAACGATATAATTCCATTGTTGTGGTAGTGTTGTTTCTATTTTCAATAGCACTAGCATAATAGAAATAATTATTTGTGGCATAGATTAATGGGCCAAATGAGCCTCCGACACCATTAGCAAAACCATTAGCGTTATTGATATCGACACAGTTACTACCATCAGAATTACAACGATAGATGTCCATATAAGCGGTATAATTACCAGAACTTGATTCCCTAGAGCTTGTGTAAAAAAGATATGATACTGTTTTTTCTAATGTTACATTTACTTTATTAGAATTAGTCGATAAATTATACTCGTTAGTGGCTTTAACATAAACAGTATATGTTTTATTTTTTTCAAGTCCTGTAACATTACATGTTTCACTACTTGTTTTACATTTTAATACATCATCGACATAATACTCATATTCTTTGATTGGTGATTTGCTGTTTGCTTTAGCATGGATTGTAAAACTATCAGTAGTAATATCAGTAATCGTTGGGGTGAATATATCTGGTGGAGAGATAGCTATTATTGTTAATTCTTTAGTGTTATAAGGAATTTCGATAGCTATACCATAGTTAATATCACTATATAATGTATAAGCATCAATATTAATTTTTAAGATGCCTTTATCATGGCTATTATTGCATGATACAAACTGATTATCATGATAACAAGAGGTCGTAATGATTGGGTCCGCTACATCTAAAGCAGAATTAAATTCTTTGATAAATGTACCTTCGGTGTATGCTCCTGTCTCATCAATTTGACCATATTGAAAAGTATATTTATTATCTTCGTTTTTAATAGTTATTCGTTTAGTAATATCAGAAAAAGTTAAGTCAACAATGTTGGGAGTGTCAACACTTTGATTAATCCTTGTTAATTTATATTTATTTATATCTCTCATAATTTGATCAGTAATTAAAACTTTATCCGTTGTTAGAATGGTGTCAACAAAAATATCATCATTCTTTTCCTTTAAATTTAATGTTAAATCAATTAAAAAATAAGCAATTGTCATGGCTAGGACGGAAGCCACAATTATTTCAACTAAAAGATATCCTCTATTATTTAGTTTCATCTTATCACCTATTATGATTATATAATACATTTGTCAAAATGTAAATTTAATAGTATAATTTTGATTGGTGATATGATGAAAACAATCGAAGCTAATATAGCTGGTGAGACGATAATAAAGAATTCTCGTTTTGTTACTTATCTTTATCGGATTAATGAAAATAGTGATGTCTCTTTGTTAATTGATTTGATTAAAGAACAACATAAGAATGCTAATCATTATTGTTATGCTTATATTATTAATGATGTGAAAAAATTTAGTGATGATGGAGAACCAGGTGGTACAGCAGGCAATCCTATCTTACAGGTACTAGAGAAAAATGATCTTAATTTTGTTCTTGCTGTTGTTGTTAGATATTTTGGAGGTATCAAACTGGGAGCGGGAGGTCTTGTTCGGGCTTATACAAAAAGTGTTACAAGTGTTTTGAATCATTGTTCTTTAGTACAATTATTGGATGGTTATTCTTTAACGATTGAATTTGATTATGATTATTTAAAAAAAGTAGACTATCTTTTAAAAGATATTAATGTTAAGAGAAAAATTTTTAATGAGAAAATTAGATATGAGATTGATGTAGATAAAAATTTATACGATATTATTAAAAAGGATTTGAATATTAGTCTTATTAATGAATATGAAAAATTGGTAGAAGAAATGGACAAAAAATAATTTTTGCCCATTTTATTTTACCTAATTCTTAAATTAGCATAACTATATGTTGGTTCATCAGCTTCATCATTGGAAATTGTTAATTCAATAAAGAATAGATAAGAGAAATAATCGGTCTCAAATTCTTCATTGTTATAATAATATTCTAGATAATCTTTAAAGGTTTCGTTATATTCATCCTTGGTATCAATATCATTAATAGAGGCTTGAACTTTGGATGCGTTATATGTTGTAGCAATTATTTTATTTATTTTATATTGATCTTTAATCTGGTTACATAATGTTTTTTGGTAGGATGTCTGATAATAGGTTGTATTGTCACAATTGGTTAAATCTATATAATTATTACTATTTAAATTAGTTCCTATTTTATTCATGATTTGTTCATCAATATAGAAATCCTCAAATGTTTTTAAGGCATAAATACCATCAGAACTATAAAAGGTATTTCTTTCATTGTAAGTTGAATAGACACGGTTAAAGCCAGCATATAATCCCACCATTGTTGTTATCATTATTGCAGAAACAATAATTACTTCAGCCATCATGAAACCTTTGTTATTTAATTTCATCTTATCTTCTCCTCTTCTTTTCTTTTTTGACAGTATCAATATTTGTTTCAATTGCCACTCTTTGGACTAAGGATAATGCTATTATCATGGAAAGAGTGTATGATCCTCCATAACTTAAGAATGGTAATGGTATACCTGTCAATGGGCCAAGCCCCATGACACCAATTAAATTAATGGCTATATGTAACAATATATAAGCAAAGACACCATAGGTAATCATAGCATTACGGAGATTGGTAGCTCTTTTAGCTAATCTTAATAAACGGTATAAAATGACACCATAAACAATAATGATAATAGCGCCCACGAGCAAGCCCCACTCTTCGACGATGATTGGGAAAATAAAATCGGTATATGATTCTGGCAAGTATAAATATTTTTGAGTACTTTGACCAATACCTTGGCCAGTTAGACCACCATTATGAAAGGCAATAAAACTGTTACATAGTTGATATCCTGATTCTTCTTGATAGCGATCGCATGGATCGATAAAGTTGAAACGCTCAAGCTGATAATTTCTTAAAATGGAACCACCAGTAGTTATTAAAATGGCAACGACAATGGCAATGGCACCAAGAAAAATGCGATTAAATAGTTTACGATAACTTTTCTTCATCGGGACCGAATAAAAGATGATAATTGTTAATAAAGCAATAACCATGGCAGTCCCCAAATCTGGTTGCATGGCAATTAGGAAGAAAATAATTACACACAGTAAAAGGGGTTTAATGAGAGTCCATTGGTTATCTAATTTGTTTTTATTTTCATCATAATAAAGGGCTAGATATAAGATAATTTCAATCTTGGCAAATTCACTTGGTTGAATCGATAAGGGACCGATTTGGAACCAACTTTGAGCATTATTAGCGGCATAGCCATATATTGTTAAGCCCGCCAGAGCAATTATTGATCCTAAAATAGCCAGCTTAGATAAAATGCGATATTTACTAATGGGAATTTTGATAATAATAAAAGCTAGGACAGTACCACAAGCAAGGAAAATGGCCTGTCTTATAAAGTAATAATAAGGACTAGATCCATAACGCATGTATGATTCCATTGATGATGCGCTTAAGATCATTATTAAACCAAAGATAAAAAAGGCAATTGTTATTATTAGTAATGGTTTATCCATACGTGATAGTGTCTTTCGCATTTTACTGGCCTCCTTATTATAATAATATCATATTTTTGAGATTTTTTTAAGTTTTATTGTTGTATTTGATATAAACTTAACATTTTTTATGATATTTTATGTATCTAAATGGAATGACCAGATATTTTTGATTTGATATGATATTTCATCATAACTATATAATGTGTTACTTCTTTCTCTACTATTAGGATCGTTGACAATGTATTTGCCATCTTTGACTCCTGTTAATAAAATGAAATGACCTGTTGTTGTAAAGGTTCCTTTACGCATGCTACAAATGATAGGATGACCCTGGATGAGATTTTCGTTAATGATACTTTCTGAAAGAGGAATATTTTCACCGGTAATTCCATATTGTTTAATTCCTTCTGTGAATAATAACCAACTTGTACCTTCTTCTTGGTAATACCCTTCTCTTTCAGAAAATGCTGCTATGTCATATGGCGTTATGTCGTTTCTACCTGTCAAACCAGCGATAACCATAGTTAAAACAGTAGGACCACAGCCATTTATGGCAATAACATTATCGCCATAGATACCGTATCCCCATCTTTCATCATATTGAAGTAATAAGGGAAACTTTCCTTTTATGACTTCGCCAATATTATCTGATGTAACTTCACCCTTTTTGTTTAAATAATCAAGGGCGTAATCAGTCATATCAGGATTACGACTTAACATTTCTAAAAGCTCACTGGGATAGGCATCAATATTTTTAATTATTTTATTAATTCTTGAATCCTCCTTGGACATTTCTGTTAATGATGTAAGAGTATCATAGTCAATATTAGCTTTTTGACTGATTATTAGGTTATTTAATAATGAAAGTTTAGGATAAATGGTATTGAAAAGAAAGATGATAATTATAGGTATTAGTAATAATAAAATAATGTTTTTGATTTTTAGTTTTCTTTTTTTCATTTTTTCCTCCTTTTAAGGTTCTAACAATTTAAAAAAACAAATTTTAATTTGTTACTACTTTATTGTAACAGTTTTTTAAAATTTGTTTTTTAATTTTACCTTAGGAAAAAATGAATATTTTCTTAAGATTATTTAATTGGTAAGATGATAGTAAATTCTGTGGCTGTTTCATCACTGGTAGCACTTATTTGACCATGGTGAAGTTCAACAATTTCTTTGGCAATGGCAAGTCCTAAGCCAGTTCCCCCGGTTTTGGTTTGGCGCGATGAATCGAGGCGATAAAATTTTTCAAAGATTTTGTTTAATTTATCTTCAGGAATTTTCTTGCCAAGATTTTTTATTTTGACGATAACAGCAGCTTCTTTTTTATTTATTGTAATAGTAATGTCACTTTCTTTTTTGCTATAGTTAATAGCATTGTTGATGATATTGTTAAATACTCTTGCTAATTTATCGGAGTCCGCTTCAATAATAATTTTTTCTGTACTGTTTAATTTAATACTTTGGTTTCTTTCTTTTAAAACAGGATAAAAGCCGTCGATAACCTGCTCTAGCATTAAAGTTAAATTTATTTCTTCTTTTTCTAAAATAATTGTCTTAGAATTAAATCTAGTTATGTCAAACAATTCGTTAACTAATTCTTCAAGACGATATGATTTTTCTAAAGCAATATGGAGATATTTTTGTTGTTGTTTTTTAGGCATATCATCAATTTCGTTTAATAATGATAAATAGCCAATCATCGAAGTTAATGGGGTTTTAATATCGTGAGCTAAATAGACCACTAATTCATCCTTTCTTCTTTCATTTTCTTTAGCTAATTGTTGATTTTTTCTAGCTGTTTTTTTGATTTGATTCATCTTTGTTTCTATTTCATATAAAATACTAGGTAATTTTATTTGTTCATCATTATCTTCAACTAGTAAACTACTAGCTTCAATTATGGCATCTATGTAATAGAGGTTTTTCTTTAAACAGAGAAAAATGATGACGATTAATCCTACTAGCCAAATTGCCGCGATATAATACCAGTTATTGCCTATTCTTGATAATAATTGATAAGTATAATCATAGGGTTGCCATATAATTGTATTACATATTTGTCTTAGAATAAAATAAGCGAGTGCTAAGAAAAAAGTATATATAATGGTAAAAGCGATAATTTGTCCCATTAGTCTTATCGTAAAACTTTTAGTATAATTAGTTTTATTTTTCAATTTTATAACCTACTCCCCAGACCGTTTTGATATATTTAGGATTTTTCCCATGGTCATTCATTTTTTCTCGTAAGTGACGAATATGAACCATTATGGTATTATTATCTTTTTCAAAATATTTATCTTTCCATACTTGCATAAATAATTCTTCATTCTTAACGACTTTACCACGATTTTCACATAAAACCCATAAAATGAGAAATTCAATGGGTGTTAAAGATAATTTTTGATTATTAAAATAGCATTCATGAGTTTCATTGTTGATAACAATACCTCTAAAGTCAATAATGTTATGATCTTCTTCTCTATTATTATATTTTTTATAACGTCTTAATTGGGCCTTAACACGAGCAACTAATTCTAAAGGTTGAAATGGCTTGGTAATGTAATCATCGCCACCAATGGATAAACCATTTATTTTATCAATATCTTCGACCTTAGCAGTGACAAAAATGATGGGAAAATTATACTTCTCCCTTATTTTTTGGCATAGAGAAAAGCCATCAATGTCTGGCATCATAACATCTAAAATTGCTAAATCAATATTGATATTTTCTAAATCTTTAAGAATATTCTTGCTATTATAATATTTATAAACTTGATAATTCTCATTTTTTAAATATATTTCGATTAAATCAGCAATTTCTTTTTCATCATCGACGACTAAAATGTTTGTCATTAGACTTCTTCCTTTCTTAATATATATAATTATATCATAGATTAATTAGGGGAAATCTTAATATTTTCTTAAGATTAATTATGGTAATTTGCTATAAGTAGATAATATTTCTTTTAAGATATTTGAATATGGATATAATAAAACCCTTGAAATTCAAGGGTTAAAATTACATAAATGGTGACCTGTATGGGGCTTGAACCCATGAATGTAGCCTTGAGAGGGCTATGTGTTAACCACTTCACCAACAGGCCAAAATAATAATGTCTTTTGTGAAGATATTATTATTTTATCATTAAATTTTGTTCTTGGCAAGGGTTTGATTTTATTTATTGATAATTATAGAATATGTTTTGGTTAAAATATTATAATAATTTATTTTTCATCAAAGTAAAATATGACTATCTAACCGATTTTTATAAGTCGATTTTGTGTTATTACTTTGATGATGTTTTAATACCTTCTTTTGGGGCTTTTACTTCTTTTTTCCTAATTTCTGTTATGCAATAGTTGGTAAAATCTAGTTTATTAATTAAATTTTGGTAATCTTCAAAAGTATAATTTTCAATATCACTTATTTTATCATTTTCATAGTAGTTATACATGATAACATTGTCTACTAGGGGTAATAACATATCTAATGGATTCTCTTCTCTTAGCAACAGAGCGATGATAGTTCTGTTTTTCCGAATCTGAAAAAATTCTTCATTAAATTTTTTATTCTTGATCGTGGAATTAATCAGATTAACAAATTCTTCCTTTTTATTAGTGTAAGTACCAATTTCTACAATGATAAATTTATCAATAACGTAATAACTGTAAGTTATATTATGAACAGATATTTTTTGATAAATTAATTTGCGATAGGCATCTGATGATTCGTCAAAATTGTTTTCTAAAAAATAGTTTAAATAAAAAGTTAGTTTTACTTGTTCATAATTTGTTAAAGCACTAATGTTAATCTTGTAACTTATTTGGACATATTCTTCATTTATATCTTCAGTTACATAACCTTCTTTAGAAACAATTTCGTTTGGTTCATTAAAATCAGGAATCTGATAGACTATTTTCTCTTTATTTAAATTTTCATAAGCTTTAGTTATTAGTTTTTTTAATTTAGGAATATTAATATTACCACATATAGCAATGACTTGATTGCTTGGTTGATAAAAAAGATCATAACATTGTTTTACTTCTTCATACGTTAAACTTTTTATTGTAGATGCCGTTCCTAGATTATTTTGATACTTAATGTTTTTAAAGAGGCAACTTAGAGTCTTCTTATTTAAGTTACGAAATTTATTATCATTGTTTTTTCTTATTTCCTCAATAATAGCATACTTGGTTGTAGCAACATCTTCTTTTGTAAAATGAGGAATATTAACAATATTAATTAATTCAATTAGAGAATCTTCAAAATCACTTACAGTATCAATATAGAAATTAGTCATCCTGGAATTAGTTATACCGTTAGTGTTAATGTATTTAGTATTAAAATGTGTTAGAGCATTACCATAGATACTATGTTCAATTAATAGATGCTCTAAAAAATGGGCAATGCCATCTTTAGTACGATGTTTTTGATTATCAACAATAAATTCATTGTTAATACCACCATATTTGACAATGATATTAGCTACCATTGAATGTTTAGTTGAGTCTTTATAAAATAAAAGGGTTAAGCCATTTTTTAATTTAAATACTTTACTTTCTTTCATCTTCTTCCCCCCTTAGAAAATAGATTGTGTCAAGTTTTATTCTATCTAGAAAAGATATAAACTTATCAATATCAATATGACTATAGAAATTATATTTATCTTTTAAACTTTTGCTTAGTTGTAATTTTTGATTGATATAATTATTAAGATTAGCATACTTAGAATCTTTTTGTCTTATTAATTGTTTTTCCATTTCTTCTAGAATGATATTTATATAGTTGGTTATTTTTTCTTTATTATTTAAACTTATCATAAGATCCTTAATAATCTTGATAGCTTTATCTTTAGAGTCTTTGTGGAGATAGGCTTCAATATAAAGAAGGCCATGGTTAGTGTTGAAGTTAAGTCCAGTTTGATAGACAAGATTATTTTTGAGCCTTAGAGCTTTAAAGAGTAAATTGGTGGATCTACTATCGATAATACGACCTAGTAATTCTAAGTATTCGCGGTCTTCTTCTTGCATATTTAAAACTTTATAACCAAAGTATAAAGCAGATTGATTATAATGTGATATTTCTTCAATATATTGGTATTCTTGGCGAGGAATTAAGAATTCATGATAATTTTTAACGATCGTGATATCTTGATGATGATATGGATAGTATTTGTTAAAAAGATCACTTACTTGTTTGTTGGATATGTCACCAAAGATAAAAATAAGGGGTTCATTATTGAAGATGACTTTTTGATAATAATCAAGAAGGCCTTTAGGAGTTGATTTTTCTAATAATGGTAAATTAGTAAAAATATTGTCTTTTAAGTTGCCAATATCATCACAATAATGAATAAATCGTTGATAGCTATAAGCATAAATATTTTTCATATTATTGTTAATAGCGGCATTTAAATACTCTTTTTCTCTTTGAAATTGGTTACTATTAAAACCCAATTTATTAGCATTAGGATGATAGATTGAGTCTATAAAAAAGGAAAAGGCTTTCTCTAAGTTAAATGTTTTAACTTTGTTAGGGTTTGGAACAAATAGTGAAAATTCAAAAAATAAATTTTTGTTAATTATAACATTCCGAACATTATAACCGATAATCATTTTTTTTAATAATTGTTGCTTGAATCCTTGTTCAGTAGGATATTTTTTTGAAGTAGACGCTAATAAGTTTTTTAATAATTTGACATTATACATGTCTTTTTTTTCATATTGATAAGGGAAAAGAAAAATAAAATCAAGGGTACTAAACCTTTTATTTTTAATAATGAATGGCTCATTGTTAAATCTTAATTTTTTCATATACTTTTACTTCCTCCTATCGATGATGTAATTTTATTTGTTTGTTTTATTATAACAAATGGTAAAATAAAAAGCAATAATTATCTTTTTTTAATCATTTTATTTTTTTCTATTATGTTGTATAATGTAAATGGTGATAGTTGTGATTATAGATGACGTTTTAAGGAAGAAAATTAATGATATTTTTTATGATAATGATAGTAAGAATATTTTTCTTTATGCTTTAATTAATAAAGAATTTGAAGAAGTTTTAAGCTCTTTATTAAATGATGATGTTACAGCTTTTTTACACACTCTAGCAAAAAAAGATGAACTTATTATCGAAAAAATTAAACAAGAAAATGATTCTTTTAAAAAATATGAGTTAGTTGTTTTCTTAAAATTTACTTTTGGTTTGATTGAAATAATTACAGAAAGAAGTAAGTTTAGCGATAAAATAGCCCAAGAATTTAAAAATAGATATGGTTCTAATTATTTGGATGTTTTGAAGGATATTGATCAAAAGAAAAAGGATAATGATGAGCTTATTAATAAGTATTTATTAATTAAAGAATGGCAAGATAAGCAAAATAAATTAGGGCATGAAGTAATTGGTCCTTTGTTAGATAATGTTGAGTATTTTTTTAATAATGTTAATAATTATATTTTTTTTAAACTACGCGAAAAAAAGATTTGGGATATGAGCCTCATTAGTCACCTATTGGATTTATTAACTAAAGAACAGCTTTTATCTCTAGTGGGTGGTAAGGCTTATGGACTAGCTAAATTGTATAAATATCATTTGGTAATACCCAATACTTATGTTATTCCTACCGAAGTTGTCATGGAAAGTGAGGATTGGAATTACTTTGATGATGATAAACGTTACGCAGTGCGCTCTTCGGCAACGATCGAGGATGGTGAAAAACATTCTTTTGCAGGGATGTTTGAAAGCTATTTAGATGTTAATAAAGATGAACTTGATGACAAATTTACTCTAGTCAAAAAATCAGTAGAAAGTAAAAGGGTTAAATGTTATCTTGAGGATAATAATTTAGGAAATTTAGAAATGGCCGTAATAATTCAAGAATTTAAAAAAGTTGACTACGCAGGTGTTTGGTTTGGTACTAGCTTAGATGCAGGAATTTATGAATATATTGCTGATATTGGTGAAAAATTAGTTTCTGGAGAAGTACTAGCAACGAGAATTCAATTTCATGATGGAAATGATATTCGGCTAGATAACATTAATATTGGACAATATTTTATAAAAGTTCAGCATATTTTAGGAGAAATTTGCGATCTTGAATGGTGTATTATTGACAGAAATTTAATTCTTTTACAATATCGTAGTGTTACTAGAAAAGTTAATATAAAAACAGAAAGCAAAAAGAAAGAGAGAAATACGATTCTTGCTTTAGGAGTTGCACCTGGTGAAGTTACCGGTAATGTTTGCTATCTTTCTACTTATCAAAAACACAATGAATTTAAAGAAGGCGATATTTTAATTACTAATAAGACGGATGTTATGTGGATTTCGGAGATGAAAAAAGCAAAGGCTTTAGTGACAAAAATAGGAAGTTTATTATGTCATGCAGCAATTATTGCTAGAGAACTTGGTATACCTTGTGTTACAGATATTGATGATGAAGACTTTACAAAGATTAGTAAAGCCAAAACAATATATCTAAATGGTTCAACAGGAGAAATAAAAATTATAAAATAAAAAAGTAGGTTTGATTGTGTTGTAAACCTACTTTTTGATTGTATTTATAGCTTTAGTAAATCTGGCACGAAGGCGATCTTTACCTAATAATTTAGATATTTCATATAAGTCAGGAGTCATAGTACTTGTTGTTAAAGCAACTCTTATGACGGTAGAAATATCGGCAACATTACCTTTATAGTTATTAGGATTTTGTTTATATTCTTTCATGTTAGAGCAATAACCTAAGCTGTCCGTGAGCAATTTTATTTTGTTAAACCATGTATCTTTGTCATCGTTTTCATCATAATATTCATTTATATAAGTATTTAAGATTTCTTCTATTTCATTAGCATCATTAATTTTAGCAAAATTGTAATCTAATTCACCTACAAAAAGTTCATCATACATATACCAGATTTGATCTTTGATTTCTGAGAAACTTGCATAATCTTTACGTGGTTTCTTCTGCTCTCTTTCAATGTTGAAGATAGACATAGAATAATCTTTGTAATTTTGAAGAAGTTTAGCAAAGTCAGGATCGAATTCTTGAGCCCAAGTAAGAGCATAATTATATACTTCTTCTTTGGTTAGTTTACTTATATAATTTTTAGATATATTTAATAATTTTTCTAAATCAAATAATGATCCACTAGCACTCATTTTTTTGAAACTAAACTTAAAATCATCCATAGTTTTATCAGGATTATGATCCATCCATTCTTCAAAGTTAGTATTAGCAATCGTCATTAAATATAATTTAACAGCGGTAACTGGGATACCTTTTTCATGGTAATAAGATAAGGACGCTTCAGGGTCTTTACGTTTTGATAGTTTACGTTTGCTACCATCTTCATCGACTTTTAAGACGAGACCTAAATGAGCATATTTAGGAGGTTTATAGCCAAACATTTTGAATAATTCTAAATGTAATGGTGTCGATGATAGCCACTCTTCACCTCTTAAAATATGAGTTGTGCGCATAAGGTGATCGTCAACTATGTGAGCGAAGTGATATACAGGAATGCCATCACTTTTAATTAGGACATGGTCAATATCATTTTCAGGAAAGACAACTTTGCCTTTGACAAGATCATCAATGACAATTCTTTTATCATAATCACCTTGTGATTTAATTCTAACAACATACTTGGCGCCATTTTTAATTTTTTTATATGCTTCATCAATACTCATATGGCGACAATGAGCATACTTTCCATAGTAACCAATGCGTTCTTTTCTTCCCTCTTGATTTTTTCTTGTATCTTCAATCTCTTCTTCATTACAGAAACATGGATAAGCTAAATCATTTTCAATCATATATTTGGCATAAGCATCATAAATTTCTTTTCTTTGGGTTTGAATATATGGTCCATATGATCCTTTTTGTTCATCTTGAGAAATAACACCTTCATCAATTTGAATATCAAAGTTATGAATGGCATCGATAATTTTTTGAATACCATTTTCGATAGTTCTTTTGCCATCAGTATCTTCAATTCGTAAGTAAAAGACACCATTTGTATCTTTAGCTACTTTTTCAGCGATGACAAAGGAACGGAGATTTCCCATATGAAGTAATCCAGTTGGACTGGGAGCACATCTAGTTACAATTGCTCCTTCAGGCAAGTCTCTTGTAGGGTATTTTTTTTCGTAATCTTCTTTAGTTAATGTTACATCAGGAAACATTAACTCCGCTAAATCTTTTCTTGTCATATTATCACTCTTTCTTAGGTTAATAACAAAAATATTTGTTATTTTTAATTAATTATTGGTTTCTACTTTAAGATAGATGTTAGTCCGGTAGTTATAACCGGACTTTTATATTAATATTGTATTATTCTAATTGGCTGCCCCAGAAAGATTCGAACTTTCGAAATGTCGGAGTCAGAGTCCGATGCCTTACCGCTTGGCTATGGGGCAATTACAGGTAATATTATATCATTATTGGAGAATTACTTCAATATTATTTTTTTAAGTTGGTGATTTTTTTGTCAATATCTTTACAAATGTTTGCTTTTCTGATATAATATGTTAGCAAAAAAAAGGGGTGATTATTGATGGAAAGAGAATTCGATGATACACTTACAATGAAAATTATTAAAGAAACAAAGCAATTTATGGCGGATTGTAACAATTTTTTTGATAAACTTAATGATCCTTTAACGACAACAGAAGAAATAGCTAATTCTCCTTTATTTAGTATCGATGTTACTTTAAAACCAATTATTGTAGATAGATTAGTACCAACTAAACAAATAAAAACATTTTTAAAAACAACTTACAAGAAAATGGAAAAAATGATTAAGAATGATACTTCTTTAGATAAAAAGAGGTTATCAGTTATAAAACAAATACTATTAAAAGTTAACTCTCTACTCTACTTTATAAATAACTATCAAGGGAAAGATAACTATTATAGTAATTTATCCAATATTGATTTTGATAAGGCAATGCATATGAGCAATATGGATGTTAAACAAAGAGATAAATATTTTTTACTAAAAGATTTACTTAGAACTAATAATGGTACTAAATTTAAAAATTTGGTTCAAAATGATGACAGTTTTTTTGACTTGTTAATTCTTTTTTATCGTGATTTAATTTTAAATATAAATATTTATGATTTGACAAATGCTACTTATATTTTTAATCTTGGTTTGTTTTTTAGTGACTTTTTTAAAGATAACACTGTTAATTCAAAAAAATATTCTGATTCTTTTAATGGTTTAAGAAATGTCATACGAAATAAATTGGCACTTATTTATTTTGATGAAAAGAAAAAGGATGAATTGCAAAGAATCGATAATGAAATTAAAAATGTTTTAAAAATTTTAAATCAGGAGCAAAAGAAAGAAAAAAAACAAATTTTTGATTTTTATGCGGAAAATGACTATGATGAAGATGAGATTAAAAAGATTAATCTTGCTATTCCTAATAATTTAAATGATTACCGTGAGCATTTAGTTATTACGATCGATGATATAAGTAGTTTGGATTTAGACGATGCCTTTTCTTTACAAAAAGATACTAATGGTGATTATTTATTATATGTTTATATTGCTGATGTTATTAGAATTTTGAGAAGAAATCAGAATATTTTGAAGATTGCGTATAAACGTGGTACTTCTTTCTATAATCATGATAATCAAGATGATAACTTTGATATTCACATGTTACCAGAAATTTTGGCAACGGATGTTTTATCTTTGGTGGCAAATAATGAAAGAAATGTTCAAGCCTTTTTCTTTAGAATTAGCCCATTAGGAGAAATTAAAAATTTTGAAATTAGTAAAGGGGTTATTTTAGTTAAAGAAAGATGCGATTATGATCAGGTTAATGTAAGGTTAGAAAATGGCAAAAAAGATAACGATATTGATATAATGTTAAATAATGCTAAAGAGCTTGCTGATGTTCTAAGTTCTAAGCATAATAGTCAATTATCTCTAACAACAAATAATAATGAAGATAGTAATAGTTTTGCTATTATTAGAGAATTAGCTATTCTTGTTAATACGATGGTAGCTAAAGTTTTTAGTGATTACCACTACCCTTTTCTATATCGTAATATTAAAGAAAATGATAGTTATGCTTATTATTCTAGTCATAATGATGGCCACCACCTACTTGGAGTTTCAGCTTATGGTCATTGTACTTCCCCAATTAGGAGATTTAGCGATGTTATAAATCAAGAATTAATTGAAAAATTTTTAATTGATAAAAATGTTCCCGATACGGATTGGCAAAATTATTTAAATTTGGTAAATAATGCGGGACCTTATTTGACAAAACGTAATAATAAAGTTTTAAAATTAGATATATAGCAAAGGAAAATTTCTTTGTTTTTCTATGCGTTTGTTATTATTATTCTTAGACTTCTTTCATATGCTAGTAATGAAAGGATGGATTTGAATGAATGATAGTTATAAAAAAGCTCTAAACAAAATTATGTGTGATAGTGAGCTTAATAAAAACTCTCATGGTTGTTGCTTTCCTCCGACGACAGGGGGTGTAACTGGACCTACGGGACCAGCAGGTGCAACCGGACCTACCGGGCCTACGGGACCTACCGGACCTGCTGGAACAGGAATACAAGCCGATGGTTTTTTTAATACTTTTGGTGAGTTAGTTGCTGCTCATCCAGTTGGTGCAGTTGGAGATGCTTATATTGTAGGTAGTGACTTATATGTATGGGATCCAATAACAGCAAGTTGGCAAGGCACTGGTGTTGTTGCCGGACCTACCGGACCTACTGGTACAACTGGACCTACAGGACCTACGGGAGCAACTGGACCTACAGGACCTACTGGTGCTACGGGTATGACAGGACCTGCTGGGGCAACTGGAGCTACAGGGGCGACTGGTGCGACTGGAGCCACAGGAGCTACAGGTGCAACACCAAGTATAACGGTCGGAAATGTTACAACTGGTGCGCCTGGTTCTACAGCTAGCGCAACTATTACAGGCACAGCGCCTAATTTTGTTCTTAATTTAACAATTCCTCAAGGGCCCACGGGGGCTACAGGTGCCACTGGTGTTGCAGGACCTACTGGGGCTACAGGCGCAACTGGGGCTACGGGCATTAGCGTAACCGGACCTACAGGACCTACAGGACCTGCTGGGGCTACTGGGCCTACCGGACCTACGGGAGCGGTTGGAGCAACTGGACCTAGCGTGACTGGACCTACAGGAGCCACTGGACCTACTGGGCCTACGGGAGCAGTTGGAGCAACCGGAGCTAGTATAACTGGGCCTACGGGAGCAACTGGGCCTACCGGACCTACAGGAGCTACTGGTGTTACAGGACCTACGGGACCTACTGGTGATGCAGGTGCTACAGGTGCCACTGGAGTAACTGGACCTACAGGAGCAACTGGACCTACCGGACCTACAGGGGCCACTGGACCTACTGGTGATACGGGGCCTACGGGACCTACGGGGCCTACTGGACCTACGGGACCTACTGGTGATACTGGACCTACGGGACCATAGTGAGGCATTATGGGTAAATATAAAATTTGTGTATATGCGATTGCAAAAAATGAAGCTAAATTTGTTAATAGATGGGTCCAATCTATAAAAGATGCGGATATGGTCTTTGTTTTAGACACCGGCTCTACAGATAATACTGTTCAGCTACTTAAAGAAAATGGTGTTAATGTTACGGTTAAAGAAATTAAACCATGGCGTTTTGATGTTGCTAGAAATGAGTCTTTGAAGTTAGTGCCAGAAGATGCGGATATTTGTATTTGTCTTGATTTAGACGAGGTAATGCTACCAGGTTGGCGGAAAGCCCTTGAGGAGAAATGGCAAAAGGACACCAATAGAATTTTCTATAATTATAATTGGAATTTAGATGAAAATGATAATCCTAAAGTAAGTTTCTATATTGAAAAAATTCATGCAAGACATAATTATAAATGGACTCATCCTGTTCATGAAATACTTACTTATCTGGGTGATGGTGCAGAAAATAAATTGGTAATTGAAGATATTTGTGTTAACCATTATCCTGATAATACTAAAAGTAGAGGTAGTTATCTGCCTTTGTTGGAAATGTCTGTTGATGAAGACCCTGATGATGACCGAAATATGCATTATTTAGGTCGAGAATATATGTATTATGGTCGCTTTGAAGATTGTATTAGAACATTAAAGAAGCATCTTGGTATGAAAAAAGCTACTTGGAAAGATGAACGATGTGCTTCAATGCGATTTATTGGTAGGTCTTATAAAAATCTTGAAAAATTTGATGACGCTATTACTTGGTATGAAAAGGCAATTGAAGAAGCTCCTTACCTACGTGATAGTTATGTTGAACTCGCTTTACTATATTATCAACTTGAAAAATATGATAAAGTAATAGAATATTGTGATAAGGCTTTAGAAATTAAAGATAAAGCAAAAAGTTATATTAATGAAATTTTTAGTTGGGATAATACAATTTTTGATCTTAAATCAATTGCCTATTATTATTTAGGTGATATAGATAAAGCTATAGAAAATGTTGATGTTGCTATTGAAATGAATCCTAGTGATGAGAGACTTATTAATAATAAAAAGTTTATGGAAGATTCTAGAAAGCAAAAAGATAATTAATGTAAAAGCTACTTTAAAGTTTACAAGTGTTATTGTAGATTAAAATAGTAGCTTTTTTTTATACCATAGGAACTTAACAAAATAATTTTTTTGGCTAAAATATATTGACAAACATATGTTTATATGTTAT